>CAYNYG010000006.1:0-130508 GCA_964401365.1 uncultured Planctomycetales bacterium | reverse complement strand
GACGCGCAACCTGTTTCCGAGTACGACGCGCAACCTGTTTCCGAGCACGAAGCGCAAGCGAGTGCGGCGGAAACGCTTCCGTGATTCTCCAGCCGCCGCCGGGCGGTTATACTCCGCCCGTTCGGCGACCCCCAATGGACCCTGCGGACCGACCATGCGCGTGGATGCAGCCCTGCTGGCGTTGGGACTCCTGGTGATGCAGCCCGGCCTGGCGGACACCGACCATGCGAGCCGACTGCACGGGCTCTTTGACGAACACTTCCGCTGGCGCATGCACGAGTTCCCCGAGGACGCGCTGGAGCGCGGGGACTATTCGCAGGCGGACCGGCTCAATGACATCAGCCTGGCGGCCATCGAGCGCCGCCAGGGCGACACGCGCGCGTTTCTCGAGCGGCTCGGCGCGATCGACCGGGCCGCGCTGCCCGACGACGATCGCGTCAACTACGACCTGTTCGAGCGCGCCTTGTCGGAGGAGGTGGAGGGCCACCGCTTCCGCGCGTTTCTCGTCGCCGTGAGCGGTCGATGGGGCCCGCAGCAGACCGTGCCGCAGCTCCACGTGCGGGCGCGCTTCGCCTCGACGGCGGACTACGACAACTATCTCAAGCGGCTTGAGGCGGTCCCGCGGGTGGCGGCCGACACCATCGAACTGCTGCGAACCGGCCTGGCGGAGGGGCGCACTGCGCCGCGCGTCACGATGAGCGGCGTGCCCGAGCAGTTCGACCGGCTCCAGTCCGGCGGACTCGACGAGCTGGGCGCTCCGCTGCGCAACTTTCCGCCCAGTGTTCCGGAGGCGGACCGGCAGCGCCTGCGGCAGCGCTTCGCGGAGGTTTCGCTCCCGGCGGTGAAGGCGGCGCTGGGCGAGCTGGGAGCGTTCGTCGAGCGCGAGTACGTGCCCGGCTGCCGCGCGTCGATCGCCGCCTCGGCGTTTCCGGACGGCGAGGCGTACTACGCATTCCAGCTCCGCAGCATGACGACCACGAACCTGTCGGCGCGCGAAATCCACGAGACCGGCCTGCGCGAGGTGGCGCGCATCCGGGGCGAGATGCTCGAAGTGATCCGCCGCACGGACTTTTCGGCGCAGCGGCCCGAAGCGGCCGGGCTGCAAGGCGACGCGCTGCTGGCGGCGTTCCTGAGCTACCTGCGCACCGACCCGCGGTTCTATTACACGAACGCCGACGAACTGGTGCGCGGCTACCGCGACATCTGCAAGCGCATCGACGCCGAACTGCCGCGCCTGTTCCGCACGCTGCCGCGGCTGCCCTACGGCGTGCGCTGCATCCCGGAGTTCATGGCTCCGTCGCAGACGACCGCGTACTACAGCCGCGGGGACATCCGCAACGGCCAGCCCGGCTACTACTACGTGAACACGTACGCATTGAACCAGCGGCCCAAGTACGAGATGGTGGCCCTGTCGCTGCACGAGGCCGTCCCGGGGCACCACTTCCAGATCGCGCTGGCGCAGGAGCTGGAGCACGTGCCCGAGTTCCGCAAGGACGCGTGGTACACGGCGTTCGGGGAGGGCTGGGCGCTCTACGCGGAGCGGTTGGGGCTGGAGATGGGCCTGTTCGGCGACCCGTATGACGACTTCGGGCGGCTGACCTACGAGATGTGGCGCGCCTGCCGGCTGGTAGTCGACCCGGGCATGCACGCGCTAGGCTGGACGCGCGAGCAGGCCGTCAGGTTCATGCTCGACAATACCGCGCTGAGCGAAGTGAACATCCACGCCGAGATCGACCGCTACATCGCCTGGCCGGGCCAGGCGACGGCCTACAAGCTGGGCGAGCTGCGCATCCGCGAGCTGCGGCAGCGGGCCGAGTCGCGGCTCGGGCCGCGCTTCGACTTGCGCGAGTTCCACGACGTGCTGCTCCTGGCGGGCACGCTGCCGCTGGACGTCCTGGAGCGCCGCGTCGACGACTGGATCGCCCGCCGCAACGTCTCGGGCGGCGGGTGACGCGCCTGCCCGCTCGGCCCATGAAGTTCCGTGACCGGCGGACGCGCCCATGAGCACGCCGACGCGCTGCACGACTGCGACGACCCGTTCGGGATGCGCGGCCTGCGCCGCGCTGCTGCTGCTGACCTGCGCCGCGAGCGCGGGGGATCATCCGCGCCTGATCCTGCGCGATGCGGAGCTGCCGCGCATCCGGCACGCGGTGGGCCTGGTGGCCGACGACTCGGACGCCGGCGTGCGCTTCGGAGCGCGGGCGGCGGAACTGAACCTGCTCCGCGCGCACTTCCTTTCCCGCAAAGCCGACGACACGCTGCCCGGCGAGCTGCTGGCCGCCGCGTGGTTGCTGTGCGTCGACCCGGGCGGACCGGCGCGGCAGCCCGCATCGCAGCTCGTGCAGCGCGAGCTGGCGCAGCCCTTCAACGCCGCCGGCGACGCCTTCGAGCGCGTTCTGGCCCTGGACTGGGCGTGGGAACACCTGCCCCGCGAAGCACGCACCACCGCGCTTCGCGCCGTTCGCGAGCGGCTCACGCCGCTGACCGAGGGCGACAGCCCGCTGGATTCGCGCGTCTTCCGCGAGCGGCTCGCCTGGGCGGCGCTGGCGCTGGCGGTCGGCGACTCGGACGAGTTCGGCGCGCCATGGGCGGCGCAGCGCGCCAGGCTGGTCGACGGGTTGCGCGGCTGGGTGGGCGGCGTGCTGCCGGCCTTCGTCGCCTGGCGCGGCGCGTCGCCCACTTCGCCCGCGGCCGCCGCCCGGGAAGAGGGCGACGTGGCCCTGGCCCTGGAGTTGGCGAGCTTGCTGAGCGACGCCAACGCGTGGGAGGGGGTGAACGTTCAGCGCTGGATGGAACACTACCTGTTCGTCAGCGGCGCGTCGGGCGTCGATGCGCAGTTCCTGCACGACGACGGCACGGTCGCGCCCCCGACGCCGCTGGCCGAGTGGGGCGGGCTCGACGCGATCACGGCGCACCTGTTCGCGGTGCGGACGCGCGATCCCGCCGCCGCGTGGGTGGCGCGGCGCGTGGAGTCCCTGATTGTCGCGGGCCGATCGTCACCCCCCCGCGCCGGCGACGAGCTCCGCGGCCTGTGGTGCTGGGTGCCCGTCACGCTGAGCATCGAGCGCATTGCGCCGGGCGATCCGCGCCGGCTGCCCGTCGCGCGGGACCTGGGCGGCGCGATCGTGTTCCGCGACGGGGCCCGCCCCGACGAACCCGGCCGAATGACCGTCTGGATCGAGGCGTGCCAGCCGTGCCTGCGCCGCCGACAGCACTTCGACGCCGGTCATTTCCTGATCCGCGCTGGCGGACGCCTGCTCAATTCGTCGGCCGAGGACGTGGTGTTCGAAGCAACGCCCTCCAAGGGCGGAGCGCAGCACGTGGGCGCCGAAGCAGCCCCGTTCGACTTCGACCAGTTCTGCACCGCGTCCGTCGCCCACAACTGCCTGCTGGCGTGGGAATCCACGGGGGTTATCCGCTGGTACGGGCGCGACTACCTGCCGCGCGGCGGGCAGCGACCCATCGAAGGCACGCTGCGCGAGTTCGGCGGTGCCATCGAGCAGAAGCCAGCCTGGACGGGTCGGAAGGTCGCATACGGCCATTCGCGCGGCGCGGCGTACGCGGCACTCGACCTGCGCGCCGCGTACGAGCCCGAGGTCGTCCAGTCCTACACGCGCGAGTTCGTGTTCGCGCTGGGACGCGTGCTGGTCGTCATCGACCGCGTGGCACTCGCCAAGCCGGGAACCGAGCCGATCAGCGTGTATCAGATCGCTTCCCGGCCGACCGTCGGCGGCGCGGATGTTGACACGCTACGGCGCGTGGCGGGCTCGAACGCGGGCGGCGTGTGGCAGGTGCCGGACCGCAGCGGGCCTCTGCGTTGGACCGACGGCACGGGGGCGCTGGAATGCCTGCCGCTGCTCCCGGCATCGCGAACGGTCACGATCGCGGGCGGCCCGGCGCGGCAGCGTGTCATCGCCGACGGTCCGGCCGCCGGCCGCACGTACGTCGGGGGTGCGCGCGACGGCTTCGAGCGGCTGGTGAAGCCTGCGTCCGCCGGACGTCACGCCAACGCCTGGTATGAACTGGGCCGACCGACGCTGCTCGGACCCGAGTTCGGGCGCACACCCATCTGGGGGCGACTGGAGATCGCCGGACCCAAGCGGCAGAAACACGTCGTGTTCGCGACCGTTCTGACCGCCTCCGGCGCCGGGCAGACCGGCGCCACCGCCGCCACGCTCGAATCCGGCGACGGCGGATACGCGCTTACGGTGCGCCTTGCGGACGGCGCCTCGTTCCGGCTGACGATCCCGGACGGCCTGCGATGCGGCGGGCGCCTGTACGCCGGCGACGCGCCGGGTGAGGGCTGGCCGCTTCCGGCGGACGTCCAGGCCGACCCGCCGCTTGCGACCGTGGCGGAGCCGTGAGTCCTGGTTGTTCACGCGAGGAATTTGGCCGGCAGCTGCGTAACTCCGGCGCGCGTGCGGCATCCCAGAGGCGGCGATCGTGCAGCGCGTGATGCCGCTCGGGCCGACCCGGTCCGGCGTCGTTGCCGGCGCGGCGCAGGCCGGTTAGCTTGAGCGCATGATGGAGCCGCGCATTGCGTCCGGCGCCACGGCTGGGTCCGACCCGGACGAGGCGGAGTTGCTGGCGGGGCTGCGCGCCGGCGACCCGCAGGCCTACGAGTCGATCGTTCGCCGCTTCGGCGGGCGGATGCTCGCGGTGGCGCGGCGGATCCTGGTAAACGAGGACGACGCGCACGACGCCGTGCAGGAGGCTTTCATCGCCGCCCTGCGCGGGATGAGCGGGTTTGCCGGCGAGTCCAGGTTGTCCACCTGGCTGCATCGGATCACTGTGAACGCCGCCCTGATGAGACTCCGCCGCGCCTCGCGGCGACAGGAACGCTCCATCGAGACGCTTCTGCCGCGCTTCCTGGACGACGGGCACCAGGCCGAGCCGGCCGCCGAGTGGCAGGGGTCCGCGGAACAGATGGCGCAACGCGCCGAAGTGCGCGAGCAGGTCCGCGCCGGCATCGAGCAACTGCCCGAGCCCTATCGCGTGGTTCTGAAGCTGCGCGACATCGAAGAGCTCACGACCGACGACACGGCGCGGCTGCTGGCGATCGCGCCCGGCGCCGCCAAGGTCAGGCTGCACCGCGCGCGCCAGGCGCTGCGAAACCTGTTGGACGCGCGGCTCCGGGGAGGTGTGCTCTGATCACTTGTCGTGACCTGATCGGGTTCCTCAACGACTACGTCGCCGGCGAGACGCCGTCCGCGCAGAAAGCGGAATTCGAACGTCACCTGGCGGCGTGTCCCGCGTGCGTCGCCTACCTGCACACCTACCAGCAGACCATCGCGCTGGGCCGGGCCGCATACCGGGCCGACTCGCAGTTCGCCGACGACTGCGAGATGCCCGAAGAGATGGTACGTGCGATCGTGGCGGCGCTGCGGAAGTCGGCCGGCGGTACTCACGACCCGGGTCCTGCCCCGGACGCGGGCGCCACGCCGGTGTAGTTTGCGGCGCTGCCGCGCTCGAGTCTGCATGCCGCCCACGGGCGCGGCTATTTCGACTTGTCGGGAAACGGGGGCACGACCGGCGGCTCGACCGGCTTTTCCTGAATCGTCTTCAGCAGATAATCCACCGCCGCCCGCAACTGCGCGTCCTGGCCCTTGAACGTCGCGTGCGGCAGGTTGTCCACCACGATGTCCGGCTCGACCCCGTGACCTTCGATCAGCCACTCGCCCTGTGGGCCGTAGACCCCGTACTCGGCTGAGGTGGCGATGCCCTTGTCCACCAGGAAGTTGCTGGACGACAGCCAGATTTCGCCGCCCCAGGTGCGGGTGCCGATCACCTTCCCGAGTCCAAGCCGCTTGACGCCCTCGCTGAACGCCTCGCCGTCGCTGGCGGTCCGCTCGTTGCACAGTACGGCGACGTGCCCGCGGAAGGCGTACTGCATGTTCCAGTTCGGCGCCTGTCCCCAGTGCTGGTTCCAGTAGAACCAGGCTTTGCGCAGGAGCCGGCCGAGGATCCAGCTATCGATGTTGCCACCGCGGTTGTGTCGCACGTCGACGATGAGCCCCTTGCGGTTGAAGACCGGGAAGTAGCCCTTGGCCCACTCGGTAAAGTTCCCACCGCCCATGGCCCGCAGGTGGACGTAACCGATCTGGCCGTTGCTCCACTCCTCCACCAGCCGGCGCCGCGAGAGCTCCCAATCGTGATAGCGCAGGTCTTCCGCGGCGGCGGTCGACATGGGCACGACGATGCAATCCCGCGGCGCACCCGAGGCGGGCTTAACGTGCAGCAGCACCTGCCTGCCCGCCTGGCGCCGCAGCAGCAGTCCGGCGTCGGGCACGGAGAGCGTCGCCACGCCGTTGATCGCCTGAATGACGTCGCCGACGTTCACGCCGGCTTCGGGGCGAGTCAGCGGGCTGCGCCGCTCCGGCTCATCCGGGTCGGATTGATAGATGCGCTCGACGCGGTAGCCGCCCGCGTTCGCGTCGCGCGTGAGGACCGCCCCCAGGGACGCGAGCGCGATGTCGTCGTCGCCGGTGCGCTGGTCGCCCCCGTAGACGAAGATGTGCAGCGCGGACAGCTCCGACACCATCTGCGCCAGGAGGTCCGAGAGCTCGCCGCGCGTGCTGACGCGGTCGACGAGCGGCAGGTACTTGGTCAGCATCGCTTTCCAGTCGACGCCGTGCATGCCGCGGTCATAGAAGTAATCGCGCTCGAGCCGCCACGCCTCGGTGAACATCTGCCGCCACTCCTCGCGCGGAATGACGGAGAGCATCCAGCCGCCCAGCTCGACGTTCTTCTTGTCGAGGTCGGCCGCGGCGTGTGCGGCGTCGATGATGTAGAGCGCGTCGCCCTTTCGCACCATCAGCTTCTTCCCGTCCTGCGACATCTCGTACCCGGCGACGTCGGCGACGACGGTCTTGATCTCGACGTTCTCGGCGGCGATGTTGAAGGCGACCAGGTTGTGCTTCCGTTCACCGCTGGGCGTGGATACAAAGAACAGGGCCTTGTCATTGGCCGAGAGCGCGCCGTAGTTCCCGGCCGGCACGGGCGCCTTGAACAGCCGCTCCTGAATGCCGCGCAGATCGACCTTCACCTCGACCGCGCCGGACGTCGCCGAAGCCGTCGCGGAGGTGCTTGACGCGGTTGCAGCGGCGCCGCCTGGCCCGGCGCCGCTCGACGTGACCGGTTGGGTGGCGGCCGGCGTCCCCCCCTTCGTCGCGTCGTCGCTGCGCCGTTCGGGGGTGTTGTCCGCGTGCAACTCATCGGCCGGCGCGAAGGGCGTCCGCCGGGTGCTTTCCAGCAGCGCGATCTGATAGACCTCGGTGGTCCTGTCGAGAAACGGCTCGGGTTGGTAGTTGCCCCACGGGCTGCCCACGGCCGAGACCAGGTTTCGATCCGACAGCAGGTAGAGCCACTTTCCGTCCGGGCTCCACGCCGGGCTGAAGCTGTCGTAGCGGTCGCTGGTCACGGGCGTTACCGAGCCGTCCGCGACGCTATAGAGCATGATCCGGCGAAACAAGTTGTCGGCCTGCGCGACGTACGCCAGCCACCGGGAGTCGGGCGACCAGCGCAGCTCGGCGAACGCATCGATCCTGTTTTCGTCGATCTTGCGGTTGGCTTTCGCCGCGACGTCATAGACGAATAACCGCTGATGCTTGTCGTGATGCGCAATCAGTTTGCCGTCGGGTGACGGAATGGCCTCCCAGCGGAGCACGTCCGCGTCGCCGGTGAGCTTCTCCGGGCTGCCGACGCCGTTGGCGGGCAGTCTCCAGAGCTCCACCTCGCCGCTTTCGTCGGAGAGCGCCACGAGGCTCTTCCCGTCGGGCATGAAGCGGGCCTCGCGATAGCGGACGCCGAATCTCCGCCCTGCTTCCACCAGCCGCCCCTGCCGATGCGGCGCGACGAACACCTGCCCGCGGGCCGTCAGCACCACGCGCGACCCGTCCGGGGCGACGTGCGCCGCGGTGACGTATTCCATCGGGTTCTTGACCCAGTGCTCGCGCATCTGGTCGAAGTCGGTATCGAGCGTGATGTCGACGGCACGGTCCCGGTCCGCCGCGATGTCGTAGACGTGCAGGTCGGCGCCGAGTTGGTAGGCGATCCGCCCGCCCTGGAGCGACGGTCCGATGACGTCCCACCCGGCATGCCGCGTGTGCTGCTTCAGGTCGGCGCCATCCGGGAGCATGGACCACAGGTTCATCGTCCCGTCGCGGTCGGACGCGAAGTAGACGCGGCCCTTCCACCACATCGGCCGCTTGCTGGTGCCCGGGTAGTCGGGCGTGAGCGGCCTGGCCTCGACGTCGCCGGGCGCGAATCTCCAGATGTTCTGGGCCGTTCCGCCCTTGTAGCGCTTGGTGTGGCTGCCTTGAAACGCGAGCCGCGTGAAATAGAGCGTCTGGCCGGCGTCGTCGTAGCAGCCGTCGGCCGCCTGCGCGAGCGGGAGCAGCGTTCGCACACCGGCCCCATCCGCCGGTTTCAGGTCGATGGTGCAGAGCTGAGCGTTGGGCAGCGTCGAGAACACGTCGGTCGAAGCGAGGATTCTGCCGTCCGGGGTCCAGCCGCTGATCGCCGCGCGTCCCGCGTCGTAGGTGCGGCGCGTCGGCAGACCGCCGGCCAGCGGCATGGTGTAGACCTCGCGCGGGCCTTCGTACCCCGCGACGAAGGCGACCGTGGCGCCGTCGGGCGAAACTGCGGGAAGCGCCTCGTCGCCGGGATGGCTGGTGAGGCGTGTCGCGACGCCGCCGTTGACCGAGACCTTCCAGAGGTCGCCTTCCGCGACGAAGACCAGGGTGTCGCCATGCAGGGCGGGTTGTCGGAAGTAGCCGGGCGCGCCCGCGCGGGCGGCGGCGAAGGCGAAAAGGAGCGTGCCGAGCAGGACGGCCGATCGACGAGCGAGCATGCGAGTACCTCGGACAGAACAGCCCTTCGCCGGGGCACCCTTGACGCGGGGCGCGGCGAGGCGGAGCGATCCTCGAACCGCATCCGGCGTTCCAGAATGTAACCGCAACCACACGACCCCGCATCGCGCGCGACGAGTGGGTCGCAGGTGGTGCGGGCCTCGGATACAATGGACGGTTGCCGCGGATGGGTCGCCGGCGTGCGCGCGGTCTTCCTGCGGGCGGGAAAACGCTGGTGCGCCTTCACACGTACTTCGTCGAGACGTTCGGCTGCCAGATGAACGTGCTGGACAGCGAGCTGGTAGACGGCCAGCTCCGGCGGCGCGGCATGATTCCGGCGCCGTCGTCGCGCGAGGCCGACCTGGTGCTGTTCAACACGTGCAGCGTCCGGCAGCACGCGGAGGACAAGGTGCTGTCGCGGCTTGGGCAGCTTCGCCGCGTGAAACAGCGCCGACCCACGCTCGTTCTGGGGGTGATCGGCTGCATGGCCGAGCGCGAGAAGGAAGGGCTTTTCGCCAAGGCGCCGCACGTCGACCTGCTGTGCGGCCCGGGGGAGCTGGACCGCCTGCCCCGGCTGATTGACGAGGTGGTCGAGCGCCACGCGCAGGTCGCGGCGCTGGCCGGGAGCGTCTCGCGCCGCACGGAGGTGCTGCAACGCGCGCTGGAATACGACAGCCTCGAAGCGCTCGACCTGTCACGTGCCCCGACCTACGACGCCGGCGTCCTCCAGTCCTACATTCGCGTGCAGCGCGGTTGCGACAAGTTCTGCACCTACTGCGTGGTCCCGTTCACGCGCGGGCCCGAGCGCAGCCGACCGGCCTCCCACATCGTCGCCGAGGCGCGTGCCCTGGCGCAGCGCGGCTGCCGGGAGGTGACGCTGCTGGGCCAGACGGTCAATTCCTACGTGCACCAGGAGGACGGGCGGCCGGTGACTTTCGCGCGGCTTCTCGAGCGGGTCCACGAAGTCGAGGGGATCGACCGAATCCGATTCGTGACCAGTTTTCCGGCCGACTGGGACGAAGACATCTTCCGCGTCATGCGCGACTGTCCGCGCGTCATGCCCTACCTGCACATTCCCGCGCAAAGCGGCTCGGACCGGATCCTCAAGGCGATGCGCCGCGGCTACGGCGCCGCGGATTACCTGCGGCTGATGGACACGGCGCGGCGCTACCTGCCGGAAGTCGCTCTGGCCGGCGACTTCATCGTGGGCTTCAGCGGCGAGACCGACGACGACTTCCGCGCCTCGGTCGAGCTGGCGCGGCGCGTCGCGTACCAGAGCCTCTTCGTGTTCAAATACTCGCCGCGCCCCGGCACGGCTGCCGACCGGCACCTCGCCGATGACGTGCCGGACGCGGTGAAGGCCGCGCGCAACCGCGAGCTGCTCGCGGTGCAGTCCGAGGTCGGCCTGCGGCACAAGCAGGCGCTGGTCGGGCGCACGCTGGTCGTGCTGGTGGAGGGCCTGAGCAAGATTGCGCGACAGGCGCGGCGCGCCGGTCCGGTGCAAGCGTCCGAGCAGGATCGCGGCAGCGAAGTGCTGCGCGGGCCCGGCGCGCACGTCCGCGACCAGTCACGGCAGCTCGTCGGCCGCACGCCCGGCGACCTGATCGCGGTTTTCGAAGGCGACGCGTCGCTGACCGGCGCGCTGGTCCGCGTGCGGGTGACCGGCTGCTCGCCGCTGACGCTCTTCGGCGTCGTGGAAGGCGTGCTATCGCCGCCGCGCGAGGTCGCGACGGACGCGCCGCCGCCGGTCCGCTCGGCCAACGGCGTGAGTCTGCCGGTCCTGGCGCCGTAGACGCCGCCCCTCAGGTGCCCGGCACCGGGCCGCGGCGCCAGCCGCAGATCTCGTCGTACACCGATACCGTGGCGCGCGCCATCGCCGTCGAGGTCCAGCCGGCATGGACCGCCGCCGCCCCGCGCCGGGCCAACTCCATTCGCCGCGGCGTGTCATTCAGCAACTCCGCCAATGCATCGGCGAGGGCGTCGGCGTCCCGCGGCTCGACCAGCACGCCACCGCCGGTGCTTTCGACGATCTCGGGAAACGCCCCGTGTCGCGGCTGGACGACCGGCACCCCCGCGGCCAACGCCTCCAGCACGTAAATCCCCTTGGGCTCCAGGAACTGCGTCGGGACGCTGAAGAGGTCCAGCGAGCGCAGAAACGACACCTTCTTCGCATGCGTCACTTCCCCGACGTACTCCAATCGATCGGCGGCACCGGCATCCGCCAGCCGCTGCCGCACGTCGTCGAGGTAGCCGAGCTCGCCCGCCGGAAGGTACCCCGCGACTCGCAGGCGCGCCGGCGGCGCGTCCCCGCGGCGCACCAGGCGCACGAATGCGTCGGCGAGATTGTGCAGGCCCTTCGCCGGACAGATGCGGGCCAGGTATCCGATCGCCGGCGGCCCGCCGCGCCCGGCGACCGGCGTCGGGTCGTAGCCGGTCGTGTCGATCCCGGACGGCACGACGCGGAGTTTCTCGCGCGGCAGGTCGTAATAACCGGAGATGTAGTCGGCGTAGAAGCGGCTGGTGGCAATGAAGACCGCCACGTCCGACGCGCGCTCACGAATCGCCCGCTTCACGCGGGCGCGGTCCGGCTCATCCATCGCGTCGACGAAGACGTCGCCGCCCGACAGCGTGCATACCACCGGCGCGCCGCACTCGTCTCGCAGCCGCCGCGCCAGCCCGATCATCAGCTCGTTCGGCAGGTTCACCACGTCCGGCCGAAACGCGCGGAGGTAGCGCGCCAGACGCCCGAGCTCCTTACGCTGCCGGCCGAACTCCCCGGCCAGCATCGAGAGCGTAAGATCGACCAGCGTGCGCGGGTCGGCGTCGCCCGCGCCGCGCGTGGCCCGCGTCAGCAGCGCCTTGCGATCGAGAACCCAGTCGAGCCAGCGCGGCGTGTGGCGAAACAGCGCGAAGTGCTGCTGGAGGTAGACGTTGACGCCTCCGTAGAAGACTTCGCCGATGCTGGCGTCGGGTTCGTCGGTGCGAAGCGGCGTGTACGTGGGGATGAGCCGCGCCTCGTGACCCAGGCCGGCCAGGGCGCGGGCCAAGGCGTTGTCGCGCAGGCAGCTCCCGCAGTACATGCCGCCGGCGCCGCTGGCGATCAGGGCGATCCGCATGCGAAGGATGGTAGCCGCCGCGCCGCGGTCAGCGCAATCGCTCGACCAGGGCCTGCCGCAGCAGGGGGATGAGCAGCTCGTGGTGACCGGTGACCTGGTGCCCGTGGCCGGGCCGCACGGGCCTCAGGATGACGTTCTGCGTCGGGCGATAGTGGCGCAGCATATCGAAATTGGCGGTGTGGATCGCGTCGAGGTCGTGGCCCAGATTGCGCGCCACGGACACCGCCTTCAGGAATACCTCCGGCATGATTACGGCCGAGCCGACGTTGAGGAACACCCCGCCTGCGAGGTCCGGTGCGGCGGCGGCCATGTCCGCGACGACCGCGCACAGGAGGCGGAAGTCGGCCAGGGTGGCAGCGCCGATCGCAGCGCCGTCGGCGGCCGGGTGGACGTGCACCGTGTCGGTGCCGATGGCGACGTGGACGGTCGCGGGGATCTCGGCACGGAAGGCGGCGGCGAGGATGCTGTCGCGCTTCAACGGCGCAGCCGAGCCGTCGATGAGTCGGCCCACGGCGCGGCCCAGACCCACGCCGCCGGCGACCGCGTCGCGCGCGGCACGGTTCATCGCTTCGCAGGTCTCGGTGACCATGCCGAAGCTGCCGTCGCGGATCGTGTCGGCCACCTCCTCGCTCGTGGCGCCGGATTGCGCCAGCTCCAGGTCGTGAATGGCGCCCGAGCCGTTGGTCGCCACCGCGTTGATGATGCCGCGCTCGATCAGGTCGACCACGAGCGGCGCGCAGCCGGTTTTCACCACGTGCCCGCCGAACGCCAGCAGCACCGGTCGACCGGCCTGCCGGGCTGCAACAATGGCGTCCACGGCGCGCCGCAGCTCGATCACGCCCAGAAACGCCGGCAGCGCCGCCAGCCAGTCGGCGAACGTGCAGCCCGGCGGTGTGGCGCGACCCAGCGCGGACTGCTCGACCTTGTGCGCGCGCTGCCGCACCGACTTCATGCGCAGCCGATCGAAATCCAGCGGCGGGGGGTCGTAAGGCTGGGACATGACGGCAACCTATCGAGCAGCGACAGCCGCGGCAAGCCGCCGCCAGGCAGCAGCGCGGCGCCGATTCCCGAGGGATGGACCGACGCGACGCCCCGCGCAGCGCCAGCCGGCGGTCCGAGCCGCGTATCCTACGAACCCGTCCGCATTGAACTTCTACCCGGATTGGCTCGCATGAACATCCTGGTCCTTGGCGGAACGCGGTTCGTCGGTCGGCACATCGTCGAGACACTTGTGATGGCCGGACACCGCATAACGGTACTCAACCGCGGCACGACCCCGGATGAGCTCCCGGCCGGCGTCGAGCGCCTCCGCGGAGATCGTGACTCCGGCGCCGCGGGGCTGCACGCGCTGCGCGGCCGTACGTGGGATGCGTGCGTGGATGTGAGCGGATACACGGCCGGCCACGTGCGCCCCAGCTCCGAGCTGCTGCGGGCAAGCGTCCAGCGATACGTATTCATCAGCGCCGTCGCCAGCTACGGCGACCCGACGGACCGGCCCGTTCGCGAGACGCACGCGCAGGTGCAGCCCGCCGACGAATGCGTGACGGACGTGGACGGCGCGATGTACGCCCGCCTGAAGGTCACCTGCGAGCGGATCGTCCGCGAGACCTACGGGAGCCGCGGCACGATCCTGCGGCCACAGATCGTCGCCGGTCCGTACGACCTGCTGGACCGCTACTCGTACTGGGTGCGACGCGCGGGACAGCGGGGCGACATGCTGGCGCCAGGCGACGGGAGCGACCACGTGCAGGTCATTGACGCGCGCGACCTGGCGCGGTTCACGGGGACGGTGATCGAGCGCGACCTGGGCGGCGCGTTCAACGTGGTCGGGCCGCGGCTCACCTGGGCGGAATTCCTGCGCTGCCTGGGTGCGCGCGAGCTGGTATGGGTCGACGCGGAAGTCCTCCAATCCGCCGGTGTGACGGAGGATGCGCTTCCCCTGTTCCGTCCGGAACGGGGGCGATTCAGCGGACTGATGGACGTGAGCAGCGACCGCGCGCGAGCGGCGGGACTGACGCTGACGGATCCGGCCGTCACGGCCCGGGACACGCGTGCGTGGCTGCGCGACTGCCGCATTCAGCCCGCGCTGTCGCGCGAACGGGAGGCGCAAGTCATCGACATCGCCCGGCGGCGCGGGCTGGCGCGGCCGGAATGAGACGGGGGTGCCGGCGAATCGCGTGACGGCGGCACGTGACGTGCTTATAACCGTTGTGACACATGGCAGGAGCAGAACGAGAGCGGACTGGGACGCGGAATCCGGGTCATGCGGAGCGGTTTGCCCGTATCCGGCGGGCGCCCGGCGATCCGCGGCAGGCGGCGATCCGGATCAGCGTGGCCGTCTCGGCGATCATGCTGGCCGGCAAGGTGACCGCGTACCTGCTGACGGGGAGCGCCGCGATCCTGTCCGACGCCGCCGAATCGGTCGTCCACGGCGTGGCAACGGGCTTCGCCGCGTTCAGCCTGTGGTACGCCAGCCGCCCGCCCGATGCCAGTCATCCCTACGGGCATGGGCGCGTGGCGTACCTGTCGGCTGGCTTCGAAGGCGCCCTGGTGTTCTCCGCGGCCGTGGCCGTGATCGGGTGTGGGATCGACGGTCTAATCCGCGGCCCGCGACTTCAGAACCTGGGGCTCGGGCTGGCGATCTCCGGCGGGCTGGCCGCGATCAACCTGGTCCTGGGCACCGCCCTCATTCGAGTCGGCCGGCGCCACAACTCCCTCATCCTGATCGCCAACGGCAGGCACGTCCTGTCCGACATGTGGACCACCGCCGCCGCCATCCTGGGCGTCGGGGTCGTGCTGCTCACCGGGCTGAGCTGGCTCGACCCGGTGACGGCGATCCTCATGGGCGGCTACATCATGCTGAGCGGCTACGGGCTGATTCGGAAGTCGCTGGCCGGGCTGATGGACGAAGTGGAGCCGGCGCTGGCCGAGCGAATCGTCCGATGCCTGGAGGTGCAGGTCGCGCGCGGCATCGTGGTCGAGTTCCACCAGACGCGCTGCCGCCGGGTCAACGACGAAATCTGGCTCGACGTCCACCTGCTCGTGCCGGGCGAGCTTCCGGTGGCCGAAGCGCACCGCCGGGCGACGGCTGTGGAACAGGCGCTGGAGGCGACGCTGCCGGACGACCGCGTGCGGGTCAACTCGCACGTCGAGCCGGCCGACCACGAGGCGGCCCATCCGGGCGGGCACACGGGGCGCGCCGACCCGCTGCGAGCCCAGCCGTGACGAGCCGCTCGCGACTGCGCGACCGATCGCGCCCGCGCGTTCGACCCGCGCTCGCCGCCGTCGCTCTGTTGGCGCTGATCCCGCCGGGCTGCTCGAAGTCCCCTGGCGCCGCCGCGCCCGCCACCGCGCCGGCCCTGGCGGCCTCGCGCCCCGCGGGATGGACGGCGCGGCAGACCGCCGAGCGGCTGATCGAGCTGCACCGGGCGCGCCGCTACGACGAGGTGGCCCTGTGGGTGGTGCCGGAACAGGCGGGCGAAGTGGCGCGGTACCTGCGCGCCGTGGACGCGTTTCTCGCGGCCGATGCGGCACTGCGCTCGTACGCCAGCGCCGAGCTCGGCCCGGGCGCCGCCGCACCGATCGACTTCTCCGCCCTGGCCGGAAACCTGGACATCTTCAGCCGCTATGTCGTGCTGCTGGACGAGCTTATCGAGCGGGACGGCGCGATCGTGACGTTCACGGTCGACGATCGGCTTCCCGCGCGGGCGGCGCGCTTTCGGCGCGTGGGCGGCGAGTGGCGCTACGACCCAGGCCGGAGTCCCCCGGGGGCGGCGGTGGCGATCGAGTCGATGGCCGACGGGCTCCGGTCGCTCCTGGGCGATCTCGAAACCGGCGCGGTCGACCTCGCGGCGATGCGGGTCGACCCGGCCTTGCTCGTGCAGGAGGTACAGCGGCGGCTCCAGCCGGGCGTGCGGATGCTGCCCGCGCCGAGCAGCGCGCCGGGTGGCGGGTGATGCGCCGGGCATCGGTTTGACGCACGCCGCCGGCAATTCGATACTGCAGCCTACCGCTCGTCCGCAAGGGCGCGGGCGGCTTGAGGAGCAGCGCGTGTCGACCACCCTGCCTGCCGCACCCAGCCGCGCGGCCGCCGTGTCCGAGTCCGTCGCAGTCCCGGCCCTGAATCTCTCCGCCGGATTCGCCCCGCTGCGGGACGAGATCCTGCGCGAACTGGCGGGCATCTGCGAGTCCGGGCAGTACATACTCGGGCCGAAGGTGGCCGAGTTCGAGGGCGCGCTGGCGGGCTACTGCCGCGCTCCGCACGCTTTGGGCGTGTCCTCGGGGACCGACGCGCTGCTGCTGTCGATGATGGCGCTGGAGATCGGGCCGGGCGACGAGGTGATCGTGCCGGCCTTCACGTTCTTCGCCAGCGCCGGGTGCGTGGCGCGGCTGGGGGCGACGCCGGTGTTCTGCGACATTGACCCGCGCACGTTCAACATCGACGTGTCGGACGCGGAGCGGCGCATCACGCCGCGCACGCGCGCGGTCATGCCCGTGCACCTTTACGGGCAGCTCGCCGACATGCCGCGGGTGATGGAGCTTGCGACCCGGCACGGGCTGCACGTCGTGGAGGACGCCGCTCAGGCGATCGGAGCGCGGCTCGACGGCGACCCGCGCACGGCGGGCGGCTTCGGCGAGTACGGGTGCCTGAGCTTCTACCCAACCAAGAACCTGGGCGCGATCGGCGACGCCGGGGCGGTGCTGTCGCGCAGCGCGGAGCTGCACGAGCGCGCCCTGCTCCTGCGAACGCACGGGGAGCGCCCCAAGTACCACCACCGCCGCATCGGCGGAAACTTCCGGCTCGACGCGCTCCAGGCGGCGATCCTGCGGATCAAGCTCGCCCACGTCGAAGCCTGGACGGCGCGGCGACGGGAGCGCGCCGAACGCTACCGCCGGCTGTTTGCGCAGGCGGACCTGGCGGACGCCGGCATCGTGCTGCCCTTCGAAACGCCGGGCGCGTTGCACGTCTATCACCAGTTCGTGATCCGGGCCGGGCGGCGAGACGCGCTCCTCGCGCATCTCCAGGAGCGCAGGATCGGCGCGGCGGTGTACTACCCGGTGCCGTTGCATTTGCAGGAGTGCTTCGCGGACCGCGGGCACCGCCGCGGGGAGTTTCCCGGCGCCGAGTCCGCCGCCGACGAGGTCCTGGCGTTGCCGATCTATCCGGAACTGTCGGACGGGCAACAGGATGCGGTGGTCGAGGCGGTGGCCGAGTTCCATCGACCGAAATGAGGCGCAGGCCGCCGACGCGCGCCGCGGCGGGCGTTTCCTTGACACATGTGGGTGGCGCGTCCAGAATGTAAATGAGCGAAGCGACGAGAGTTGTCGCCGAACCGACCCGCGAACATCGTTCGCACGGAGCCGCCGCATGGAGCAGCCCTCGACGCATCTGAAGATCAAGCGCGTAGACGGCGTCTCGGTCGTCGAGTTCGCCGACCGCAAGATTCTCGAGGAGCTGTCGATCCAGGAGATCGGCGACGAGCTGGACCGGGTGGTGGCGTCGGAACCGGGGATTCGGTTGCTGCTGAACTTCAGGAACGTCGATCATCTGTCCAGCGCGGCGCTGAGCATGCTGATCACGCTTCAGAAGAAAGTGAAGGAAAAGAGCGGAGCGCTGCGGCTGTCGGACATCAACCGGCAGATATTCGAGGTGTTCAAGATCACGAAACTCAACAAGATTTTCAGCATTCACGAGACTGCGGACGAGGCGCTGGTGGGATTCTGATCGTCGGTGGCGGGAGGCGGCCCTTCACGGTGGTAGCGGCGGTATGCCGATGGACATCCCCGACGGTTTTGAAGTCACGCAGACCGAGATCAGCGAGCTCGTCGTCCGCAACGACCTGCGCTCGGCCAAGGAACCTGAAGACGAAATCCTGCGCGAGCTGGAGCGGCGGCGCTACAGCCCGGACTGCGTGTTCGCCATCAAGCTGGCCCTTGAAGAGGCCATGACCAACGCCGTCAAGCACGGCAACTGCAACGACCCCACGAAGCACATCACCGTGCGCTACGCCGTCGACGACCGCCGGGTGGTGGTCATGGTGCGGGACGAGGGCAACGGCTTCTGCCCGCAGGCGGTCCCCGATCCAACCTGCGGCGAGAACCTGGAGCGTCCCAACGGGCGCGGCATCATGCTCATGCAGTCCTACATGACGCGCGTCTGGTACAGTCCGAACGGCAACGAGGTGTGGATGCTCAAGTACCGCGACGACGTCGCCCCCTGAGCACCCGCCGGAGCCGCATCCAGGTCGGGGGCACGCCGCGCGGCGGACACAGACCGGGAGAGAGCATGGAAGTTCGGGCCGATCTTGCCCAGATCGTCATCTCCGACACGCACGACCAGCAGTACATCGTCCTGCGCGAGCGCGACGGGGAACGCTATCTGCCCATCGTGATCGGCGCCCCGGAAGCGGCCGCCATCGAGCGGCGCGTCAAGGGGGTCCAGACCGAGCGACCCCTGACGCACGACCTTCTGGCCAGCGTCATCGACGCGCTGTCGGCCACGCTGGAGAAGGTGGTCGTCACGAACCTGCACAATTCCACGTTCTATGCCAAACTGGTGCTGCGCAGCGGGAACAACCTGATCGAAGTGGACAGCCGCCCGTCGGATGCCATCGCGCTGGGCGTGGCGGGCGAGACACCCATTTACGTCGAGGAACAGGTGCTGCGCGAAGCTGGACGCACCTAGAGTCCCCCGCCGCGGTCGTCTCGCATTCTCAGGTCCCTCCGGCAAGCCGCTCCTCGGCCCAGGCCAGCCACGCCGCGGCGCGGCCGCGGTCCTCCGTGCCGATCGTCATGCGGCGCAATTGCGTCGACACCTGCCCCGCCACGTGCCGCTCGAAGTACGTCAGGTCCCACTCGCGCAGCGTCCCATCGAGCGCCGCCGACACCAGGCGATTCCCGTCCGGCGAGAAGCGGACCGCCATCACGGCGCCTTCGTGACCGTCGAGGGTCGCCAGCAGACAGCGCGTCGGGAGATGCCAGAGACGGATGGAGCCGCCGGCGTCCCCGCTGGCGGCCACTTCGCTATCCGGACTCAAGTCGAGGCAATACACCTCCTGGTTGTGACCGACCAGCGCGGCGACCCTGCGTCCTTGTCGCGCGTCCCACAGTTCAATCACGCGTTCCGCGCCGGCGCACACCAGCCATTGTCCGTCGCGCGAGAAGCGGACGCTGCGCAGCGGCACGCCGCGGGGAATGGCCCAGGTTTGCGCTGCCCCGTCCGGAAGCTCCAGGATCCGCAGCGAACCGTCGCGGGCCGCCACCGCCAGGCGCTTCCCGTCGGCGTCGAACGTGATCTCCGGCAGGCGAACGTCCGCCGCTCGCAGCGTGCGCAGCAGCGACCCGTCCGTCGCGTCCCACCAGCGTACGACACCGTCGTCACAGGCGGTGGCCGCCTGCCGTGAATCCGGGCTGAAACAGATGAAACTGACTCGATTGGGATGCGGCAGGCGCGCCGCAGGCGGTTCGTTCAGCCGCCCGGCGTCCCAGACAAAAGCGAGGTTGGAGTAGGTGGCGGCTGCGACGCGGCGGCCGTCGCGCGAGATCGCGACGCTGGAGACGGTGGCGTCGCCATCGACCGCGTCGCCGCGGAGCGTCGCGCCGCCGGTGGGGCCGCTGCGCAAAATGCCGGCGGTTCCACCGGCCACCAGCCAGCGGCCGTCGGGGCTGACGTCGACGCTGTGCAGGAACTCGCGCTCAAAGCGGGACACGCCGACGCCGGCGGCCGGATCGACGCCCCACAGTCGCAGGTCGCCGTCGCCGCTGGTCCAGACGCCGGCGCCGTCGGGCGTGAACGAGACGCTGCGGACGCAGCCCGGATGGGCGCCGAAGGCCGTCAGTCGCCGACCGCTGTGCGAGTCGAATACGCGCAGCGTGCCGCCCAGGTCGCCGACGGCCAGCAGCCGCCCGTCGGGGCTGAAGCACTGCACCCGGTACTCGCCGGGCCGCTCGGAGAGCTCGACTTCGCGCGGCGGATCGTGCGAGAAGTCCAGGATTCGGCCGGGGATCTCCACCCAGGCGTCCGCGACGCGCAGTCCATCGGGGGAGAAACGCAGTTCCCCCATCTGGTGCGCATTCTCACGCGGAGGCGCGACCGCGGCGCTGGTCGCAATACGCTGCTGACGATCGACGTCCCAGAGCCAGACGCAACCGCGATCGTCGCGCGCGGCAAGGCGCCGCGCGTCGGCTGACAGCGCCAGCGCCGTGTGGCTGCCCGGGAATCGGGTTTGCGCGTACGGCGGCCGGGTTTCCGTTACGACGGCCGCCCCGTCCACCAGCGCGGCGACCCGCCGCCCGTCCAGCGACAGCGAAATCTCGCCCGAATCGTACCGCCCGCGGCCGTCGAGAGGCATCGGAGTCGCGTCTGCCACGCCCGTTTGCCAGAGCCAGCGGCGCCCCTGCCGGCTCAGCAGGCAGTCGCCGCGCGCATCGACCACTGGCAGAAACCCCTCACGGTCCGCCGGAAGCGGTCGCGTTTCCAATTGCCGACCGACGAAGTCGAGGCGTTCGGCGTCACCGCGGGTTCCGACCGTCCATAGGCTGATCCCGTCAGGCGCCACCGCGAGCGTGCGCCCCGAGGGCGGGTCGGGCGTCAGGGTCCGCACGCACGGAAACCGCCGATACAGCTCCCACAGCGCCCAGCGGGCGTCGGCGGGTCCGGGCGGGTCGTTCAGTCGCAGCGAATCCGCACCCGGCTCGCGATGCGTCAGCAGCTCGCGCCACAAGAGCCTCTCCGCCTGCTCCAGGTTGCCGAGCATGCCCGCCATGCGGCCCTGTTCGATGTTGTTTTGCGAGAGCAGCGCCGCGAGCGAGCTGGCGGATTCGCTGGCGGCCTGCTCTAACCGGGACGAACGGCGGTAGAGCAGCGCCATGACGACGCTGAAGACCGCCAGCAGCACGACGAAAGTCGCCGCCGACGCAACCTGCCAGCGGTAGCGCCGCAGAGTCTTGCGCAGGACGTAGACGGCGCTGTCGCGTTTGGCCTCGATCGGCTCCCCGGTCAGGTAGCGGTGCAGGTCGCGCGACAGCTCCCCGGCCGTCTGATAACGCCGCTCGCGGTCCTTGGCCAGGCATCGCAGCACGATCGTGTCCAGCTCGTCGTCGAGCCGCGCCGCCCCGGACTCGCGCGCCGCGGCGCTGGGGGCGCGCGGCTCGCGGGCCAGGATGTCGTCGAAAACGTCGCGCAGGTTGCTGCCGACGTCGAAGGGCGGCGCGCCGGCGAGCAGTTGATAGAGCATCGCCCCCAACGAGTACACGTCGGTCCGCAAGTCGATCTTGGCCACCGCTCCTTCCACCTGCTCCGGCGAGGCCCACGGGAGCGACCCGACGAACTGCCCGGTACGGGTCATGGCGGAATCCGCCAGCGCCCCGGACGACTTGGCCAGCCCGAAATCCAGCACGTGCGGCTCGCCCGCGCGATCGACGCGGATGTTGCTGGGCTTGAGGTCGCGATGGATGACGCCGCGCAGGTGCGCTGCATGGACCGCGTCGCAGACCTTCGCGAACATGCGCAGCGTGTCACCCACCGTCTGGCGCGGATCGAGCGGCCGTGGGTGCTCGGCGCCGGGCCCGGTCGCGCGTCGCCGCTGATCGACGTGCTCGTCAAGCGGGAGCCCGTCCACGTAGTTCATCACGAAGAAGTGCGCGCCGGCCGCGACCCCGGCGTCGAATACGGTCACGACGTTGGGGTGGTCGAGCCTGCCGAGCGTCTCGATCTCACGCTCGAAGCGGACCCGATCGGCGAGCGTGGCGAACGGCCCCTGCTTCATTACCTTGATCGCCACATCCCGCTTGGTGGAGCGCTGCACCGCCTGATACACCACGCCTTGCCCGCCGCGGTGAATCTCGCGCACGATCTCGTACCCCGGCACTTCGATCTCGCCCGGCACCGCGCCCCCCGCGGCGTCGCCTGCAAGCGCCCGGCCGGCCGCAAAGCTCAGCAGCATGCGATTGTCGTCCTGGATGCGCTCAAGCGTCCGCAGGCAGGCTTCGCACCGCGCCAGGTGCTCGCGCACCTCCGGCGCGACGGTTCCGCCCAGCGCGATCCCCTCGAGGGTCGCCGAAGGCGGGCAGTCGCTGGGGGCGATGGACATGATCGGCCGTTCTGGCCGCCGGCGCTCCGCAGGCGCATCAGCCGCCGACAAACCTCTGTTCGTAGCGCTTCACGATTTCGCGCAATCGCTCCACGACGCGGTTCTTGGCGTTGTAGATCTCCTGCGGCGTGAGCCCCAGCTCGGCCGCGACCGCGTCCACCGGCTCGCGTCGCAGCACGACCCGCTCGAAGGCCTCGATCGTCCGCTCGGCGAACCGCGTCGATTGACGCAGTTCGGCGACCGCCGAGTCGAAGATGAACCGCCGCTCTTGTGCCTCCCACAGCGCCTCGGCATCGGCGTCGGATGGGCCGCTTGCGTCACGGAAGGCCGACTCGCCGCGCAGCTCGCGCCGGCGGAACTTGGCGCGACGTTGGTCCGCCAGCCGGCAGCGGGCGATGCCGATCAACCACGTCCGCAACCGACCGCTCGACCGGTCGTACTTCCGGGCCCGATAGTCCTGCACAAAGCACGCCAGGGTCTCCTGGGCGGCGTCGGCGGCGTCGGACTCGTTGAGCCCCATGCCACGAAGGAAGCCGATCAGAATCGGACGGTACCGCCGGTCGAACTCGGCCCAGGCGATCCGATTCCCGCTTTGGTGCAGGCCGTCGAGCAACTCGGTGGTGGTCTGGATCGTGACCGTCCGCAACATCGGCGTCTCGCAGTGTGCTGATAACTGCATGGTAATCAATTGCTTACGCGCCTCCAATGACGTCCTCACTCGAAATAGCGCCCGCAGACACGCCGCGCGACACTCTCCGTAGCGAGAATTCCGCCCGCAAAACGTGGAGAAATCGGCGGCTCGAACGGAAGCACAGTGAACCCGGCACGGTGGCAGAGAATCGGCCGCTGCTGGGGTCGCTCGAAACACTACGGAGACCGACGAAAATGAACGCGAGATCCTTCACCATCGGCCTGACGGCATGTCTCGTTGCAACGGGGGCCTGGGCGCAGGACGTCTATGTGAGCGGCATCGCACACAGCCCGCTCGGCGACGCCGTTTTCGATCCACCGGTCGAGCGCCGGCTGCCGGTTCGAAACCTCGGCAGCAGCGGCGAGGACGGTGTCGAAATCAAGTACAAGACGGCCCACGGCGGAGAAACCGCGGTGGACACTTCCGAGCTGTTCGAAGCCTCCGCCACCGGTGAAATCAAGATCCGACACAAGGGCTGGGACGGCACGATCAAGGGCGCGGTCCGCATGGCGTCCAACGGGGACGGTTCGGCCGTGCTCGACGCGGACTTCGCCGAGTCCGGCGCCGTCGACATTCAGTGCGTGGCGTACGACGACGCCGGTCAGATCGTCTACGCCGGCACCCTGCCGCCGGGCGGCATCCAGTGCCACCTCGATCCGACCTGTCCGCCCGGCCAGCAGCTCATCTGGTGGTTCGCCACCGTGTGGGACCGCAACACCCACCAGTGGACCTACGTGCTCAAGTGGGCTTGCCTGCGGGTGTTCTCCTGGGATGGCAGCCCCTGGAACGCCCGCGTAGTCCACCTCACGCCCATCTATCCTCCGCCCGGGTCGTCCGACGGAATGGAATCGCTCCTCGTCACCGGCGCCAACCTGACGGTGCTTGAGGTCAGCGATGCCACGCTGAACACCTTCGACCTGCCGCATTACGGGCTCGGCAGCGCCAAGCTCGAGGAGGAGTGCAACGACCCCGCCCAATGCGGCTACGGCCACCGCCGACTCCCGGTCCGCAACATCGGCAGCAGCGGGCAGGACGGCGCGGACATCCAATGGCCGCCGGCCAAGCGGCTGGCCGACTGGGAGGCCAGACTGTCAGGCATCGACCCGGCCGCCGCGCCCGCCGGCTCGGAATTGCGAATGACCGTCAAGGGTATGGTCGGCGGCGCTCCGGACCAGGTCGCCGGGACGATGACCATGACGTACGTGGGAGGCCCGGCTGAGATCGCGCTTGATTTCTCCCCCGTACAACCGGCGTCCCTCACCGCGGAATACTACAGCAACGGAACGCTGGTCCTGGTCGAGCCCGGTCTCGACCCCAACGGCGCCAGCGCCCTGGCGACCCCCGCCCTCGAAACGGTGATCAGCCTCCACAAGTGCACCTGGTGCACGCCCCCGCGCTGGATCGCGGTCGATTTCGGCAGCAACCCGCTCTGGCCCTATCGGACCATCGGCGGACAGCTTCTCATCGACATCGATCACACCGTCGTCACGATCGGCGAACCCGGCATCGACGTCCCTGACATCACCGGCGTGGAAGTCACGACGAACGCTGCGTCGTCCTTCACCCTGGAAGCCGAGACCTTCGCCGGCGAGTGCAACCCGTGCGACATGAACTGCGACGGCTCGGTGAACGGGCAGGACATCGGCGGGTTCATCGCCGCCCTCTCCGGAACGCCCGCCGGCTGCTCGCCGTGCGCCGCGGACACCAACGGCGACGGGAGCATCAACGGGTTCGACGTGTCGGGCTTTATTGCTTGCCTCGGACAGCCGTAGGGCCAGCCAGCGTTCGACCCGATTGCCTCCGCGACCGCGAGCCGGCGTGCAACCGCACGCCGGCTCCGGCCGTTTGCGCCCGTTCAATCGGTTCGGCCGGCTCTTTCGCGGGCTTCCGCCGCCCCGAGCTCGGCGTCTTTCGCCGAGGTCGCGTCGGCGTTGTCGGCCGCGCCGCCGCGCGGATAGAATCGGTCCCCCACGCCGCGCCCGGCGCGCCGCCGTATCGCCGCGCGCGATCGCCCCGCGGCCAGAAGGAAGGCACGAACCATGCAACGCGCAAAAGTCACGATCGTGGGCGCCGGGAACGTCGGCGCGACGTGCGCCCATTGGGCCCTGAGCAAAGAGCTGGGCGACGTCGTACTGGTCGACATCGTCGAGGGCATGCCGCAGGGCAAGGCGCTCGACCTCTTCGAAGCCTCCCCTATCGAGGGCTACGACGCGCGCGTCATCGGCGCGAACAGCTACGAGCCCACCGCCGACAGCGACGTCGTCATCATCACTTCCGGCATCGCCCGCAAGCCGGGCATGAGCCGCGACCAGCTCCTCGAGACCAACGTCAAGATCGTCGCCGAGGTTGCTCGCAACGTCGCCAAGTTCAGCCCGGGCGCCGTGCTCATCGTCGTCTCGAACCCGCTCGACGCGATGGTCTACGTCGCCTCCAAGCTCTCCGGTTTCCCGCCCAACCGCGTCGTCGGCCAGGCCGGCGTGCTCGACGTCGCCCGCTACCGCTCCTTCATCGCGGCCGAGGTCGGGTGCAGCGTCGAGGACGTCAGCGCCCTGCTCATGGGCGGTCACGGCGACGACATGGTCCCGCTCACACGCTACACGACCATCTGCGGCGTGCCGGTGTCGCAGTTCATCCCGTCGGCCAAGCTGGAGGAGATCGTCGTCCGCGCCCGCAACGGCGGCGCCGAGATCGTCGGCCTGCTCAAGACCGGCAGCGCCTACTATGCCCCGGCCTCGGCCACGATCGCCATGGCCGAGTCCATCCTCCGCGACAAGAAACGCGTATTGCCCTGCGCCGCGTACTGCACCCGGGAGTACGGCGTCGGCGGGTATTTCGTCGGCGTGCCGTGCGTGCTGGGGCGCGGCGGTGTGGAGCGCGTGGTCGAGGTGCAGCTCGATGAGCGCGAGCGGGCGGCGTTCGACGCCAGCGTCCAGCACGTCAAGGAGCTTTGCAGGCAGGCGGAGAGCGTCCTGTCGCAGGCGCGCTGAACGCCACGCGACGCGGCCGAGCTCACGCCACCGGCCATGGGAACGTGCATCCGGCGCGACTCCTCCGTATCATGGTTCGATGCCGGCCGCGACCGCCAGACCCGGTGCGTTCGCCGCCCGCTCCTGAGCGGATCCCCCGATGCCCTACGAGCGCATTCTCCTGAAGAACGTCGGCGCGGCCGGCAGCCGGTCGCTCGAGCACTACCGCGCCGGCGGGGGTTATGAGGGCGCTGCCGCCGCGCTTCGCATGACGCCCGACGAGCTGGTCGAGCACGTCAAGCGCGCCAACCTTCGCGGCCGCGGCGGGGCCGGCTTCCCCGCCGGGGTGAAGTGGTCCTTCCTTCCCAAGGACCGTGCGGTCACGTACCTCTGCGTAAACGCGGACGAAAGCGAGCCGCCCACGTTCTGCAACCGCGTGCTGATGGAGAGCGATCCGCACATGGTGCTGGAGGGCGTGCTGATCGCGGCCTACGCGACCCGCACCACCGCGGCCTACATCTATATGCGCGGCGAGTTCACCGAGCAGTTCCACATCATGCAGGCCGCCCTGGACGAGGCGTACGCGGCCGGCTATTTCGGCAAGAACGTGCTGGGCAGCGGCTACAACGTGGAGTGCTACATTCACCGCGGCGCGGGGGCGTACGTGTGCGGCGAGGAGACGGGCCTGATCGAGTCGTTGGAGGGCAAGCGCGGCTGGCCGCGGATCAAGCCGCCCTTCCCCGCCGTCGAGGGGCTCTTCCGCAAGCCGACCGTGGTCAACAACATCGAAACGCTGGCGTGTCTGCCGCACATCATGACGCGCGGACTGGACTGGTGGCTGTCGCTGGGCACGGCCAACAGCAAGGGGACCAAGCTGTACTGCGTCAGCGGCCCGGTGAACCGACCCGGCTGCTACGAGGCGCCGCTCGGGCTGAGCGTCCGCGAGCTGATCTACGGCGAGGAGTTCGGAGGGGGGATGGTCGGCGGGGCGAAGGTCAAGGCCGTCTTTCCCGGGGGACTGTCGATGGGAGTGCTGCGCGGCGACATGTTCCCACGCCGATCGGAAACGGCCAGTCCGGGCGGGGCAGGCCCCACGTCCGCCGCCGACGTCGACGAGCTCGACTGCCTGCTCGATTTCGACGATGTGCGGAAGTACGGCCTGTTGGGGCTTGGGACCGCCGCCGCGGTCGTCGTGCCGGACAGCGCCGACATTCGCGACGTCCTGTTCAACGTGGCGCGGTTCTACGCACACGAGTCCTGCGGCCAATGCACGCAGTGCCGTGAAGGCACGTCCTGGATGTTCAAGATCGCGTCGCGGATTCGGGCCGGTGCCGGGCGTGTCGCCGACCTGGACCTGCTGGACGAGGTAGCGTCGAACATGGGGATGATGCCCGGGCTCAGCATTTGCGGGCTTCCGGATGGCGCCACGTTCCCGGTGCGGACGCTGGTGCGGAAGTTCCGCCGCGAGTTCGAGCGGCACATCGCCGCCCAGCCTCCCGATGCCGCCGCGCGCCACATCCGGCGCATCAACCCTGCGGCGTACGAGCTGCCGATCCTGGGCGGGCGAACCCCGTAGACGATCGCCGGGCGTCGGTCGGCTGACCGGTCTGCCGCGCAGGACGCGGCGAGGCCGCGCGATTCACGTCGCGGACGGCGCAGCCCTCCCTACCCGCCCAGTGCCGCTTCCGCCGCACGCAACTCGTCGAGCGCCAGGGCCCGCTGCGGTTCGCTCAGTAGTCCGCGCGCGGCGATACGCAGATGCTCGGCGGCGGCGGCGGGGTCGCGCAGGTGGCGATTGAGGATCATGCCCAGGAGCAGTCGCACCTGCGGCGTTTCGTTCGCGCCGGGATAGGCGCGCAGGAACGTCTCGTAGGCCCGCACCGCGTCCGCGTACGCCTGGACCTGCACGAGCTGGGCCGCCACGTCGAGCTGCGCCTGGCGCGGCAGAACCTGGCGCTCATCGAGCCGCACGAGGGCCAGGTAGCGCTGCGCGGCCTGGTCGACGTCGCGCTGGTCGAGTGCGTCGAGGACCGCGGCCCGATGGGCGTCCGCTTCGGTCGGGATGTAGTCGCGGCCCGCCCCGTCGTACTCGGCGACCACCACGGGCCGCGCGGCGGCGGGGCGGACCGCGCCGCCCGGCGCCAGCGCGGTGCGCCGCCACTGTCGTGACCACAGCGCCAGGAGGTCGAACTGGTTCCGCGCCAGGGCGCGCGAGGCCAGAAGCGCGATCCCGGCGGCGAGTCCGAAGGCGTATCCGCCGA
Source organism: uncultured Planctomycetales bacterium (assembly GCA_964401365.1). GTDB lineage: Bacteria > Planctomycetota > Phycisphaerae > UBA1845 > Fen-1342 > CAYNYG01. The sequence continues at coordinate 102,534 of CAYNYG010000006.1, read as the reverse complement.
GGTGCGCCGAGTACGCGACGTGGTCGGAGATTCCGCGGTTGAACGACGGGGCGATGACGTTGTCCCACAGGATGATCTTGAACACGATCAGCACGATCGAGGGCAGTTCAAACGTGGTGATGAAGATGAACAGCAGCAGGATGGTGACGCGGCTGCGCGGGAACAGCACCAGGAACGCGGTGGTGACGGCGGCGATGGCGCCGGACGCGCCGAGCATCGGCGTGCTCGATCCCGCCGCATAGACCACGCCGGCAAAAACGCCGCCCGCCAGGTAAAACAGGCCGTAGCACAGCGCGCCCATCTTGTCGCAGACCGCATTGCCGAACACCCACAGGAAGAGCATGTTGCCCGCCAGGTGGCCGATGTCTCCGTGCAGGAACTGGTAGGTGATGTATTGGTGAAGGACGGGGCGGGCAGCGTCGAGGGTGTTGACGCGCTTGAACCACTCGCCCGCGGCGCCGCCGATCACGTCGGTGAGCAGGTAGATGCCGACGTTGGCGACGATGATGGCGATGTTGGCGACCGGAATGCGGCGAGCCTGGATGTCGGTGCCGATCGGGATCATGAGGTCTCGTCACACCATCGTCGCGGCGCGACTCGCGCGCGGCAGCCTTGACGAAACCCAACGGGGGGCCGCTCACGGCTCATTTCGCCAGCTCGCGCGCCTTCCGCGGTTCGTCCTAGTACCCGGCGCGCTCGATCCGCGCCAACGCCTCGCGCGACGCCGCCAGCAGCCGCGCGTGCTCCGCGGCCGGCCAGCGGTTGGGCTTCTCCGCCGCCAGCGACGTGATCATAGTCGCGCCGCCGGACGCGATCACGCGCGCCAGGTCGTCGAGCGAGGGGGCGCCGCTCCGGCCGAAGTCGCCCCCCGCCAACGTATCGAGCCATCCGGGGGCGAGCGCCCCCGACTGGTGGGACAGGACGGCGCGTACGGCGGCGGCGGTCGAGCGCACCCACGCGGGCTGTTCGGCCGCCTCGATCCACGCGTCGAGGTGGGTGCCGATCGCGTAGTCGCGGTAGTCGGCGGCCAGGGTCAAGGCCGCGAGCAGAGCGGAGTAGTTCGGCCGGCGTTGGGAGGGGCGCAGCAGCTCGCGAAGCGAAGGCGTGCTGCCGATGCCGCGGCGCCGCCAGGTGTCGAGCCAGGCGCGCGCGGCGTCCCAGTCGGCGGGCATGGCGCGCAGGAGATCGCGTTCCGCCTGGCGCCGCGCGGTGACCACACGCCGCGTCAGCAGCGGCGGGCGCGGGTAGGAGCTCTCCTGCGTCCGAAGGGGCGCTGGGCTGGCCACGCCGCTGGAGCGCGCCCAGCGCAGCAATGCGAGGATGTCGGCGTGACCGGCGTGGCCCGGATGCGTGCGCTCACTCACGTTGCCGAACGACCGTTCGGCGAGCTTGGCGATCGTCCAGGCGATGCTCTGCTGATCGCGCGGCGCCGCGTCCGAAATGACGCGCGCCAGGTCGGCCAGCATCTTGGCGCGGAGCGTCTTGTACTGCGGTGAGAAATCGGCGAGCAGCACCGCCGCCACCGGGCGGACCCCCAGCGGCCCGTCGGCGGCCACCGCTTCGAGCATCCGCCGCGCCGCGCGCACCTCGTCGATCGCCTCGCCGACGCTCCCCCGTGCGCGCTGACCGGGCTTGGCGGCCTGGTACAGCTCGTCTCCGAACCGCTCGGCGCGCTCCTGTCCCAGCCAGCACCAGCTCTCCCAGTAGCGTGCCGCCGCCAGTTCGAACGCCGGGCGCCCCAGCCGGCACATTCCCTCGCGAGCGCGCGCCAACGCGTCGCGGGCGTGTCGCAGCGCCACGTTCGCGCCGTCGCCTTCGGTGGATTGCAGGGTGCGCGCGACTTCCGCGGTGAACAACGCGCTGCGCAGCGCCTCCAGCCAGTCGTCAGCGCAGGCGGCGGCCGCCGCCGGGTCGCCCAGCATCGCACGGGCGCGGATCGCCTCGCCGCGCAGATCCGGTCGGCTCTCGGCCGCCAGCAACGGGGCAAGCGCCTCGCGGTCTCCGAACTGCGCCAGCAGCCGAATCACGTCGACGCGCGCCCGCCGGCGCTGATCGGGCTCGCGAGCCGCGGGCGCGGTGCGAAGCGACAGCTCCAGCCCGGCGCAGAGGTCCGGGACCGCCAGGCGACCCAATCGCGACAACTCCGCCACACATTCCACCCGTGCCGCGAGCGCGTTGGACTGAAGCAGGCGTTCGACCACGGCGCGGGCGGGCTGCGACGCCGGCTGACTCGTGACGATCGCGACATCCGGCGGGGCCGGCGGCACCGGGGCGGCGCGATCCGCCCACACGCGATACCCGACCCACGCCGCGGTGGGGACCCCGCCCCCCAGGACGATCCACCAGGTCCACGTTGCCATCGATACGTAGCGGAGCCGTCGGCGAAGCGGAATCTTGCGCCCGGTGCTCTGCTCGCGGAAGCACTTGCGGCACACCAGCGTGCCCGGGGCGAGCGGATGGCGGCAGTGCGCACACGACGTCGTAACGTCCACCGGTATGGCTTCGCCCGCCACGGCGCTGAGTGGAACCGGAACGGTGAACGGCTTGCCGCACGCGGGGCAGGGGAAGCGCTCGCCGGCGTGCTCGTCGCCCACGGTCTGGACCGACGCGCAATGCGGACATCGCAGCTTGAGCGGCATGACTCCTCCGCCCCGGCAGGCACTCCGGGCCGAAGATCATGGTAGCCCGCCGCGTCGCGCCTGCCACCCGGCGGCCGCTCCCCGCAAGTGCTCGGCGGCCGGCTACTGGCCTTCGCTCAAACGGGACTCGGCGTCGGCAAGGTTGTCGGCGTAGCGCTCGTCATCGGCGAACAGCGCCAGGGCCGCCTCGAACTGCTCGACGGCGCTGGCGTATTCCCCCTCGTCCATGTACTCCACGCCCAGCGCGTTGTGGGCGTCGGCCAGGCCGCGCTTGTGCGTCAGCGTCCCGTTCAGGTCATAGGCGGCCTGCATGGCCGACAGCGCGGTCTTGCGGTCGTCGCCGCCGTAGCGGTTTCCCAGCGCGTAGAACAGCCCCGCAAGCCGCCGGCGGAGGTCGTCGGCGCCGTCGGCGGGGAGGAACGCGCGCGCCGAGTTCAGGTCAGCCAGCGCGGAGCGCAGCGCGCCGCGGGCCATCCACTGCTGGCCCAGGCGCGTGAACGTCTCGGCCGTGTTCTTCAGGTACGGGTCGTGGACCGGGCGGAGCTGACGCGCCTGCGCGAAATCGTCCCGTGCCGCCAGAAGCCGATCGGCCGCCAGGTTGGCCTCGCCGCGCGCGTTGTAAGTCTCGGCGATGTCGATCAGGTACTGCGGGTCGTCGGGGGCCAGCTCGCTGGCCCGCCGCAGCGACACCAGTGCCTCGTCGTGGCGCCCCATCCTGCGCAGCACCTCGGCCACCAGGCGGTGCGCGACGGCGGCATCGGGCGAGTCCTGCACGACGGCGCGGGCCCGCTCCAGCAGCTCGCCGAGCTGCGGTTCCCGCGCCAGGTCCAGGGCGGTCGCATAGGCGCCGACCGCCTGTTGCCGCGCCTTGAGCTTCATGAACTCGTCGCCCAGCGCCGTCAGCGTCGTGAAGCTGCGGCTGCGGTCCGCCAGCTCGTAGAGCAGGCGCAGCCCGGAGGCGCGCTGACCGGGGTCTTTCAGCATCCCGCGCGCCGCCGACAGGGCAGCCTCGTCGGACCGCCCCAGGAACTGCGCGTTGCGAAGATCCGATGCGTAGCGCGCGTTGTCCGGTTCGAGCTGCGCGGCGCGCGCGAAATACCGGATCGCGCTGCGCGTGTCGCCCTCCCCCAGCGTCGCCCGCGCCAGCAGGTGATTCCCGGCTGCGTCGTCGCCGTTGCGCTTCAGCAGCTCCAGCGCGGCCGCCCGCGCCCCGGCGTAGTCCTTCGAGAGCAGGGCCGTGCTGGCGGCGACGATGCTGCGCTGCCGCCGCGCGTTTTCCCGCGATTGCACCGCCGCAGGCAGCGGCGCCGGCCCGCCGTAACGCGCCCCGAGGATGGTCAGCGCCGATTCGGCGGCCGGACTCGTCGAACCGCTGGAAAGGTCCAGCAGCGCGGCCGGGCCGAAGTCCACCCCGCCCAGGGCTGACACCGGCGCGGAAACGGGTCCGAGCAGGCTTCCCACCCCCATGCCCGCGATTGCAGCGATGTCCATGCGTTCGTCCTTCGCGATGCGCAGATGCCGCGCGAATGCGCGGACCGGCGGCGCAGCGTGCGCTTCCAGTGTTCAAAAAACCGCGGCGAATGGCCAATCGACGACCGGTTTTCCGCGCGGTTCCGAGAATAGAGGGGCGCGGTGCGCGTGGCGGGAGCGCGCGGCGCCGCACGCCCACCGTCGCCCCAGGCGCGGCCGCGCCGCGGCCCCGGCGTCCTCAAGCGGTTCCCGGCGCGTTCCCGATAGCCTTGGCGTGCTCGCTGCGCCACCCCGCCCGGGGCCCGATCGGCGCGCCAGCCGCCCCAATGTCACCGGCCGCATGGATGGGCCGGCTTCAACGGTAACTGCCGATGGACCGGGGACGCGCCACGCCGGACCGCGTGGCCGTCCGACGCCGCCGAGCGGCGCGGTCCCGCGGCCGGCTTCGCGCCGCCGCCGGCGTTTTTCCGGAGGCCCGATTCCATGCCCGAACCCCTGCTCACCCGGTACATGCTGCCGCTCCTGGCGGGCCGCCGCGCCGAGTGCTTTGAGCTGGCGCGCGGCGCCGTGATGGACGGGTGGCCGGCCGAAAGCGTGCTTCGCTCGGTCGTATGGCCCTCGCTGGCGCAGCTCGAGCGGTTGTACCGCGATGACCGCGTCAACCTGGCCGTCAAGCAGATGGCGGTGCGGATTAACCGCACCGTCGCCGACCAGATGCAGGCGCACCTGACCCACGCTCCGCGCCGCGACCGGCAGATCATCGTCACGTCCGCCGACGGCGAGCCGGAGGAACTCGGCGCCCAGATCATCGCCGACCTGTTCCAGGCGGACGGGTGGGACGTCTATCTGCTGGGGGGCGGAGTTCCCGCCGACGAAATCCTGACACTGGTTGGAAACGTCCGGCCGCACGTGCTGCTCATTTTCGGCACCCGTCCGGAAGGCGTGCCCGGAGTGCGCAGCCTCATACAGATGATCCGCGAGATCGGGGTGGGGCAGACGATGAACATCATCGTCAGCGGGGGAATCTACGACCGCGCCGACGAGCTCTGGAAGGAAGTGGGCGCCGATATCTGCGTGCCGACCGCCGAGCAGGCCATCGACGCGGCCAACCACACGCCCCCGCGCGTCGCGGGCACGATTTCCATGGGCATCGTCAAGAAGCGCCGCCGGCGACGGCGGACCGAGACGGCCGCGACCCGGCCGCATCCGGTCCCCGCGTTCGTCACGGCGCTGCCGCGCAGGCCGGAACCGCTGCCGCGCGTCTAGCGCCCGCCGGCGCCGCGGACGCGCAGCGGTCCGACGCCACCGACCGCTACGCGCGGTCGATGAACTGCCGGAACCACAGCTCCAGGCACAACGCCCCCCACAACGCTCGCGCGTACGCACCGGACGTGCCGATGGCCTGCTCCAGCGCCTCGGGTTTGAACACGCCCCGCTCCCGGCAGCGGCGGCTCAGCAGCACGTCGCCCATGAACTCCCGCAGCTCGCCGCGCGCCCACTGGGTGAACGGCACCGGGAACCCCATCTTGTCCGTGCGATCGAGAATCTGCGGCGGGACGACGTTCCTGACCACGCGGCGGAACAGGTGCTTGAGAAGCCCGCTGCGGAACTTGATCACCGGCGGGATGGCCGCCATCAGCTCGACCAGGCGGTAGTCCAGCAGCGGCACGCGCGATTCCAGCCCCCAGGCCATGCTGGTGCGGTCCTCGACGTGCAGCAGCGATTGCAGGTGGTTGCGCAGGTCGAAGCGCAGGATGCGGTTGATCATGGCCGCCGGCCCCGGCGCGTCGAACTCGGCCTCGAACTCGGCGAAGGTCTCGTCGCGGCGGGCGGGGAAGTCGTCGCTGAGGATGCTCCGCGTGTCGGCGAAGCGGTCCACCAGCACGAAATAGCGCTGCGCCCGGGGACCAAACAGCCCCTCGCGCCAGAACGTCTTGAGCATCGGGATGTAGGATTCCAGCGCCGGAAGGCTGGGCACGATCGTCTCCAGCGTGGCGACGTAGTGCCCGCGATGCGCCGTGTTCTCGATCGCGCCGCGGAGACACTCCTCCAGGTACGCCACCAGGTAGCGCGCATAGCCGATGAACACTTCGTCGCCGCCCTGCCCGCCCAGCACGACCTTGACGTGTTCGCTCGCGAGCTTGGAGACGAAGAACTGCGGGAACAGCCCCGGACCCGCGGCGGGCTGGTCCATGTGCCAGATGATCTTCTCGATCGAGGCGCCGAAGTCGCGCGCCGTCAGGTACGTCTCCAGGTACTCGGTCTGCGCCGCCTGCGCCACGGCCCGCGCGTGCGCGGTCTCGTCGAACGCCGCCCCCTCGCGGAACGCACCGGTGAACGTCTTGAGCGGCGCGTCGCCCAGCAGTCTCCGCGTCGTGCACGTCACGGTCGATGAGTCCAGCCCGCCCGAAAGGTGCGCCCCGAGCGGAACGTCGGACCGCAGGCGCAGCCGCACCGCGTCCTGCAACAGCCAGTTGAGACGGTCGACGAAGTAGTCCTCGTCGTGCGCCTCGTCGATGTCGAAGCGCAGGTCCCAGTAGCGCTTCACCTGCGGCGCCTCGCCCACCCGGACGGTCAGGTTGCACCCGGGCGGCAGGTTGACCACGTCGCGGAACAGCGTCCGCTCGCCCAGGCAGTACTGGAACGTCAGATACTGCCGCAGCCCGTCCGGATCGGGCGCGGCCCGGACGGCGCGCCCGGCCAGCAGCGCCTTGATCTCGGACGCAACCGTGAAGCGTCCGTCGGCGAACGTGTAGTAAAGCGGCTTGACGCCCAGCCGGTCACGCGAGACGAACAGGGTCTGCGCCGTGGCGTCCCAGATCGCGAAAGCCCACATCCCGTTGAAACGCGTCACGCACGCGGGGCCCCACTCTTCGTAGGCGTGCAGGATGACTTCGGTGTCGCACTGGGTGCGGAAATGATGTCCGCGCTGCCGCAGATCGCGCTGCAAGTCCTGGTAGTTGTAGACGCAGCCGTTGAAGATGATCCAGCGGGATTCGTCCTCGTTGGCGATGGGCTGATGCCCATGCTCGGGGTCGATGATGGCCAGTCGCTTGTGGCCAAGCCCGCACACGCCGCGCGGGTCGACGTAGAACCCCTCGCCGTCGGGCCCGCGATGCGCGAGGGAAGCGGTCATGCGCGCCAGCACGTCGCGGTGCCGCTCGCGCGCTTCGGGGCCGACGACGCCGGCGATGCCACACATGCAGGCTCTCCCTGGGCCGCGGGGCGACGCGCCGATCCGTTGCGATTCGGACCGGCGCCCGGCAACGCCGCCGGCGGCGCCGCCCAATCATACGGGACGGGCGTCAACCCGGGGGGTCGCCCGCTGGCATCGCGGCTGGGTCGTTTGCGGCGGACGGAGCCGTCGTGCCGGGCGTGGCCTGACCCGTCTGGGCGCGCAGTCCGGCGATTCCCGCCAGGATCGCCGCGATGCACACGATCCGCCCGGCGCTGCGCGGCTCGCCGAAGAGCACCATGCCCAGGATCGCCGTCCCCACCACGCCGATGCCGGTCCACACGGCATACGCCGTTCCCAAGGGGAGGGTGCGGGCCGCCAGCGCAAGCAGCCACATGCTGCCGATCATGGCGGCGACGGTGAGCAGCGACGCCGCCGGTCGCGTGAAGCCCTGCGACAGCTTCATGCCCACCGCCCACGCGACCTCGAGCAGGCCGGCCAAGAGCAGAAACAGCCATTCCATGATTGCGGCTCCCGTCGGAATCGCGGTCGCCCGGAACGCCGCCGCGCCGCGGCGCTCGGCGAAGGGGGCGGCGTCGTTGACCCGCGCGCGACCCACGACGATACTCGCGTGGACGACGGGAGTGGAAGCGATGGGAGTCATCCGTCGACTGGCGCCGATGCTGGTCAACCGCATCGCGGCCGGCGAATGCGTCGAGCGCCCCGCCAGCGTGGTCAAGGAGCTGGTCGAAAACTCCCTCGACGCGGGCGCGCGGCGCATCGACATCCAGATCGAAGACGGCGGCCGGCAGCTCATTCGCGTGACCGACGACGGCGCCGGGATGGAGCCCGACGACCTGCCGCTGGCCGTCGCGCCGCACGCCACCAGCAAGATCCGCGACGACGACGACCTGTTCAGCATCCACACCCTGGGCTTTCGCGGCGAGGCGCTGGCCAGCATCGCCTCGGTCGCCCGACTCCAGATTCGTTCGCGCCGCGCCGACTGCGACGCCGCCTACCGCCTCACCGTGGACGGCGGCGTCGTCACCGGACCGGAGCCGACCGCCGCGCCGCCGGGGACCTCGGTCGACGTCGCCGACCTCTTCTATTGCGTGCCCGCGCGGCGGCGCTTCCTTCGCACCAACCAGACCGAGATCGGCCACGTCACCGAGCAGCTCGCGCGCCTCGCGCTGGCCCACACCGGTGTGACCTTCGTCCTCGCCCACGGCAAGCGGCTGCTCCATCACCTGCCCGAATCCCCCGACCGTCGCTCGCGCATCGAGGCGCTCTTCGGCCGCGAACTGGCCGAATCGCTCATCCCGGTGCAGCGCGAGAGCGGCGGCGTGCGCGTCGACGGACTGGTGGCGCGACCCGCCGAGGCACGCCCTTCGTCCAAGTGGGAATACGTGTTCGTGAACGGCCGCTTCATTCGCGACCGGTTCGTCACCCACGCGGTGCGCGAGGCCTACCGAAGCCTGATCGACCCGGCGCGCTTCCCCGTCGCGTTTCTCTACATCACCGTCCTTCCCGACCAGGTCGACGTGAACGTCCATCCCACCAAGATCGAGGTGCGCTGGCGCGACTCCAATTTCGTGCACGGACAGGTCCTGGCCGCCCTGCGCGACAAGTTCCTCTCGACCAACCTGGACCGCCCGCTGCGGCCCGCGACCGAGGACGCGGCCTACCGCGAGCGCGTGCGGCAGGCGATGGTGGACTTCTTCACCGGCGCCCGCCCGTCGGACGCGTCCGCGCCGCATGCCCGCGGGTCGGACGCGCGCCTCGACGACGGCGCCGAGTCCCGTTCGCCAGCGGCCTGGGCCGCACCGGCGCCCGCCCTTCCACTTCCGGACGCCTCGATCGGCCAGGACGCGGCTCACAACCTGCCGCTGCGCCAGGCGGCCCGCGATGCGCTGGACGAGATCGCCGCGCGCAGCGCTCCCTTGACCCTATCCGCGGAAACATCCGCCTCCGCCGCGCCCGCCACCCGCCGCCCGGCGCTCCAGGTCCACCGCACCTACCTGGTGGCCGAGACCGACGACGGGCTGATGATCATCGACCAGCACGCGCTGCACGAGCGCATCCTCTACGAGCAGTTCCAGCGGCGCATTACCGAGCAGTCGCTCGAATCGCAGCGGCTGCTGATCCCGCTTCCGCTCCGCGTACCGCCCGATCGGGCCGAGGCGGTCGAGTCGCACGCCTCGACGCTGGCGCGCCTGGGAATCGAGCTTCAGCTCACCGGGCCGCAGACGGTGTCGGTATTGGCGTTTCCGTCGTTCCTGGACCGCGTCGAGCCGACCGCGTTCGTGCGCGACCTGCTCGACGTGCTGGCCGACGCGTCCGGACCGCCACAGTCGGACACGCTGCTGCACCGTGTGCTGGACATGATGGCGTGCAAGGCCGCGGTGAAGGCCGGCGACGTGCTGACGGACGCGGAGATCGACGCCCTGCTCGCGCAGCGGCTTACCGCCGAGCGCGCCAGCAACTGCCCGCACGGCCGACCCACGACGCTGCGCCTGACGCTGCGCGAGCTGGAGCGGCAATTCAAGCGGCGCTAGCGCCGCTTGCCTGGCGGTGCGGGAGGCGCTCGGCTGCCACCTTGCCCGGGTTCCCGGGTAGAAGATTTCGCGGTGGAGCTGCGCGCCGGAATACTGCGGCGCAAGTTCCTATCCGAAAAAGAGTTACATCCATGACCCTCGGCGACATTCTCATCGAACGCGGCGTGGTGACGGTTGACCAGATGGCCGAAATCATGGCCGGGCGCAAGCCCGGGGAGCGCATCGACCAGGCCCTCATCCGCAACAACGCCGCAACCGAGACCGAGATCCTCCGCATCTACAGCGAGCAGCTCGCGATCCCGTTCGTCGAGCTGTCCGAGTCCGACGTCGACCCCGAAACCCTGGCGCTCATCCCCAGCGCGCTGGTCCACCGCTACAACTTGATTCCGCTCGGCCGGAACGGCAAGGGGATTCGCGTCGCTACCTCCGACCCCTTCAGCCACGCCATCGACGAGCTGCGCACCTGCATCGACACGCCCATCATTCCGGTCCTGGCCACCCGGGCCGAGATCACCAAGATGATCCGCACCTTCTACGGCGTGGGCGGCGAAGTGCTCACGCGCATGGTGCGCGAAGCCGACGACCTCCAGATCGTCGACGAGAAGCGCGTCGAGTCGGACGACCTCGACGTCGCGATGGCGCAGGAGGCGTCGGTCATCAAGCTGGTCAACGAGATCCTGGTCGAGGCCATCGACCAGCGCGCCAGCGACATCCACTTCGAGCCGTACGAGAACGACTTCGTCGTGCGCTACCGCATCGACGGCGTACTGCACCCGGCCAACGTCCCGGCCGAGATCCGCCGCTTTCAGAATGCCATCATCAGCCGCATCAAGATTCTCTCCAGCCTCAACATCGCCGAGAAGCGCCTCCCGCAGGATGGCGGCTTCAAGGTCAAGCTCCACGGGCGTGAGGTCGACCTGCGCGTCAGCATCATCCCGATGGCGTTCGGTGAAGGCTCCGTGCTGCGAATCCTCGACAAGACGTCGGTGCGGCTGTCGCTGCCCGACCTGGGGATGGAGGGGCCGCTGCTGGACCGGTTCCGCGAGATCATCGACCGCCCGCACGGCATCATCCTGGTGACCGGACCGACCGGCTCGGGCAAGACCACCACGCTTTACGCCGCCCTGAACGCCATCGTCAGCGACGAGCTGAAGATCCTGACCATCGAGGACCCGATCGAGTACTACCTGGCGGGCGTCAACCAGGTCCAGGTCCTGCCCAAGATCGGGCTGGACTTCGCACGCGGGCTGCGCGCCTTCCTGCGACACGACCCGGACGTCATCCTGGTCGGCGAAATCCGCGACCGCGAGACGGCCGAGGTCGCCATCAACGCCTCGCTCACGGGACACCTGGTGTTCAGCACGCTGCACACCAACGACGCCGTCAGCGCCAACACCCGCCTGCTCGACATGGGCGTCGAGCCGTTCCTCGTCGCAAGCTCGCTCGAAGCGGTCATGGCCCAGCGCCTCGTACGCACCATTTGCAAGCACTGCAAGGAAACCTACGAACCGGAAGATCCCGCGTCTCTGCCCGACGACTTCGGCTACAAACCGGGCGACCAGTTGTGCCGCGGACGCGGGTGCCGCAACTGCCGCAACACCGGCTTCGCCGGCCGCACCGCCGTGTACGAGCTGCTCACGATGAGCGACGGGCTGCGGCACATGGTGGTGCAGCGCGCCAGCGCGACCCAATTGCTCGCGCTGGCTCGCCAGGAAGGCATGCGCCTGCTGCGCGAGCAGGGTTGGGACAAAGTGCGCGCGGGAATGACCACCCCCGAGGAAGTCCTCCGCTGCACCAAAGTGTAGTCCCCCGCGCCACCGCGGACCGGACCCGGGCGCCGCGCCTACGGCTCGAATCGCTCCAGGTACGCCAGCACCGGCTCGAACCACCGCGGGTCCAGCACGTACGCAAAATGCCCCGCGTGTTCCGGGTACACGAACGTCATCTCCGGCACCACGCGCCCGGCCGCCAGCGCCTCGCGATACGCCGTCTCCACGTCCTGCGTGTTCGAAACCACGTACACGAAATCGTCCGACGCCTGCATGAACAACACCGGATTGCGCATCTGCGGCACACGCGCGGCAGCGTCAAAGCCTTCCCAGCCCGCGCTCTCATATGCGTCGATCGTGCGGCGCATCTGCTGGAATCCGGAGTTGCACGGAAACGCGTCCGCCAGCCGCCGGTACACGGCCGCCGAGCGCACCAGCTGCGCCGGCCCGGTGAGCGGCGCGATGGCCACCACCGCCGTCACGTCGCATCGGTCGTTGGCGAACACGGCGGTCGTGGCGCCCGTCGAATACCCGACCAGGTAGACGCGATCGACGCCCAGCAGCCCCCGGCCCTCCGCGTTGAGCCAATCCACCATCATCACCAGATCGTCCACCTCGCCGGACGCGTACGGATCCGCCTCCGACAGCACCGGCGCCCAGAGCGCAAAGCCCAGCGCTCGAAACCGGCCCCCATACTCGCGGTAAAACCGCAGCGCGGTCTCCACCCGACCCCCCTTGCTGATGGTGCCCGCACCGCTCAGCAGCACCACCAGGCTGCGCCGCGGGCCGGCATCGGGTGTCACGTACCCGCCCACCAGGCCGGTCCCGTCCGCGCGGCGCACCGCCAGCCACTCGGCGTCGTCTACGCCAGGAACCCGCGCCCGGACGTACGAATCCGAATCGAGCAGCACCACCAGATCAGGCTGCGCCGGCGCATCGCAGTTCACCAGCGGATTGAACTCGTCCAGCGCCACGCACCCGGCGGAGAAAAGGATGCCCAGCGCGACCCACTGCCGCCTCCCGACCCGCCGCATGCACTGACCTCCTCGAGCGGACCCGCCCCCACTCTTGTCGGCCGGCCCCCTCACTCGATCGGCGGTTCGTCCGGCGGAACCTGCGACGTGTCGGGATCGAGCTCGACCTGCCCGCCGGACTCGCGCTTGCGCCGCTTCGACGACGCGCGCGGCAGCGGCGGCGGGCGCCGGCCGGCCTTCACGTCCTCGTCAAACGTGCGCTTGCGCCGCAGGATGTGATGATAGTGCTGCCCGAAGCGGTGCGCCTCGTCGCGGACCTGCTGCAACAGGCGCAACGCCTCGTGGTTCCGCGCCAGCTTCAGCGGCTCGGAGCGGGCCTGGACGTAGATCAGCTCCTCGCGCTTGGCCAGCGAGATGACCATCGCCGGCTTGACCGCCCGACCGCCGTCCAGCTCGACCGCCTGGTGCAACTGGTCGAAGGCCTCCAGCGCCGCGTGAAGCTGACCCAGTCCGCCGTCGATCAGGATCACGTCCGGAAACAGCTCCTCGGCAATGGCGGCGTACCGGTAACGCCTCACGATCACCTCGCGGATCATCGCGTAATCGTCGACCCCTTCCACCGTCGCGATCTTGAAGCGGCGATACCCGTTCTTGAAGGGGCGCCCGTCGATGAAGCACACCAGCGAGCCGGCCGACTCCTGGCCGTGCAGCGTCGCGATGTCGATACCCTCGATGATGCGCGGCGTGGCCGGCAGGTCCAGCAGCTTGGCCAGTTTCTCCAGGCCCGCGGTCGGATCGGCGTAGAAAACCTCCGGCTGGGCGTGGGTCTCCACGTCGCCGTGCAGCGACAGGGCCTGAATGGCCTTGATCCGGTCGCGCAGCGCCGCGGCCGTCTCGTAGCGCCGCTCCTGCGCCGCGCGCTCCATCTCGGCTTGCATGTCGCGCACCAGGACGCTGCGCTTCGAGCCGAGCAGCTTGCGCAGCCGGCGGACGTCTTCGCGGTAGGCCTCTTTGCTGATTCGGTCGGCGCACGGAGCGGTGCACTGGTCGATGCTGAAGAGCAGGCAGGGCCGGAAGAAGCGGCGCGACTCGTCGTCGGCGCGGATGTCGAGCTCGCACGTGCGGAACTTGAAGACGCGTTGCAGCGCGTTCACCGCCTCGCGCAGCCCGGCCGCACTGGTGAACGGCCCGTACAGCTTCACGCCCTTGAGCCGCGGCTTGCGCGTAACGAACACGGCGGGGAAGTCGTCGCCGGTGGTGATCTCCAGGTAGGGGAAGGTCTTGTCGTCGCGCAGCAGCGCGTTGTAGGGCGGCTGGATGTCCTTGATGAGCCGCGCCTCGCGCAGCAGCGCGTCGACCTCGGTCTCGCAGTCGAGGAAGTCGATGTCCTCGACCAGGGTGACCATGCGGGCGATCTCGGGCCCGCGCGTGTTGAGCAGGTCGGCCGCGTCCTGGAAGTAGCTTGCGACGCGGCTGCGCAGGTCGCGCGCCTTGCCGACGTAGAGCACGCCACCGCCGCGGTCCTTCATCAGGTAGACCCCCGGCGTCCTGGGGAAGTTGGAGATCTTCTCGCGCAGGCGTGCAACGCGCGCGTCAACCACGTTCAGCATGCGCGGATTATAGGGGCCGTGGCGCGACCGGACCGGGACGCTCCGCCGCAGCCGGCCCTTGCCCCCACCGAAACGGCAACTGCCCCCAACGGGATTCGAACCCGTGTCGCCGGCTTGAAAAGCCGATGTCCTAGGCCTCTAGACGATGGGGGCGCCCGGGCTCGCACGCGGCGAGGCAGGAAGCGGAATCATAGGCGGCCTCCCGGTTGGCGGCAAGCCAGACAGGGTCGCCGCACCGTCCGCACCTCACAGCAGCAGCACGGCCTGCGCACCCCCGTCCGTCGTGTCGCGAGAACCGACGCGCCCCGCCCGCCACGCGCGACTCGCGATTGTCAGTCGTCGTCGGGCCCGATCGTGACCTCCGTCACTACCATGAAGTGATCCGAGTAGCGTACCTTGAAGTCCGTCTCCGTCAGCCCGCGCTGCGCCAGGTAGCCCTCGCGGACCACCTCGAAGTGCCTCCCCGCGAACTCCGGCTGCGCGCGCGGCACGAACACGCGATCGAGCGGACCATAGCGGATGTGCGTCGACGCGTCAGCCGCGTTCAGGTCCACAAAGCCCGCCGCCTCCAGCCGCGCTACCGCCGGCTCGCCGTGCGAACCGCAGTTCGCGTCCCCGAGGATGATCACGTCCGGGTCCGTCAGCGTGCCCGGCAGCGCCGCGGCCAGCTCCTCGGCCTCCCGGCCGCGCCGCTCCGAAAAATCACCGTTGTAGTTGCTCTTCATGTGGACCGTGATCACCGCGAAGTCCGTCAATCCCGCGCCGGCGGAAAACGTCTGCGCAAAGGGCGGACGCGACCAGACGCTCTGCGTCTCCGGGTCGGACGTGGTCAGCGCGACCGGCGTACCGACGGCGGTGACACGGGTCGTGTCCCACGCCACGCCGCAAAGCTGGTTGCGCCCGGTGCGCGCGGGATAGAGCCGGTGGCGCCACTGTCCCCGGCCGCGCTGCCGAACCACGTCGAACGCGGCTTGCAGCGTGGCGTTGGTGCGGTCCACCCACCCCTGCGGGGTCGCAGGCGCGGCGGCGGCGGTCTCGGCGATCTCTTCTACGCCCAGGATCGCCACGTCGGCGGCGGTGATGTAGTCGGCCAGATCGGCCGCGGCTTGCGCGTGGCCTCGGGCCGGACCGGAGCGGCGGCCAGGCGTGCCGAGCCATTCGATGTTCCACGCTCCCACGCGGATCGGGCGCGGCTGCGACACCGTCGTCGCGCCCGGCGGCGTCCCGCGGGGCGCACCGTTCCGCGCCGGCGGCGCCTGACACGCCACCGGCGAGGTCAGCGCCGCGACCAGTACGACCGCGGCGCACGCCGCAGCCGTCCAGCGGACCGGCGTCCGCGTCCAGAATCCGTTCTCTCGCGCCATGTGCAGTCCTCCGTTTCGGTCGCGCCGCGGCGCGGGTCACTCCCGATCCCGGGTCGTCGCGCGGGGCTGGCTGGCCGCAGCGCCGGCCAGTGCTCGAAACCGCTCGGCCGCGCTCCGTTCGCCGCGCAGGTCGTAGCACTCCGCCAAGTAGCGGGCCACGGCGCGCGTTTCGGTGCTGGTCGGCCCGGTATGGGACTCGAGCGCGGCGAAGCTCTCCAGCAGGAGTTTCTCGGCATCGTCCAGCCGGCCGAGCCGGGTGCGCGCCGCCCCCAGCACGCCCTGCGTCCGTGCGCGCACCACGTCGAACGCCGCCGCTCGCATGCCGGGGGACGCGAGCGCCCCGGCGGCCAGCCGCTCCGCCTGCGCGGCGTCGCCGCAGGCGAGGTAGCAACGGGCCAGGCTTACGCGGTTCATGAGCACGCGCACGTCGTCAGGCGGCAGCGCCGCCGCCAGGTCGTCCCCAGCCCGCGCCAGCAGCTCGCGCGCGTCCTCGTGGCGGCCTAGTTGCAGACAGACGACGCCAAGCGTGTTACGCGCCACGGCCGTCTCGACGCCCGTCGGATTGAGCGTCTCGAACAGGCGCAACGCTTCGCGCGCGTGGGATTCGGCGGATTCGGTTGCATCACGCGACAGCAGCGACGCCGCCACGTTGTTATGCGACTCGGCCAGCTCGCTGGGCGGACAAGCCCCGCCGGCCAGTCGTATCTTCAGCGCCCGCGTGAACAGCGACTCGGCCTCCGGCATACGCCGCTGCGCCCGGCGTACGGACCCGAGGTTGTTCAGCACCCGCGCGACGACCAGACTCCCCTCCCCGTACTGCCGCATGCCGATCTCCAGCGCCCGTTCGAGGACGGCTTCCGTGTCGTCCAGGCGGACGCGGCCCCCCTGCGTCAGCACCTCGCCCAGCGAACAGAGCGGATGAACCAGGAGGCCGCTGTCGCGACCGGACACACGCTCGCGCGTGGCGATGGAGCTGCGCAGCAGGGCCTCCGCGCGGGACCACTGCCCCCGCGCCGCCTCGCACAGGGCGAGCGAGTGCTCGACCGTCGCGCGGTCGAACGCCGCGTCGTCGGTGTCGTCCGCAGGCGACATTGCCAGGCATTCCTCGAAGATCGCGACCGCCTCGGCGGTCCGCCCGGCGCGCCGCGCGGCCTCCCCGACCAGCCGCAGACTCGTGCGCAGCGCCGGCTGATCGGCCGGGTAGCGCCTCCTGCGGACGTCGTAGGCCCGTCGCAACAGCTCCTCCGCGCCGTCGCGTCCCAGGGCCGCCAGCGTCTGCCCGAGCGCCTCCATGCTGTCGAGCGTCCGCGCGTCCTCCTCGCCGACCGACTCACCCAGCAGGTCCATCCCGCGCCGCAGGTTTACCAGCGCGTCGTCGTACTGCTCCAACTGCATCGCGAGTGTGCCCAGCAGCACACGCACCTCGCCCTCCACTGCACGGTTCGCTCCGAGCCGCGGCAGCTTCCGGCTCACCAGCCGCCACATGGAAAGCTTGGCGTCCGCGGGCACCCCTTCGAGGAACTGCGGCAGGATCCCCGCCAGCAGCGTATGGCGAAGGAACCCGGCCACAACATCGCGGCCGGCCGCCTCGGCCTGCGCGAACTCCCGCAGGCGCACCTGCTCCCGGTAAGACACGATCAGCAGACAACCGGCGACGAAAACGATCGCCAGCACCGCACCCGCCGCCAGGGCGCCCACTCGATGCCGCCGCACGAACTTGCCGGCAACGTAGCGAATCGTGGCCGGGCGGGCGTGTACCGGCTGGTCGCGGAGGTAACGGCGGATGTCCTCGGCCAACGCGGCGACGGAGTCGTAGCGACGCGACGGCTCCTTGGCGATGGCCTTCATCACAATGCGGTCCAGGTCGCCGCGCAAGGCGCGCACCAGCGACCCCGCGTCCGTCCCGCGCCGCTCGGCAACGTAGGCCGGATCGCGGCGAAAGTCGTCGCCGCTCCCCTTCGGCGCCGTGCCGGCCGGAGGCGGGCTCCCGGCAGTGTGGGTCACGCCCGCGGCACGCTCCTCCGGCTGCGCCGGCCGCGCGGGTCCGCCGGAGGGCGGGGGGGTGGCGGCGCGCGTGCTCGGACGCGGTGGCTCGATCGTGCAGATCATGTCCACCATGGCACGATACCCGCGCCGCCGCAGCAGATCCGGATCGAACGGCAGCGCACCGCTCAACAGCTCGTACAGCATCACCCCCAGCGAGTAGACGTCGCTGCGCGTGTCCACGCCCATCCCGGTCAGCTCGGCCTGCTCCGGACTCATGTAGTCCGGCGTGCCGATCATCACGCCCTGTTGCGTGAAAAGCGTCTGCTCGGTCAGACGCTGCCCGGCGGCCTTGGCGACGCCGAAGTCGATCACCTTCACCAGCGGCGCGCCGTCCGCGACCGTCACCAGCACGTTCGACGGCTTGAGGTCCCGGTGGATGATCCCGCGCTGATGCGCGTGCTCCACCGCCGCGCATACCTGGAGAAAAACGTCCAGGCGCCGGCGGATCGTAAACGCCTCCCGATCGCAGAACGCCTGGATCGGCACGCCCGACACGTACTCCATTACGAAGTACGGCCGGCCGTCGCTCGTCGCGCCCGCTTCGAGCACGGCCGACACGTTCGGATGGCTCAGCATCGCCAGCGCCTGCCGCTCGGCGTCGAATCGCGCCAGCACCTCCGCCCCGCCCAGACCGGCCTTGATGAGCTTGATCGCCACCCGCCGCCGCACCGGGGCGTCCTGCTCGGCCACGAACACCTCGCCCATGCCGCCCACGCCCAACCGCTCCAGAATGCGGTACGGACCGATGCGCAGCGGATCGCCACCCCTGACGGACTGTCCGGCTCCGGGTGCTTCGTCGGAGTATACGTCGTGGCTCATCCCGCCCTGCTCCGTCCTACCCGCCGCCGGACGGCTTGAGCGACGTGTGGTCGTGCGTGACGACCCAGCGCCCGTCCAAGCGCTCCACCACCAGCGAGAAGTTTCCCTCCGGTGCGTCGCGGTCGCGCACCAGCCGCCAGCGCCCCAGCACCAGCATGGCCCGCTCACCCAATCGCCGCATGCGGAGCTCCGAGAAGCTGAGCCGCCCCATCTCGGCCGGTGTGGGATAGCGCGCCTTGTAGCGATCGCGCGTCGCCTGCCAGCCTTCGTGCGTCTCGCCTCCCGCGCTGAACGTCAGCTCCGGCGAGCGCCAGTACCCCGACATGTAGCCGTCCACGTCCCCCCCGTTCCAGGCGGCCGCCTGTTCCTCCAGCAGACGCCGCACCGCGGCCTCCGGGGCCGCATGCGTGCAGCCCGCGGCCAGCGCGACTCCCGTGGCCACCATCGCGACCGTCGCCGTACGCATCCGACACCTCCGGATCAGCTCAAGAGGCTCTCGAACTCCGCGAAACGCTGGTCCATCCGCGTCCGCAGCGCGCCGTCGCGGGCGCGGAAGCCGACCCTGTCCTTTACCAGTGCCTCGTACCAGTCCACCATGCGCTCCCAGTCGCCCAGGTGGATCGTCTCGCTGGCGATCCGCTTCCGGCCGCTGGCCGCCGCGCCGCCGGGGACCCCCGACCCGTCGTCCATGTTGTGGTAATGCCCCAGCGCGACGCACAGGCCCGTCGCGCGATAGCCATAGGCGGCGTAGGCCGTCGATTCGCACGTGCCGCCGTCCATGAGTTTGCGCTGGAACTTGAAGGTCGGCCGCCGCCGTGCGACGTCCTGCGCGACGCGGTGGCAGAACTCCGTGAGCGCGGGGTCGAAGATGCTGCTGCGATCGCCGACGCGCAGGATCGGTCCATCGCCCTGGGGAGCGCTGGGCAGCGCCTTGCTGGTCTCGATCGCGATGATCGGCAGCCGTCGCGGAACCGTCCCGATCCGGGCCGCGCCGATCGCGCCGATGAACCCGACTTCTTCCGCCCGGGTGAACAGGCAATACGTCTCGGCCCGCGCGCGGCGGCGGCTCAAACGCTCCAGCAGCGCCACCAGCGACGCCGCCCCGGCCACGTCGTCGCAGCCGCGGGCGTGCACGTGCCGCCCGCGCAGCGCCGCCTCCGGCAGGTCCCACATGCCCGCCGCACCCGGCTCGACCGATTGGCGCACGAGAATCGCCAGCTCCTCGGGGGGCGCCGTCCGGCCCGTGAGCTTGTTCATCTTTCCCGCCCGCGTGATCGCGCTCACCCGGCCTTTCACCCAGCGTCCCGCGGACCAGAAGCGCACGCCCGTTCCGACGAAGTAGGAAGGGTCGACCCAGCCGCGGAA
This sequence comes from uncultured Planctomycetales bacterium, assembly GCA_964401365.1. GTDB lineage: Bacteria > Planctomycetota > Phycisphaerae > UBA1845 > Fen-1342 > CAYNYG01. The sequence continues at coordinate 82,748 of CAYNYG010000006.1, read as the reverse complement.
CTCGGCCAGCAGCGTGCGCGAATCGCGCATGCCGCGCGCCACGAAACCAGGATGGTCCGTGTGGGCCGTGAAGACCAGGGGGGTCGTCCCGCGCGGCTGGTTCCGGTAGCGGACCAGCAGGTTCCCGTAGCGGTCGCTGCGCAGCGACACCCCCGGCATGGCGCCGCAGCGGGCGCGGACGTAGTCCAGCACCGCGTGTTCGACGAACGCCGCCGTCGGCAATGCGAGCATTTCTTTCAGCACGACCGGAATGACGTTGCGCATGACGGCTCCGCGGACGGTATCGGGTTCGCCACGCCGGGCGACGCGGCGTATGGTACTTGCCGCATGCGGCGGACGGGTAGCCGGAGAATCCCGCCCGCACGGAGAAGGCCCATGGATCCACACCTGCGGCGCGACCTGAGCGCCAGAGCCAACCGCCTCAAGACGCGCGTCACACTGGCGGAAAACGACCCGGACGACGGTGCGGTCGCGCACCTGCGGGCGTGCTTCGAGTCGGCCGACCTCGTCAAGGTTCGAGTCAACACCGCGGACCGCGCCGCTGCCGACGCCGTCGCGGAGCAACTGGCGCGGCTCGTGCCGTGCGAGGTGGTCCAGCGCGTCGGTTTTGTGCTGACGCTGTACCGCGCCCGGGGCCCCGCTGCCGCGCAACCCGCGTAGGAACGCCCGCGTGAGTCGCGACTGGACGATCATCGAGCTGGACTACCCTGCCGACCCGCACGCCGCCTTCGCGCGCTTTGCCGGGGACCGCGACGCCGCCTGGATCGACGGCCGGTCCCCGCTGGGCCGCCCACCGGTTCCCGACGACGAATGGGACGCGCGTCGCGCCGACTTCTCGCTCTGGTGCGCCGCGCCGCTGGCGACGATCGAGCAGTTCGACGGCGCGCCGGCCGAACTCCGGGTGCACGGTCGGGTCGCCAGGCGCAACCCCTGCGCGTGGCGGCTGTGGCGCGAGGCGGCGGACGCGTTGCCGCGCCTGCCCGCGCCTCTCGCACCCGCTGCGCCCGGGTGGGTCGGGTTCGTCGGGTTCGAGATGGCGCGGCAACTGGAGCGCCTGCCGGCGTCCCATCGCCAGGACCTGGGCCTGCCGCTGCTGCGGCTGATGCTCTTCAGCCGAGCGCGGCTGCTCGACCATCGCCGCCGCCGCGCGGTCGATCTGTCGGCGCCGGTCGTAGAGCACGCGCTGAGCCGGACCGCCGCGCCTTGCCCCGCGGACGCGCCCCCGGCGCAGCGCGGATCCGAGTCGGGGTGGGCGCCCGCCGCCGCCCCGTCGGTCGAGGCCGAACTCGCGCCGGGCGATTTCGAGCGGCGCGTGCAGGCTGCGCTCGACTACATCGCCAGCGGGGACATCTACCAGGTGAACCTCGCGCAGCGCTTTCACGTCCGCGGCCTGCCGCCACCGCAGGCCACGCTGGCCCGGCTGCATCGCCTGAACCCCAGCCCCTTCGCGGCCCTGTTGCAATGGCAGCGCAGCGCCGTGATCTCGGCGTCGCCGGAGCTGTTCCTCAGCACCGACGGCGACGCGGTGCTGACCCGACCGATCAAGGGCACGCGCCCGCGCGGACGAAGTGAGGTGCAGGACGCGGCGCGGCGCGACGAACTGCTCGCATCCGCGAAGGACGCCGCCGAACTGGCGATGATCATCGACCTGCACCGCAACGACCTGGGCCGCGTGTGCCGCTTCGGCTCGATCCACGTGCCCGCGCCGCGCGCCGTCGAGGCGCATCCGGAAGTGTGGCACACCGCCGCCGACGTCGTGGGCCGGCTTCGGCCGGGTGTCGACGCGATCGACCTGCTGCGGGCGTGTTTCCCGGCCGGCTCGGTCACCGGCGTGCCTAAGATCCGCGCGCTTCAGATCATTGACGAGCTGGAGCCTGCCGCCCGAGGCGTGTACACCGGCGCGGTCGGCGTCGTCGGCCTGGATGGTTCCATGAGCATGAACGTCGCCATCCGCACGCTTCAGCAGCACGGCGACCGCGCCACCTACTACGCCGGGGCGGGCATCGTGGCCGACTCCGACCCCGCCGGCGAATACGAGGAAACGCTGGCGAAGGCGCGCGGCGCCCTCGGGGCGATCGCGCCGCAGCAAGCCACCCACCCCCTGCGCCCCGCCGCGGTTGCGACATGAACCCGAGCTGGACCGACATCACGCAGACCCTGGTTCGCGCCGCCCTGGCCGAAGACCTCGGCGACGCCGGCGACCTGACTTCCACGCTGCTGGAGGACGATGCGCCCGTTCGCGGCCGGGTGGTCGCGCGCCAGGACGGCGTGCTGGCCGGCCTCGCGCTGTCGCCGCTGATCTGCGCGGGGTTCGCCCGCTACGTCGACCAGGCGCTGCACCCCCAGGCCGGAATCCGCCGCTTCGTCCACGCCGGCCGTGCCCCGACCTTCGAACCAGCCCGGCGCGGCGCCGAATGCTTCGCCGACGGCGACGACGTGTCGGCCGGCTCCACCGTCGCGTTCCTCGCCGGCCCACGCCCGGCCGTGCTCGCGCTGGAGCGCACGCTGCTGAATTTTCTGGGACGCATGAGCGGCGTGGCGACCCTGACACGGCGCTTCGTGCGCGCCGCGCAAACCGGATCCGCATCCGCCCAGATCATCGACACGCGCAAGACGCTGCCCGGGTGGCGCGAGCTGGATCGCTACAGCGTCCGCTGCGGCGGCGGACAAAACCACCGCGCCGGACTCTACGACGCCATCCTCCTCAAGGACAATCACCTCGCCGGCGTGCCGACCGAGCGGCTGGCGGGCACCCTGTTCGAGATGCTCAACCGCGCCGGCGCGCAGCGGCCGGCGCCGCGATTCGTCGAGGTCGAGGTGGACAACCTGGCGCAACTGGACGAGGTCTTCAAGGTGGTCGGCATCGACGTCGTGCTGCTGGACAACTTCGCGACGCCGGCTCTCGCCCAGGCCGTACGCCAACGCGATTTCTTCGGCCTGCGCGGCAAGGTGCAGCTCGAAGCGAGCGGCGGTGTGACGTTGGAGACGGTCGCGGCGATCGCGGCTACCGGCGTCGAGCGAATCGCGGTCGGGGCGCTGACGCACGCGGCCGCGTCACTGGACATCGCCCTGGACCTCGACACGTAGCAGCGCCGCGAGCCGGGCGCACGTGAATCGGAAGCGCCGCGGGGCGACCCCGAAACAGGAAACCGCGGGGCAGCGCCCATGGCGCCGCGCCCGCGGGTCGAATAGCGAGGCAGGTGCGGTCGAACGCTCTCGTGAGCGCCCGTTGCGGATCAGGCGACCGCCCGGCGCAGCCGGCGCATCGCCGCCAGCCCGGCGATGCCGAGCACCGCGGCACCCGGCGCGGGGATGACGACGTTGCCGCCGCCGCCGCTCGAATCGTTCCCGCACGTCACGGTGTAGTGGAAAGCGGCGTCGAATGCCGGATCGTCGGAGAGCACGGACAGATCGATCGTCCAGGTCTGAAGATACCAGGTCTTGCCGCCGTCGACGGTGGTCGTGTGGGTGAGGTCGGCGTCGCCCAGGTCGGTGCCGCCGTCGGCGAAGGCGCGCAGGTCGAGACCCGCCGGGGCGTTGCTGGGCCCGTAGGACCCGGTTCCTCCGGTGAGGGCCACCTGCCCGTCGGCGGTGACGCGCACGAGGTGACCTTCGAGACCTCCCACGTGGAACGCCTTGGCGTCGGCGAAGGCCGGGTTGTTGAGGTCGCGTGCGTTCCCGGACCCGTCGCGGGCCCAGCTATTGAGCAGCGCGAAGTGCTTGACGCCCGGGGCGCTGTCGTTGACGGTGAGAAACACGTCACCCATGCTGTACCAGGTGTTGAACGCGCTGCTGAACAGGCCGCTGCGCGGGTCGATGGCCGACGCGACTTTCACGACCAGCGCATCGCCGTCGAGCTTCCAGCCCAGAGCGCCGATGTCGTATTTCTTCCCCTCGCTGCCACCCGGGCTGGGATAGGTGCCCACGTTGCTGTAGTACACGCGCTCCGGCCCGAAGCTCTGCACCGAAGTCGACGTGACCAGACCGGTGACGGGCTTGTTGGCCTTCACATCGGTCGAGTAGCTGGACCGCAGCCCGCTGACGCCGACCTCGTTGACGTAGTTGAAGTTCGAAAACTCCGACGCCAGGTCGGCCAGGGCGGTCGCCCCGCCCAGCACGATCAGCGTGGCAAAACCGAGAAATCGACGCATGGCTCTCCTCCCTCCGATCGAACGTCGCGCGCGTACTGCCAACAACGCCGGTGACCCGCGCGCGGGTGTTCGCGGAATCTGGACCGTTACCTGAGTCTTAGGCCGCCCCGGACCCCTCGGTCAAAGCCCATTCCGCCGATTCCAGCCGCGACCAAGCCCCTGTCCCATAAGAGGTCACACGCCGCCCGCTCCGCTCCCCCACGCCTCCGGCGCCCGCTTCAGGATCACCGCCCGCGATCGGCGCCCGTCGATGCGCACCTCGACCGGCGCCGGCAGCTCGACGTGCCGCACACGCCCGGTGTCGGTCCGCGCCGCCGCCGTCCCGAGCCAGCCCCAATCGACGAACGAGCCTTCGGCACGCGGTCCGACCGTCAGGTACGCCACACCCATCGACGTGAGGTTGTGGAAGAAGTGGCTGCCCTGCGACGGATCAACCTGGAACTGGTCCGACGACGCCTCGACGATGACGCGCACGCCGCTGATCTGGTGCCATTGCACGGGCACGCCCAGCGACCGGTTGGACGACCCCCAGCGCCCCGGACCGATGAGCAGAAAACGCCGCTCGCCGCGCCGCACCTGGTCCGCGCACGCGGCCACGTCGCTGGCGATCTGGTCGGCGAGCGACGGCTCGAATCGCTCCGGATTCACGTATACCACGTCGCGCAGCCCGTCGATGATCCCGTTCCCCAGCGCCTGCGGCGTCTGGCACAGCAGCGCGTCGCGCGGGTAGTGCCCAATCTCGACCGGCGCCGCGGTGCGGTCCCCGGCGCACGGCCGCATCTGAAGCACGGCAAGCTCGCGCTGCTCGGGGTCGAGATTCCCGGCAAACTCGATCTCCACCGGCCCGTTCATGCCCGCGCGCCCGATGCGCAGCAACCGCTCCAGGATCGGTGCGAGCGGGAACAGGTCGTGCTTCAGCACGCGCGCGAACGTCACCACCGGCGCACCCTCGCGCGACAGCCCGTCATGAAACGTGTTGTTCTCGTACGACCAGACCGACCCGATCGGGTCCAGCGTGCCCTGCTCGGCGGCGGTCTCCAGCCCGATGGTCGCCACCGGGCGCGGATCGCCCGGCGACGGCATCATCCCCGCATCGGCCAGGTCGATCGACAGAAACGCGCGCTGCGACTGCTCGACGAACTGCGGCCCGTCGCCCAGCTCCGGAAGCACCTGCGGGTGCGACGGGCAGAAACGCAGCGCCTGCCCGCCGTCGACCACCGACGCGCCCAGGCCCAGCGCCACGTACGCCACTCCATCGTCGGGTCGCATGTGCCCGAACGGATAGAAATTGTACGAATTGGCCACTCCGGCAAAGCTCGGATAGTAGAGCGTCCCGCGCCGCCGCCCGACCACCGGCTGGATGATCACCGCCATCTTCTCTTCTTCGATGCGGTGCGGCGTGGCTTCGAGGTACCGCCGCGCCGCCACCGAGAACGTCGACGCGTACACCAGCTTGATGGCGTCGCCCAGTTGCGTCAGCCGCACCTGGATGTCCGGATGGTTGTTCGGCAGCATGTACGTGGCGTACACGCCCGCCAGCGGGTAATGCTCCGAGTCCTCCAGCAGGCTGGAGGAGCGCACCGCGAGCGGCTCGAACACCTGGTACAGATAGGTGCGAAGGTCCTGCACCACCGCCGGCGGCAGCTCCGCAGTCCGGAACGCCCACGCCAGCCAGGCCTCGTTGTCGTTGCGCAGCGCCGCCAGCCGCAGCCGGTTCGATTCCAGAAATTCGTCGAACACGTCCGTCCCGACCACGACGCAGCGCGGCACGTGGATGCGCACGTCGGGAAACGCACGCTCCACGTCGTCGTGGGCCAGCAGCGCGTCCGTGAACGCCAGTCCGCGCGCCTTCCCGCCCAGCGACCCGCCCCCGATGCGCGCCATATGGCTGCCCGCGTCGAATCGATCCCGTGCAAAGTCCTCCACACGCCCGCGCCGGTTTTGCCGCAGCGCCTCGCGGAACGCGCCGATCAGGTACCGCCGCAGGGCCTCCAGATCGGCGAAGTCCGACAGCGCCCGCAGCCGCAGCCGCCGCGCCAGTCCAAACTCCGTCCGCGCTCGCAGCCAGTTCGAGAAGTGGTTCCGCGCCGCGTGATACTCCAGCGCCCGGGCCGGCACGCTGGTCAGCACGCGCGCCATCGAACGCAAGTCCGCGGCCCGCGCCACCTCGTACCCTTCCGGCAGGCGGAAAACGAATTCGCCGAAGCCGAAGTTGTGCAGCATGAAGGCCCGCACGTCCTCCAGCAGCGTGCTGGAGCGCTTGTGCAGGAACGACACCCCCAACCCGTCCGCCAGGGCCTTGTTGGCCGGCTCCGACGACTGCATCAGGATCGGCAAGTCCGGGCATTCCTGCTTGATGCGCCGGATCAGCTCGGCGCCGGCCTCCGGGTCTTGCACGCCTCCGCGCCGGAAACTTACGTCCGTGATCACCCCGAACAGATGGTCGCGGTAACGCTCGAAGCACGCGACCGCGTCTTCGTACGTCTCCACCACAAGAATCTTCGGCCGGGCCCGCATCCGCGCCAGCCGATGCGTCCGGTTGATGCCGTCGGCCATCACCGCCCGCGTCTGCGCCACCAGCTCGGCGTACATGATCGGCAGCAGCGACGAGCGGAAGCGGCGCGAGTCCTCGATCAGAATCACCACCCCCACGCCGCCCAGTCGCGTGTCGTGGTCCACGTTCCAGCGGTCTTCGATCGCCTTGATCAGCGCCAGGAAGATCTTGGCGTCCCCCGCCCAGACGTAGACGCTGTCCACGCCCAGTTCGTCCTCCGCCTGCCCGGGCAGCGCGCATAGCTCGGCCTCGTTGGTGACCAGCAGCACGATCGGCAGATCGGCGTTCACCTTGTGCACACGCCGCGTCATCTCGCGGATGTCCATGTCGCCCAGGCGCTGCGTCATGATGACCAGGTCGAAATCGCCCCCGGTCAACGCGTCCAGTGCCGCGTGCGCCGACGACACCTGCGTGAACTCGGGCGCGTGCGTCAGCCCCAGCTCCGCGTACTCCGAGTAGATCAGCTCGGTCAGCAATCCGTTCTCATCCAGCATGAACGCGTCGTACGGGCTGGCGACCAGCAGGATCCGCTCGACCCGGTCCGGAATCAGGTCGGGAATCCGCTCCCACCGCGACTCGGTCCCCGCAGAGCTCTCGTCGCCCGCCGTTCCCCAGCGCACCGACGCGTCCCCGCGCGCCGCGCCGCGACCGCTCTCGACTCCGTCGGACATGCTTGATTCCCGAGCGCCGGCCACGCGCGGTCCGGCGCCGCGTCGTCACCAGTCGCGGTCCACCTTCTTATACCGCGCCGCTTCCCGCTCCATCAGAACCTGCCGCCGGCGACGCTCCGCCTCGCGCACCTTCTCCAGCAGGCGCTCCGCCTGCTCACGCGACAGCCGAGCTTCAAGCGGCTCCTGCGGCTCGTGGGACGGTTCCGATTCCGCCGCCGGCCGGGAATCTGCACTCGCGTTCGACTCCGGGCTGGGCGACGACTCGGGCGGCGGTTGCGATTGCGGCTCGGGCTGCGACTGCGCCGTCGGCTCGGATTGCGGCCGGGTCTGACCGGCAGGCTGCGATTGCGGCTCGCCCGGCCCGCTCGACGGCTGGCTGCCAGGCTGCTGCTGCGACGACGGTTGCGACCCGGACTGGGACGAGGGCTGGGAATCCGGCTGCGAATCCTGCGAGGTCGGCCGCTGCTCCAGCTCCCGTATCAGCCGCTGCGCCAGCTCCAGGTTGGCACGCGCGTTGAGCAGCGCAGGATCGAGTCGCACCGCCTCCAGGTATTTCTCCGAAGCACGCTGGAGCAGCCCGGTGGCGGCCTTCACGTCGCCGCCCGCCTGCGCCGCCAGCGCGTCCGCGTAGTCGCAGTTGCCCAGGTTGTAGCGCACCAGCCCCTCGAACGCCGGTCCCTTCAGCGTCGCCGCCCGCGTCCACGTCTCGCGCGCCCCGGCCACGTCCCCCAGCTTGAACTGCGCGGCAGCCAGGTCATGCAGGACCTCCGCGTCGTCGGTCGCGGCGCGATCCAGTGCCGCGCGGTACGCCTCCTGCGCCTCCGCGAAGCGCCCGGCCGCAAAGTGTTCGTTCCCCCGGCGCACCAGGTCGCGCTCGGTGTCGGCGACGCACGGCGCGGACGCCGCCAGCAGCCCGGACAGCAGCAGCCAGCGGGATGGGGCGCGCACGCTCATGCCGCCGCACTCCGGCGACGCCCCGCGTCCGGCGACGCCGCGGCGCGTCCTCCCGGCGCCGGAACCGCGTCGCGCAGGAACGAATCGGCCAGCAGCAGCGCCAGGCCGGCCAGCGCGAACAGGTGCCCGCGCGCCGGACGCGCGACCTGCTCGGCCGCGACGCGCTCCTCGTAGCGCAGCCCGGGCAGGATGCGCTCGCGGTAGATTCGACCCAGGTCGAAGTCGCGCGTGCCCACCGGCAGGAACGCCTTCAGGTCAGACGCTTCGGCGATCGCCCGCAGCTGCGCGAAGTCCGCCCGTGTCCAGACCACCTTACCGTCGTGCTCCAGATAGGAGGGCCCGGACGACGTCTCGACCGGGATCCGCCCGCCCTCGGTCGGGTCGCCAAGCCCCAGCGCCACCACCGGGATGCGGCGCTCCTCCCACACCTTGCGGGCCGCCTCCACCGGGAAGCTGTCCTGGTCCTCGCCATCCGTGATCAGGATCATGAGCCGATCGTTGTCACTCTCGTCGTCGAAGGCGTCGGCGGCTCGTCGGATGGCGTCGCCGATCAGCGTCCCGCCTCGCGGCGAGCTGCGCGGACCGACCTCGTCCAGCACCAGCCGCAGGTATCCGTAGTCGTTCGTGAGCGGACACTTCAGCGACGGGATGCCGGCAAACGCGATCAGGCCCACGCGGTCGCCGCCAAGCTGCGGCAACAGGTCGTCGGAAATGGCGACCTTGGCCCGCTCCAGCCGATTCGGCGCGATGTCCTTAGCCAGCATCGACCGGGACACGTCCAGCAGAACCATGATGTCGATACCGCGCGTCACCACCCGCTGCTCGCCCACGCCCCACCGCGGACCCGCCGCCGCCACCACCATCCCGACCAGCGCGCACGACACCAGCCCCGTCCGCGCCAGCGCGCGGCGCCAGCGAAACGTCGGGGCCAACGCCGGCAACAGGCGCTCCGCCGCGAACGCGCACAGCGCCCGCCGGCGCTGCCAGGCGCCGTACACACCCGCCAGCCCGACCGCGCCCACCACCGCCAGAAGCAGCAGAATACGCGGGTGGTCGAAGGAAACGTCGCTCACAGGTACCCACCACGGGCGCACGCCGCGCCCCGCGAAAACTCCATTCCCAGACGCGACCGCCGCGCCCACCCCGTCAGATAATAACACCGACTCCGCGCCTTTCGCGCCGCAACCGTCCTCATGGATCGGTCGGGTCCAGGTGGCTTCGGGCTTCCTCGGCCAGCGCCCCAAATCCCGCCGTCGGGTCCTCCGCGTGCAGCGACTCGTAGAGCGACCCCAGCGCCTGGTAGACCGGCTTCAGGTCGCGCGCACTCGACTCGGGATCGTCTTCCAGCGCGCGTCGCGCCGCCACCAGCAGTTCGAGCGCCTCGCCACGCCCGCCCAGCGGGATGATCGCGGCAGCCAGTCGCGCCCGCATGAGCGCGGTCGTCCGCGCCGCCGGCGACGACCGGCGAGCCATCACCGCCAACGACTCCCGCAGCACCGCCTCGGCCTCCGCGAATTCCCCCAGCATCGTCAGCGCTAGGCCCAGGCCGCTCAGGCTCACCGCCAGTCCCTCGTTATCGCCCCCCATGGCGCGATACGTCGCAACCGCCTCGCGATAAAGAGGCTCGGCGGCGCAGGCGTCCCCACTGTCGCGCAGCATCGACGCCAGGTTGTACACGATCACACCCGCGCGCGGGTGCCGCGGCCCCAGCACTTCGCTCATGCACGCCAGCGCCTTGCGGTAGACCGGCTCGGCTCCGGCGTAGTCGCCGCGCGCGTGCCGCACCATCGCCAGGTTGCCGTAGGCCGACGCCACGTCCGCGTCCCGCTCCCCACGCTCCCCGACCAGAATCTCCACCGCGTCGCGCAGCAGCGGCTCGGCGCCGTCCAGCTCCCCGCGCGCGTGCAGGATCAGCCCCAGCCCCGAACGGGCGTGAACCGTCGCCGGCGAGCGGTCCCCGTACCATTTCCGCGTCGCCGACAGCGCCCGGCGAAACAGCACCTCCGCCTGTTCCAGCTCTCCCAGGCTGCGCAGGCTGTCCGCCAGGTTGCTCAGCGCCGACGCCGTGTGCGGGTGCTCTTCGCCCAGCCGCTCCGAAAAAATCGCCAGCGCTTCCCGCTGAAGCGGTTCAGCCTCCAGGGCGCGCCCGGCCGAGATCAGCAGGTGCGCCAGGTTGTTCAGGCTGCCGGCGAGCGACAGCGGGTCGGCTTCGCGACGTCGCGCCTCAACCGCCTCGCGGTAGGCCGCCTCCGCGGACGCGAAGTCGCCCCGTTCCCGAAGCAGGTCCCCCAGGTTCGTCAGCGCGCCGCCAGCCAGGTTCACCGCGCCGGCCTTCCGCAGCGCGTCCAGCGCCTCGCGGTAGAGCGACTCGGCTTGCGCCCCATCGCCGCGCCGCGCCAGCACGCCCGCCAGGTTGACCTTCGCGATCGCCGTGCGGCGGTCCGCCTCGCCGTACGCCGCCCGGGAGATCGCCAGCGCTTCTCGAGTCAGCGCCTCCGCGCTGGACACGTCGCGCTGCTCCAAGCGCACCAGCGCGAGCTGCGTCAGCGGTTCGAGCAGGTCGCGGTGCCCGGGCGCAACCGCGGCGCGGCGCAGTCGAAGCGCCTCCCGGAGGTGTCGCTCGCCGTCGGCATACATGCCCAGTCCGCAAAAGCTGTCGCCCAGCGCCAGCGCAATCTCCGCCCGCGCCCGCGGCTGGTCCGCCAGCTCGCGCTCCAACGTCTCGGCGGCCCGCCGCAGGTGCCGAGCCAGCAGCTCCCGCGCCACGTCGGCCGTGTTGGCCAGTGCCGCCAGGTCATCGAACGCACCCAGCGCCGCGTCCGGATCGCCCACCGGGCTCGAACCCTGCCGTCGCTCGAGCCCGACCCGGATCTGCTCGCGAAACTCGGACTTCAGGTCACGCCCCATCAGCACCGGGTCCAGCCCGCGCAGCAGCCGCGACTGGAACTCCGCCGTGCGGCGCAGGTCGTCGGCATTGCGCTCCGCCTCGCGCCGGTGCGCGGCCTCGGCCAGCGCGGAGCGCACCGCGACACCCGCCACCGCCGCCAGCAGCAGCACGAACGTCGCGCCGGCCGCGACCGGCCAGCGGTGCCGCCGCACGGCCTTGGCCAGCACGTAGAGCCGGCTGTCGCGCCGCGCTTCGATCGCCTCGCCCGCGAGGTAGCGCCCGATCTCGCGGCCCAGCTCGTCGGCCGACGCGTAGCGCCGCGCAATGTCTACGTGCATCGCCTTGCCCACGATCGTCTCGACGTCGCCGCGCAACCGGCGGTCGATGCTCCCCAGCGCAACCGGCCGGCCGGCCTCGATCATCCGCGCCGCGTCCGCCAGCGAGCGCGCGTGCAGTTCATACGGCAGCCTTCCCGCCAGCAGCTCGTAGCCCACCACGCCCAGCGCGTACACGTCCGAGCGGACGTCGACCGCGGGCATCTCCCCCAGGAATCGCTCCGGGCTCATGTACGCCAACGTCCCCAGGATCTGCCCCGGTTGCGTTTGCAGCGTCGCCGAACGCATCTCCGCCGCCATGGCCCGCGCCACCCCGAAATCCAAAATCTTCGGGTCCCCGCCCGAGGTCACCAGGATGTTGGCCGGCTTCAGGTCGCGGTGGATCACCCCCTTCTGATGCGCGTGATGCACCGCCTCGCACACACGCCGCAGCAGCGCCAGCCGCTCGCGCGCGTCCAGCCGCCGCGCCTCCGCGTACGCCGTCAGCGGCAACCCGTCCACCAGCTCCATCGCGAAGAACGGCACGCGCAGGCCGTGCAGCACGACCGAGCCGGCCTCGAACACCTGCGCGATGCCCGGGTGCTGCAATTCCGCCAGCACCTGCGCCTCGAACTCGAAACGCCGCACGAGCCGCGGCGTCAGCAGCCCGGGGTTGATCACTTTCAGCGCCACCCGCCGCGACGGTTGCGTCTGCTGCGCGCGGTACACCGTCCCCATGCCCCCCTGCCCCAGCACCCCCAGAATCTCGTACGCCCCGATCCGCGACGGAATCTGCGCCGCGCCCCGCCGCGCGTCGTCCAGCGCCGCGTCCCGCAGGTCCGCGCTTTCCAGCGTCGCGTCCAATGCCGCCGGCGCGCCGTCATGCGCCAGCAGCTCTTCCACCTCGCGCCTCAACTCCGCGTCGCCCCCGCACAACGCCGAAAGCAGCTCCGCCCGCTCGTTCAGCGGCCGATCCGCAACCGCGAGAAAGATCTCCGAAACGCGCGCGTGGCGCTGAGGGGTCACGAAGGCGGTTCCTGAGCCAGCGCGGAGGGTGCAAACATCGCGATCCACGGACGACGGCCGTCCCAAGCGCATCATACCCGCCCCCCGCCGAGCGTTAGAATCGCCCCCATGGCCCAACGGAAACGCGAAGCCGACCCCGCCCCCGTCCCCAACCGCCGCGACCGCGAACGCCGCGAGCGGCTGGTGACCCTGTGCAAATCGCTCCCGCAGGCCGCCTGCGCCCCCGCCGGACAGCGACACCTCGCCTTCACCGTCCGCGGCAAGACATTCGCCTACTACCTCTTTCATCACCACGACGACGGCGTCGTCGCCCTCTGCGCCAAGGCGCCGCGCGGCCGGCAGCAGGAGCTTGTCAAGCGCGACCCGCAGCGCTACCTCGTACCGGCCTATCTCGGCCCGCACGGCTGGGTCTCGCTGCGGCTCGACCTGCCCGCCATCCGCTGGGATGACGTCTTCGAGCTGTTCGTCGGCGCGTACCGCCTGCAAGCCCCGCGCAGCCTGGCCGCCGACATCGACTAGCGGCGCCCGTCCCGTCCGCCCGCGCCGCGCCGCGCCACCCCCAGCTCCTCCGCGATGATGCGGCACACGTTGCCGCTCGCCTGCGACGACTCCAGCGGCCCCACCACAGCGTCGATCTGCCCGATCATGAGGCGCCGCCACGCTGCGTCGCCCAGCAGCTCCCCCGCCACCCGCGCCACCGCGCCGGCGTCCTCCACGTAGGGCATGAACTCCGGCACGACCCGCGCTCCCGCCAGGATGTTCACCAGCGACAGGTGCGGCGTCGTCAGCAGCGGCGCTCCGAGCACGCGGTGCAGCGGCCTCAGCAGCCCGCCCGCGTCGTACACCACCACCATGGGCTTGCGATAGTGGGCCACGTGCAGCGTCATCGTGCCCGACGCCACCAGCGCCAGGTCGCACGCCGTCAGCAGCGTCGCGTTCCCGGCCTCCTCAATCCCGGCCTCCGTCCCGCCGCCCGCGATGATCCGCTCAATCCGCGGCCGGTGGCGCTCGTCGGCGCACGAGACCCACGCCGCGAAGGCCCGCCCGGCCGACCGCATGCGGCGCAGCACCTCGAGCTGCACGGGCAGCACCGCGTCGATCACGTGTCCGCGCGAGCCGGGCAGCACTGCGATCACCGGACGGCCCGCGCCGCGCAGCGCCGACACGCGGGCCGCATCCGGCGCCTCCTCGCGCAGTGATTCAAACAGCGGGTGCCCCACGTACTCCGCCGCGATGCCGCGCGAACGAAAATACTCCTCCTCGAATGGCAGGATGCAGGCCAGGCGATGCACACACGCGGCGATGCGCCGGTTGCGCCACTCGCGCGAGGCCCACGTCTGCGGCGCGATGTAATACAGCACCCGCAGCCCGGCACGCCGCGCGTCCGCCGCCAGCGGCAGGTGAAACTCCGGTGAATCCAGCAGGACCACCAGCTCCGGCCGCTGCGCCTGCCAGGCCTCCAGCACCCGCCGGCGCATCGCCACCGCGCGACCCAGCAGCCCCGCAGCCCCGCCCAGCATGGCCGCATGCGCCGTCAGGTCCCCGATGCTCTCCACGCCGGCCGCGACACTTCGCGGCCCCGTCAACCCGAAAAAGCCGGTGCCCGGCACGTGCTCGCGCGCCGCCCGTACCAGCGCCGCCGCGTGCATGTCGGCCGAGGACTCAGCCACCGAGAGGAACACGCGCCTCATGGTGGCCTCCCCGGCCCCGACGCGGGTCCGCGGGCCGTACCGCCGGCCCGCGCCACCCACAGCAACTCGTCCGACTTGTCGAACACCAGGTCGGGCCAGAGCGATTCGACCGTACGCGACGCGACCGCCACCACCCGCCCGCCCGCGCCGGAACGGACGCGGTCCGCCACCTCCCGCGGGTGCAGCGCTGCGGCCCGGGGATCGCTGGCGCAGTACGTAAGCGCGTACACCGTGACACCGTCCGGACGACCCCGGGCCGTGCAGGAATACGCCAGCGTGTACCCCGTCGTCAGGTCGGCCAGCACCACGTCGCCGGGCCGCAGCCGCGCCAGGATCGCGTCGGAATACTCCGCCGCCGATCGATCCTGCGCCTTCCACGGATGGAAAAAGTAGCTGTATTCGTCGCGGTAGGGCAGGTCGCGCAAGCGCGACGCCAGCCAGCCGCGCTCCCGCGCGACGCCCGGAAAGACCGCGTACGCCAGCGGCGCCAGCGCCACGTTGATCCACAGCAGCGCCGCCGCCCACCCGCGCTGCGCCGCGGCGCGCATCAGCACCGCGCTTCCCAGCCCGAACCACAACCCGACCAGCACGCAGACCGGGACAAAAAACGTGTATTGATCGCGAATGCTGTAGCGCCCGACGAACGCCCCGACCACCAGCGTCTGCGCCGCGACCACCGTCGCGAACGCTCGCGCTCCGCCGCCGCTCCCTAGCGTCGCGCTCGCAACCGTGGCAGCGCCCGGGCGCGCCGCTCCGCCCGTCGCGGCTCGGCGCCCGCGCTGCGGTTCCCCCCGCAACGCCGCCACGACCCCGGCCGCCGCGACCACCGTCACCAGCGACGGAAAATTGTACGCCAGCGTCATCGCCGACGTCGCCAGCAGTGACCAGGACAGCCGCGTGTTCAGAACATCGCCGGCGTATTCGCGACCGAACAGCGCCGAGCTCAGCGTCGCCCAAACACCGCCGTCTCGGGCCCAGGCCGCCCACACCAGCGCCCAGTAGGGCGACGCAGCCGCAATCCAGGCCACCCAGGCCAGGCCCGCGGTCGCAGGCGTCGCGCGACGCCGCCGCAGCTCCACCAGCAGCCAGACGGCGTACGTCGCCAGGGTCAGCGTGCCCAGCAGGTGATCCGCGACGTGCAGGCCGTTCGTCGCGAACAGCGCCACCAGCCAGACGGGTCCGCGCCCGGCCTGGTATCGCACCAGGCATACCCACTCCAGCGTCATCAGGCACGCCGCCAGCGTGTACGTCTCGGTCAGGCACGACATCTGCCAGTACGCGTGCGCCAGGCCCGCGGCTGCCGCCCCCAGCAGCGCCGCCGAGCCGGATTGCGTCCACGCCGCGATGACCCACGCCAGCGCTCCGATTCCGGCGGCGCCGAACAGGGCCGACAGCGCGTTAAGGCGCAGCGCCGGCTCCCCGAACGGGACCGCGAGCACCGCGCGCCCGATCCAGTAGTGCAGTGGATGCGACAGTGCCAGCCCCAGCGGGTTCTCCAGCGCGCCGCTCACGATGCGCTGCTGGTGCACCCCGCTGTCCTGCCAGTTGACCCCCCGCGAGCACGTCGCCGCGTAGAGCCCCAGCGCCGCCGCGAACGCCGTCACGGCGACGCGCAGTGCCTTTTCCGATTGCACAGCTTGGAACGGCGGGTTCGTCGCCGCCGACTCGGGCATGGCGGCGGAGCATACCGCGCCGCCCGTCCGGCATGACTCGCGGCGCGGCCTAGGGCGTGAGCAGCTCCACGAACGCCTCGATGTCCAGCCCGTTCACGCTGCCGTCCAGGTTGGTGTCGGCCGACAGCACGGAACAGTCCGGATACTGGCCGGCGTACTGCTCCGGGTCGCCCAGCGCCAGCACGAACCCCGCCACGTCCATGCCGTTCACGCTGCCGTCGCAGTTCGTGTCGCCCGGCGTCACCTGCGGCTCGACGTACGTGAGCTCGAGAACCTGGTCCGCCGCGATCGGCCCGGCGATCGTCTGGGTCCGCGACGCAACCGATCCGGAGCGCGGCCAGATGACCGTGATCTGCTCCACGCTCGCGGCCGATCCCAGCCCGAAGTGCAGACGCAGGTCCTCGGACGACGTCGTGCTCGAACCGCTGACCAGCTCGCGAATCTGCGTGACGCCGCCCGCCGCAAGGGTCACGAGCGCACCGACGGCGTCACGGTTCACCTTCACGCCGTCCCCGCGCAGCCTGAGCGCAAGGTAGTGGCCCGGGGTGGTGGACACGTTCTCATAGATGCTGACCGACACGTTTGGATTGACGGCCACCATGTCACGCCGCCCGTCGTTGTTGAAGTCGAGCTGGACCGCGTATTGCGTCGCCAGCGACGCGGTGTTCAGCACGCTCGAGATGTCCTGGAACGCCCCGCCCCCCAGGTTTCGCTGAAGGTTGTCCAGGTTGGCGCTGCTGTAGCTGCCCGCGGTGAAGAAGTCCACGTCGGCGTCGTTGTCCACGTCGACCCATTCCACGCCCCAGCCGAACATGGTCGCGAAGGGCGTGATCAGCGTGAACTTCCCGTCGGTGTTGAAGTCGTTGCGGAAATACGTGCCGACGACCGCGTCGCTGATACCCAGGTCAAGGTCGCCGTCACCGTCGAAGTCGCCGGCCGCAATGCCCATCGGCGCGGGACCCAGCCCCTCGAAGCCGATCTGCTGTGCCGTGTTCACGAAGCGTCGTCCGCCGGCGCCGTCGCTGACGTTGTGCAGCACGACGTCGAAGCCGGGCCCGGTGCTGGTGATCGTGAACAGGTCCGGGTAGCCGTCGCGGTCGTAGTCCATCCACATGCACGAATAGACGTGCCCGAATCCCCCCAGCGCGGGCAGCACACCGGACGACACGTTCGCAAACGTCCCGTCGCCGTTGTTGCGCAGCACGACGACGTACGGCGCAATGTTGCCGCACAGCACCAGGTCCAGGTCGCCGTCCAGGTCATAGTCGCTCCACGCGCCGCACTCGACCTGCCCACCCTCCACGCGCACTCCGGCGGAAACGCTCACGTTCGTGAACAGCCCGCTTCCCTCGTTCCGATACAGCAGACCCATCGAGCGCGCGTCGCCCGGCGGGTTGCGGCCCAGAATCAGAACGTCCTGGTCGCCGTCGTTGTCGTAGTCCGCGGTCAAGCAGCCGGCGGCGACGCGCGCCGCTCCGTCGGCATCGTCGAGACCGCTCCCGACCGTCACATCCACCCACGTGCGCGCTCCCGGACGATTCACATCCTCCACGTTGTGGAACAGCCGGTTCATCTTGCCCGCGTTGTCCCCGATCACCAGGTCCATGTAACCATCGTCGTCGTAATCGACCACGCCCAGCCCGCCGCGATAGCCACCCAGCAGGATTTCGCCCGTTTGGCGTCGGTCCACGAACGAAATCCCGTCGATCTCGTTCTGGGCCAGGGCCGCGGTCATGCTTGCCAGCGCGGGGATGAGCGAAATCGCCCATGCGTTTCGCGACATTGAAGGTCCTTTCAAGCGTTGTACGGGGCGGCACGCCCCGGGGGGTGCACCGCCGTCGGCCCGATTCGGCTGCCGAAGCTTTGGATGTCGGTGCGGTCGCGCGGTTACCGGTGCCCGCACCGACCCACGACCGCCGCTCCCGCAGCGCTGCATCGACAGCCGCACCCGCGCTCGCTACAACACGCCCCGAATGCTCCTCGCCGCCGTTCACGCCCACTTCACCGCCCTGGACACGGCGGTTGTCGTCGCATACCTGGCGCTGACGACGGTCGTCGGCGGGCTGCTGGCCGGGAAACAGGCCACGATCCGCGACTTCTTCCTCGGCGGACGCAAGATCCCCTGGTTCGCGGTCAGCGGCTCCATCATCGCCACCGAAATCAGCGCCGTCACCTTCATCAGTGTGCCCTCCATCGTCTTCGCGGCCGGCGGCAACCTGACCTATCTCCAGCTCGGTCTCGGCGCAATCCTGGCGCGCGTCATTGTGGGCGTCTGGTTCGTGCCCGCCTTCTACGAGCGCGAGATCTTCAGCCCCTACGACTACATGGGCCACTATCTCGGCCCGCGCGTCCGCCGCGTGACCAGCGCCCTGTTCATGCTCGGCGCCGTTCTGGGCCAGAGCGTGCGGGTGCTGCTCACCGCGCTCGTGCTGGAGGTCGTCAGCGGAATCCCGCTCGCCGCGTCCATCTGGATCATCGGCGCCGCCGCCGTCGTCTGGACGCTGCTGGGCGGCATCACCACCGTCATCTGGACCGACGTCATTCAGTTCGGCGTGTTCGCGGTCGCGCTCGCCGCTGCGCTGTTGTTCGTTGCCGCCGTCCTGCCCGGTGGGTGGGCCGAGATGCTCGAAGTCGGACGCGCCGCCGGCAAGCTCCGACTGTGGAACCTGAGCTGCGACCCGAACGTCGCGTTCACCCTGTGGGCCGGCCTGCTCGGCAACACGCTGCTGTGCCTCAACGCCTTCGGCACCGACCAGCTCATCGCGCAGCGCATGTTCTGCTGCCGCGGCCCGCGCGAGGCGCGCCGCGCCATGATTGCCAGCGCCGTCGGCCAGGCCACCGCGGTCCTGGCGATGTTCGTGGGCGTCGGGCTGTTCGCGTTCTACGAGCGCTTCCCCCTGGGCGCCGAGGAAGCCGAGCTCGTGAGCGCAAAAACCGATCGCATCTTCCCCATCTTCATCGTCGAGCAGATGCCCCCCGGAATCACGGGCCTCGTCATCGCGGGCGTCTTCGCCGCCGCCATCTCCAGCCTCGACTCCGCCCTGGCGGCGCTGGCCCAGACCGTCGTCACCGGGTACTTCCAGCCTTGGTGTGCGCGCCGCGGCGGCACGACCGACCCCGCCAAGGCTTCCCGCCGCGACTTGCGCGCCTCGAAGCTGCTCGTCGTCGGCTGGGGTGTCATCCTGTGCGCCATGGCCCACGTCAGCGAGCTGGCCCTGGCACGCTACCAGGACATCCTTAATCTCGCCCTCGCAATGGCCACCTACACCGGTGGCGCACTCCTGGCCGCCTTTCTCCTCGCCTTCCTGCGGCTCAACGTCGACGACCGCGGGATTCTCTGGGGCACGCCGCTTTCCGTGCTGGCAGTCTTCGCCATCACCTGGCACCAGACCTGGGCCACCTGGGTCGTGCTCGCGTCCGTCGCCGCAATCGGACTCGCATGGACGCTGGACGCCTGGCGCCGCATCGAACGGACCGCCGCACCGCACCCCGTGCGGCCCGTCACCCTGCTCATACAATCGGTCGTCATCGGCGCCACGCTCGGCGCAATCGTGCTGGTGAGTCTGTACCGCTACAGCGGCGCAGACTCGGCGAGCGGTCCGCGCCCTCTCACCGTCGCGTGGCCTTGGAACGTCCCCATCGCGCTGGCGGTCGCACTGGTCATCGGCTACGCCGCTGCCGGTCCGCGCCGACCACACAGCAGGCCGGACGACGCCTGATGGCCCGGTGGCCCGCTGCCGATACGGGCGCGGCGCACCACGTCACGGCCGCGGCTGCGCCGACGCGGGCGGCGCGATCGGGCAGTCGCCGTCCGACGCCCACTCCGCGAAGCTCCGGTAGTAGCTGTCGACCCGCGCATACCCGGCCCTGGCGGCCGCCAGAGCCGCCAGAGCCGCGCGCCCCCCGCTCTGGCAGTGCGTGATGAGCGCGCGACCGGGCGGCACGCCGGCCTCCTCCAGAATGTGCCGCAGCTCATACGCCGGCCGCAGCCGCCCGCGCTCATCCAGGAGCTCCTTGTGCGGCAGCGAAACGGCGCTGGGGACGTGCCCCGTGCGCGGGTTGCCGCGCGCGTCGGCACCTACGTACTCCGCCCGCGTGCGCACGTCGAGCACACTCGCGGTCCCGGATGCGTCGGCGCTTCGCACGTCCCGTTTCCTGGCCAGTCCGACCGCCGGCCGCGACCCGAGCCTGGGCGCCTCGAACGTCCGGGGCGCCACCGCTGGCGGCTCCCCGGCTTCCCAGGATTCAGGCAACGACGACTGCAATGCCGGCCAACCCCCGTTGACGATCGCCGCGCGCGACCCGCCCACCTGCTGGAACAGAAACCAGACGCGGGCTGCCTCGGTCATCTCCCCGCCGTCATAGACCACGACCGGATCATCCCCCGTGACACCGACGTCGCCGAACCGGCTGCGCCAATAGCCCGGGTCTTCCGGACCTTCCGGCGCCCTCTCGCTCCCGCGGACCCACGCCTCCCGATCGACCCAGCGCGCCCCACGCAGGTGGCCGCGGACGAACTCCTCCCGCGAACGCAGGTCCAGCGCGATCAGCGGACGGCCGGCGCGGCGACACCCCTCCGCCGCCTCGGGCAGGCGCTCCGCTTCGATCACGTACCCGTCCCCAAGCCGCGGCGCCGCACACCCCGCGGCCAGCAGCGCGCCGATCGCGAGCGCCCACAGTGCGTCCCCCACCCCGAGCCGCGGCCTGCTCAGCACCCCGGATGCCAGCGGCTCGCCCAACCCTCCGGGCACACGCACTCTGGACCATTTGACCCGGCTCACCCGATCTCCTTTCCGCGCCGCTTCGGGCCCAGTTGGCGCCACGCGGCCGGCGCGGTCCGAGATCATAGCGGCCTCAACCCGGGCCGCACCAACGCGGCGGAGGCGCCCATCGCACCCGCGCACCCGATCCGCGTGGCGCAGCGCGCCGATGTCCCGACGCCCGACAGTGGCTTGCGGCGCCGATCGCCGTGGGGCATACCGAATCTCCGTTTTGGGACATGCTGGATGGTGCGCCCCGAGCACGTTCATTCGCCCCCCACCCGCTCCACCAGCTCATACCAAGCCTCAAACCGCTTCCGAAGCGCCGCGCGACGCTGCGGGCCGGTGATTCGGTCCTCCCAAGCGCGTGGCAGCGCCACCGCATGCAGCACCAGCCGCCGGCCCTCCTCGTCCTCCGCATTCAGCCCCAGCAACGCCGCCCCGCGCAGAAAGTCCAGCTCGCTCAATCGCTCCGGCCCCAGCGCTGCCTTGCTCGGCCCGCTCCCGTCCAGCACCACAATCGCCCCCGTATGCCGGGCCGCCTCGTCCGCTTCCCGCAACGCCCGGCTGAAGTCCCGGTGCGCCATGGCGATCCGCGCCGCCTCCAGGGCCTCCCAGAACAGCACGTAGTATTCGTCGGCGGCCGGGTAATAGGGCATCGACCGCGCCTCGCCGATGAGTCGCTCCGCCTCGTCCGGATCGCCGCGCAGCCTCGCCAGCCGCGCCGCGTGGTGCAGGTGTCCTCGCAGCATCATCACGCCGGTCAGGCTCGGCACCGGCCCCCCATAGCGCGCCGCCGCGTCCCGCAGGAGCTCTGCCGTCAGCGGCTCCGGCGGCGCGCGAAATTCCGCCGGCATCGCCCGGTACGCGTCGAAAAGCCGTGCGGATCGCGGCCGTGCGGGTACCCCGGCCGCCTCGCATACCGCCCGGAAATGGTGGCGCAGAAGCTCCTCCGACGCCCGCAGCGCCTCGCCCGCGCGCTCCAGATCGTCCTCCAGCAGCGCCACGTTCGCCAGCCGCCAGTACATCACCGGCAGCGACTGCACCCGCGCGTCGGCTTGCGTCGCCGGCGGCGCCTTGTCGATCCCCGCTTGGCGCAGCTCGATGGACCGGGCGAACGCATCTCCCGCCAGCCGGAAGTCGCCCCGCGCAGTGTGAATCTCGCCCAGGTCGTGCAGGCACGTCCAGCGCCACGAGGACGCCGGACCCTGGGGATTGTCATCGCAGTACGCCAGCGCCGCGCGGGCCTCGTTCACGGCGTCGTCCCACTCGCCCAGGTCCTTCAGGTCGTTGTAGAGCGTCTGCCAGGCCACCAGCGCATCATGAGCCTGGGCCCCCGCCACAAACGCGTCCCGCGTGCGGCGGGCTTGCTCGACCTCCGCCCGCAGCCGTGCGAGCGCCCCCGCACAGTCGATCAGCGGCGGGATACACACCGGGACCGCCGCCGACCTCGCCAGCACGCCCGCCAGGACCCGCTCGCCCGACGAGTGGTACAGGTACAACGTCAGGCCCACGATCACGGCGGCCGCCAGCGCCGCGCCACCGCCGACCGTCCAGCCGCCGGTCCATGCCGACGCCGTGCTCGCCGCGGCCGCTCGCCGCCCCGGCGACCCGCCCGCGAGCGAACGCCAGGCCGCACGATCCCAGCTCTGGCAGACGGCGCACCCGCCGAGGTGTCGGCGCTGCTCCGGCGACAGTTCCGCGCGGCGTTGCGCCGCACGCACGATGTCCACCGGATGCAGCTCGGGGCAGTGCAGCCGCGTCCTGGCCGCGTTCACACCGGGGTCGGCGCGGTAGAGCTTCCCCAGCTCGTTCCATTCGTCGCCGTAGTCCATGCTGGGCACACCCGCCCGCTTCTCCCCCCGTGTTTAGGACAATCGGCGCGGGCGGTTCTTAAGTCCGCGCAGATTTTTCCTCGCCGAGAAAGCGCCGCATCGCCTCCAACCCATTGTCGAGAAGCTGTTTGCATCGGGCGGCGCTCACGTCCAGGAGCGCAGCCACCTCGCGCAGCTTGTAGTGGTGCGCCAGCCGCAGCACCACGCACGCTCGCGTCCGCTCATCCAGGCGCTCCAGCGCACGGCGCAGCAGCGCCCTCCGCTCCGTCCTCTCCGCCGACTCCGTCGGACTGTCCGCCGCGAGCCGTTCCGGCGGCGCTACGGCACGCAACCGGCGCACCCGCTTCTGTTCGTTCAGCCAATCGTGCGCCGCAACCTTCGCGATGAACCCCGCGAAGTTGGTCTGGATCGCCGGCGGCGCCGCAAGGAGCTTGCACCAGGTCTGCTGCGCGAGATCCGCAGCGGCATGTACGCTGCCCGTCAAGTGAAGGCAGAACTCGACCAGGCCGCGCTCGTGCCGCCGGTACAGGTCCACCAGCTCGTCGCGTGAACCCTGCCCGTCGCGGTGCCTCCGCCAGACGGTGATGTCGTCCCCGGAGCCCAGACTGTGACCTCCTCGCCTTCAACCGACGTGCGGAAGCCCCGTATCTAACGCCGCATAGGAGTCCGCCGCAACTCGCGGTCCGGTGCCGACCGACCGCCCGGCGGCCTTTTCCGCGACGCGAACGCGACGGAACGGCTGGTCAACGGCGGAACCGGTTGCGGCAAAAGGCGTGCGCCCTTCGCGCCGTGCCGAATAGAATGGCGGCGGATTCGTTCGATAGTACGTGAAGGGCGAAGACGCCGAGGAGAGAGGTGCTTGCTTGTGGTTTCCGGAGTTCTCGCGGCGCTGACCGCGGCAGCGATCTGTTCCCCCTTTCAGGTCCACCCCGACCGCGATTCCGATCCCCGCGGGCGCGAGCGGCGCAGCGATCCCGCGCCGCGCGCCGGGCAGCCGGCACCGGACATCGAGCTCCCGCGGCTGGACGCCGAGGGCCGCTTCCGTTTGAGCGATCAACTTCGCCAGCGGCCGACCGTGCTCGTGTTCGGCAGCTACACCTGACCGCCGTTTCGGCGCCAGGCTGGCGCCCTGGAACGAATGTACGAAGGCTGGCGCGACCGGGCGGAGTTCGTGCTGGTCTACATCCGCGAGGCGCACCCCACCGACGGCTGGCAAGTGCCCGCCAACGAGCGCGACGGCGTGAAATTCCCGCAGCCGACCACGTTGGAAGAGCGCCGCGGCGTCGCGTCCAAGTGCGTCGCGGGTCTGAAGATCTCGATTCCCTGCGTCCTCGACGGGATGGACAACAAGGTGGGCGACGCCTACGCCGCCTGGCCCGAACGGTTGTTCGTCGTGGATGCCGAAGGCCGCATCGCGTACGCCGGCCGACCCGGACCGCAGGGCTTCGACCCCGACGAATTGCAGCGCTGGCTGGAGCGCAACCTCGGCCCGCCGCGCACGGGCGCAATCCCCACATCGCAGCCTGCACCGTAGCGCGTCCGGCGCTCGCGCTATTCGCGGCACCACTCTCCGCACGCGATGCACAGCGGGTAGCGGTCCAGCGTCAGCGCCGCGTGCGCGCCCCGCGCCTCGTTCATCGCCGCGCCGCGCCAGATGTCGGCCAGCGCCTCCCGCTTCCAGTCCCCCATCGACATTTGTCCGCGGAAGTCCTGCGAACAGGCGACCGCCTTGCCGTCGGCCAGCAGCATCAGCCTCGACGCGAGCCGCCGGCACGGACCGCGGATCGCGGGCGTGGCGCGCAGAAGCGTGTCGCCCGGCAGCTCGCCGCAATAGTCGTTCGCGCCGCGGATCACCGCCGACCCGGTTGCGCGAATCCACCGGTCGTAGAACCCGCCCATCTCCGCCAGCGTGGCCGCACAACGCACCAGGCTCGGGACGACCAGCGGCTGTGGGATCAGCCGCGTCTGTCGTGCCGCCTGAACCCGCGCGATGTTGCCCAGCACGCACTCGTACCGCGCCGCCCCGTGCACCGCCGAATACGTCCCGGGCGTGTCCGCGTCGAGCAGCACCTCCAACACGTCTACGCCCGACTCCAGCAGCGCGCTGAGGCTGGCCTCGCTCAGCTCCACCAGCGGCGTCGTCACCGCCAGGCCGAACACGCCCGCCTGCCGCGCGGCCCGGCACAGCTCGGCGAAGCGCGGATGCAGCAGCGGATCGCCGAACCCGCCCAGCACGACCAGGCGATCGTCGTACACCCCCAGCTCCGCGAACAGCCGCGCCGCGGCCTCCACGTCCACCGGACCGCGCGCCGGTACGCGCGGGCCGCGCGGGCGCAGCGTCGTGGCGGGCAGCGAATCGACCGTGGTCAGCTCCAGTTCGACCTCGACCGGGAGCGGCCCGGCCCGATCCCGCCCAGCCCCGCGACCGCCCCCCGCAGGCGGCGCCGCCACCCACCCGCAAAGCTGCGTGGCGTCCGCATCGTCGCCAAGATCGGCGAAGGCGGCCTCGAGCAGTTCGCGCGAGCGGCGCGTATCGCCCGTCAACCGGGCGGCCGTGCGCGCAACGCCCGGGTCCACCCGCATGCACGCGGGACGCGTGATCGGATCGCCCTGGGGGATTTCCGGACGGTACGTCAGCAGCACCCCCAGCGGGATTTCATTCTCCAGCAGCTCGCGCACGGCTGCGCGCGTGAGAATCACGCCCGCAATACCGGGCGGCGCCTGCGTAAACGTGAACCGGGCCTGCTCCGCATGCTCCGCCGCGTGCCTCACCATCGCGCTGGCGATCTCGGGGTCCAGCGCCGCCTGGCACGCGCTGACGCACAACACCGCGTCGCAGCGGAAATGGTCCAGCACGCGCGCCACCACCGCCGCCTCCACGAACTCGTCGAACCACGTCGCGCTGCACAGCGGCCCGCGCCAGGCCTCCAGGCTCCAGGCCCGCGCCGAGCGCGTCAGGCTGCGCCGCGGCCGGCGGTCATCGTCGAGCGCCAGCACCTCCACGCCCGTCACGCCCGCGTCGCGGACCGCGCTCGCCGCCGCGTCCGACTGCCCGGCCGTCACGACGACGCAGCGCCGGTCGAGTCCCTCCACGCGCGCCAGCCGCGACAGCGTGTGCGCCAGCACGGAACGCCCGCGGATGGGCGCCTGGCGCGCCGCCGCGCCTCCCAGGAATCCGTTCCAGCACTCCGCGAAAACGGACGCGACGACCCTCATGGCGGCGCCTCGCGCAGCCGCCCGATCGACGTGTGCAGCGTCTTGAGCAGGAAGTCCACGCCCTCCGTCAACGCCGCCACGAATTCCCCGTCGCGCGCCAACCGCCGCCGGGCCGTCTCCTTGTCGTCCCGCTCACGCTGTCCCAGTTGGCGGTCGCGCGCGTACCGCCGCAGCTCCGCCGTCTGCGACACCTCGACCACAAGCTGATAGGTCCGATCCAGCGCCTGCATCGCAGTGCGCAGCTCGTCCACGCGCACCACCAGCCGATTGAACTCCGCGGGTCGCTCGACCAGCCCGGCCAGGCGCTCCAGCAGCGACTGCATCTCCACGCAGATGCGGCGGATCCGGCCCAGCTCCTCGATCCGCGCATCGAGCGCTTCCGCCGCCCGCCGTCTCGCGCCGCGTGCCGGGACGGTGCTCCCGTCCAGCCAGCCCGCCGGCAGCTCGCGCGTGCAGTAGCGCTCGCCCGCCTCGCGCAGGGTCATGACCTCCGTCCCCGCCAGGCGCATGCCGCCTTCGCAGGCGTGAATGACGCGGCCCGGCGACGCCGCGAAGTCGGTCTCGAACTGCTGGGCGTACGTCAGCATCTGCTCATCGCTGTAGGCGTCGCGCCCGTGGACGTCCTTCACCACGCGCAGGATCGGCCGCCCGCGCGCAATGCGCTCGAGCTGTTTCATCTCCAGCGTGCAGAATCGGCCCAGTTCCGGCCGCCACACCTCCTCGATGGGCATGCCCGCCGGGTAGTACAGCCCCTCGCAATACGCCAGGTCCTGTCCGACCAGCACGATCGGGTCGCAACCCAGGTGCTGCGCCAGGTAGAACGCCAGGTGCGCCACGGTCGTACCGGCCTTGAGCCCGCCGCGCTGCGGGGCCGCCTCGCGCAGCAGGTTCTCCGCAAAGCGGTTCCTCAGCACGTGCTTGCGACCGCGAAACGCGTCCAGCACGTGCCAGGTCGCCTTGGGCTCGGCCACCAGCACCGCGCCCCGCGTGTCCTCGATCCCCTGAAAGAACTGGGCCGAAATCTCGTGAAAATCCAGGCTGACGACGAAGTGCGGCGGACATTCCATCGCCAGCAGCGGCTTGAACACCGTCTGGACCGCGATCAGCACCGCTCGGTCGCGCAGCCGCGGCAATTGCCCGATGTTGCGCGCCAGCGACGGGCCAGCCGCCACCACCACCGCTGGATACCCGGCGGCGCGACCCGCCAGCGACTCGATTCCCGGACCGTCCACGTACGTCGGGAGGTTGTGCGCAATGTTCTGGCAGGTGATCCGCGCGTTCGTCAGCGTTGTGATCATCTGCATCTTGCAGTAGCCGACGAACTCGATCACCCGCTCGCGCGCCGCCGCGTGGAAGGCCGCGTGGTAGCGCTGCACGTGCGGCAGCGAGACCATTCTCAGCCCCAGCATCACGTCCGCGTTGCAGGCCGAGAGTCGCCGGTGCAGCTCTTCCCGGTCCGGTCGCGTCATCAGCAGGAGCCGGCCTGCCGCGATCGGCGCCGAGAGGTCGACGCAGCACAGCGCCGCCTTCAGGATCGACAGGTCATCTTCCGCCGCGATGATGAGCGGACGGTCGAGCCCGGCCTCCAGCGCCGCCAGGTGATACCCCAGCCCTACTCCCGACACGCACACGCACGAGCTGTCCACCTCCCCCAGCGCCCGGACGAAGGTCTCGGCCTCCTGCGCCGGGCGATAGCGGCTGTGCAGATAGAGCGGCCGCCCGTCGTCGGACACCACCTGCGCCGTCCAGCCCCCGTCCCGGGCGCGCTCCAGGCGGGGGCAGCCCGCGAATGGCAATACGTCCAGTTCCGCCGCCAACTCCGGGTCGCGCGGGTAGAGCGCCGCGAGGTTCCGCACGTAGCGCTGGCGGCACTGCGCCAGATCGTCCGCACCCGTATCGATCAGTGGTCCCATGCCGCGCCCGTGTCGCCTCGCGCCCGGATCGGCGAATCGCCGCTCACTTGCCGCTCCCCCCGTAGATTTCCATCATCACCCGCGCCGAGGCTTCGCTCGAAAACGGTGACGCGGCCACACGCGCCAGCCGCTCGGCCGGGTCAGGCCGCGGCTCCGAAAGGGCATCCTGGACGGCATCGGCCCACACCGTCGCGGGCGCGTCGGGTCGCACCAGCCGCGCCAGGCAGCACTCCTCGTTCGCCTCGCGCGTCCCCGGCAGGTCGCTGGCCACCACCGGAAGACCCGCCGCCGTCGCCTCCAGCACCACCAGCGGCATCCCCTCGCGCACCGATGGCAGTACGAACACGTCACTCGACTTCAGAAGTCGTGCCAGGTCGTCCCGCGCCCCCAGGAAGAACACCCGCCCGCCCAGCCCGTACTCGCTCACGCGCCGCTTCACGGCTTCCTGGCATTCACCGCGACTTCCCACCAGCAGCAGCGCCAGGTCCGCGCGCCGCCGGCACAGCTCGCGGAAGCACTCGATCAGCCCAAGGTGGTTCTTGGCCTCGACAAACCGCCCCACGTGGATGAGCAACCGCGCCGACGCGTCGACTCCAAGCTCGCGCCGCACGCCATCCGCGTCCGCCGGTACTTCGAACGCGGCCAGGTCGATCCCGTAGCGGACGACGCGCACCCGCGGATCGCGACGCCAGCTCGGGCCCGCGAACGACTCGATCGCCCCGCGCGTCCCTCCCAGGATCATCGTCGCGTGACGCCGCGTCAGCCAGCCTGACACGGCGCGGTACAGCCGCCGCGTAAGCGTGGGCGGCCGCCCGTCGCTGTCGGTGTGCAGGTGCGCGATGCGCTGCGGTACGCCGCAGCGATGCGCCACGCGCAGCACGAATCCCGAGAAGTTTCGCGCATGCGAATGCACCACGTCGTAGGGTCGCTCGCGCAGGATCTGGGCGAACAGGCGGTGGAAACGCCGCAGGCTGCCGTTCCACAGGCAGGGAATGATCTCGCCCCCCAACGCGCGAATCTCATCGTCGTACGCGCACGCGCGGTCCAGGCCCGTGCAGAAGTCAAAGTGGAACCGCCGCCGGTCGATCCGCCGCATCACCCCCATCAGCCACGTCTCTAGGCCTGCGCGTTCCATCCCCTTCACCACGTGCAGAATGCGGATCGGTCGCGCCGCCGTGCTACGCGCGGCGCCCGCCGGCCCGTCCGCGATCGCGTCAAGCGCCACGCACTCGCTCCCACGCGGCTGAATTCCGCGGCCCGCCAGTGTACTCTAGGTTCGTGACGGCGGGTGCGGCACCCGCATGACCAGGCCGCGGCTTCATGCCCTACAACGTACTGATCATCGGCGCACGCGGATTCCTCGGACGTCACCTGTGCGCGGAATTCGCCGCCCAGGGCGCGGCGGTCCGCGGCGTCGACCGGTTCGACCCCGCTCATCCGGTCGATATCGGCGATCCTGTCCAGGCCGAGCACGTCGTCCGCGAAGCCGCTCCGGATTTCGTAGTGCACGCCGCCGGACGGGTCGGCGCCGCGTCCGAGGCAGAGCTGCGGGCGGCTCACCTGGCCCCCACGCTCGCCCTTCTGGACGCCATCGCACGCGCGCGGCCCGAGGCGCGGATCCTCGTCGTCGGCTCGGCCGCCGAACTGGGCGTCCAACCCGGTTGCCGCGCCTACCCCGAGTGCGAAGCCGGTTCACCCGTCTCCGCGTACGGCCGGTCCAAGCTGGAGCAGGCCCAGGCGGCACGTGAGCGTGCCCTCCAACTGGGGGTCGATCTGATCCGCGTGCGGCTTTTCAACACGCTCGGGCCGGGCCAGTCCCCGGCCCTGGTGGGCGGCGCGATGGTCGAGCGCCTTTACAATCTGGCGCCAGGCGGTGCCGATAAGTTCGTCGTGTTCGATCCCGAGAGTCGGCGCGATTTCCTCGACGTGCGCGACATCGCCCGGCTCATGCGGCGGCTGTTGGAAGCCCTGCCGAAAGACCCGGCCCGCGTGCCCGTGAACGTCTGCTCGGGCGTCGCAACCTCCATCGCGGCGCTGGCGGGCGAACTTCTGTCCGTCGCGGGCGTAGAGACACGCGTGGCGTTTGATCGACCCGCGGGCGGAGCGACCCAGATCGCAGGCGTGGGCTCGACCCTGGCGCAAGTCCTGCGCCCCGGCGAGCCGGTGGCATCAATCGACACTCTGACCAGCCTGCGAGACATGTGGCAGGCGCGGCTCGCGGCAGGTACCCCGGACCCGCGACCGTAACCGCGGTCGAAACCACGCCGCGGTGGCCCGTCAGCCGCTCCGGGGCACGTGAGGCCCGATGGACATCAGCGGAAAAACCGTCCTGGTCACCGGAGCCGGCGGATTCATCGGCTCCCACCTGGCCGAGCAGCTCGTCCGCGAAGGCTGTCGCGTCCGCGCCATGCTGCACTACGACTCCCGCGCCGACCGCGGCAACCTGGAGTACGCCGACCCCGCACTTCTGGCCCGCATGGAGATCATCAGCGGCGACGTGGCGGACCCGCACTTCGTCCGACACGCCGTACAGGACTGCGAGATCGTGTTTCACCTCGCGGCGCTGATCGCCATCCCGTTCTCCTACGTCGCGCCCGCGTCCTACCTGACCACCAATGCGATGGGCACGCTGAACGTGCTCGAGGCGTGCCGGCACGAACGCGTCCGCCGCATCGTGCACACCTCGACCAGCGAGTGCTACGGGACCGCGCTCTACAAGCCCATCGACGAGAAGCACCCGCTTCAGGGCCAGTCGCCCTATTCCGCCAGCAAGATCGCCGCCGACAAGGTCGCCGAAAGCTACTTCCTCTCCTTCGAGCTCCCGGTCGTCACGCTGCGGCCGTTCAACACGTTCGGTCCGCGCCAATCGGCGCGGGCCGTCATCCCGACCATCCTTGCCCAGCTCCTTTCCGGGCGCGACACGTTGCGGCTCGGTTCGCTCGCGCCGGTGCGCGATTTCAACTACGTCGGCAACACCGCCGAGGCCTTCGTCGCCGCCGCCCGCAGCGACGGGGTGCTGGGCGAGGTGATCAACGCCGGGTACGGGGAAGCGATCTCGATCGGCGAGCTGGCGGAGCTGGCGATGCAGGTCACTGGCCGCCGGGCGCGGATCGTCACGGACGACGCCCGCGTCCGACCTGAAAAGAGCGAGGTGGGGCTGTTGCTGTGCGACTGGAGCAAAGCGCGGCAGCGCATGGGCTGGTCGCCGCGCGTTTCGTTCCGGGACGGGTTGCAGCGCACCGCTGAGTTCATCGCGGCGCACCTGGCGCTCTACCGTCCCGAGGAGTACACGCGTTGAGCGCCCCGGTCATGATCCAGGCCGGGGGAAAAGGCACGCGCCTGCGGCCTTATACCACCGTGCTGCCGAAGCCCCTGATGCCCATCGGCGACCTCCCGGTCCTCGAAATCGTCATCCGCCAGCTACGCCATTATGGCTTCGACGACCTCTGGATCTCGCTCGGACACCTGGGCTCCCTCATTCAGGCCTACTTCGGCGACGGGCAGCGCTGGGGAGCGCGCATCCGGTACGTCTTCGAAGACCAGCCCCTCGGGACCATCGGACCCGTCCGGCTCATGCCGCGCCCCACCGTTCCCTTCATGGTGATGAACGGCGACCTGCTCACGAGCATCCACTATGACGAGATGTACGCCGCCCACGTCGCCTCGGGCGCCCAGCTCACGGTCGGCGTCTACAACTGCAAGGTGCCCGTTTCGCTGGGCGTGCTCG
The DNA here is from genome assembly GCA_964401365.1 of uncultured Planctomycetales bacterium. Lineage (GTDB taxonomy): Bacteria > Planctomycetota > Phycisphaerae > UBA1845 > Fen-1342 > CAYNYG01. Next base: position 51,376 of record CAYNYG010000006.1, on the reverse strand, counting down.
ACATCGACCAGCGGGCGGAGATCGTCGGGTTCCGCGAGAAGCCGACGCTGACCTTCTGGGCCAGCATGGGCGTCTACGTGCTCTCGCCCGACGTGTGGGACCTCGTGCCCGCCGGCCGCTACTTCGGATTCGACACGCTCATGGATTCCGTGCTGCGCGGCGAGCTGCGCGCCCGTGTCCACCGCTTCGACGGGATCTGGCTCGACATCGGGAGGCCCGAAGACTATGCCAACGCCGTCGACGTGCTGGAGGCCTCGCGCGAACTGCTTATCCCCCCCGGCTGACGCGCGGCACGGGCGTCAGTCTACGAAGCGGCACGGCAGCGCCAGAGCCTCCCCCAGACGTTCCAGGTACGCCTGGCGCGGGATTTCGATCGCGCCCAGGCTCGCCAGGTGCGGCGTGAGCCACTGGCAGTCCACCAGCACGAACCGCCGCTCGGCAAGTCGCTCCATCAGCGCGACCAGCGCGATCTTCGACGCGTCGCGGGCCGCGTAGAACATCGATTCGCCGATGAACGCCCCGCCCAGCGCCACCCCAAACAGCCCCCCCGCCAGCGCACCGTCGCGCCACGCCTCCACGCTGTGCGCCAGACCCGCCGCGTGAAGCTGCTGGTACACTTCCGCCAGCTCGCGCGAAATCCACGTCCCTTCCGGGCGGTCCCCGCAGCGCCTCAGCACTTCCCCGAACGTCGAGTTGATCCGGATCTCGAACCGCTTCTGACGCCATGTCTGCCGCAGCGAGCGCGAAAGGCGCAGCGTTTCGAATTCCAGCACGCAACGCGGGTCCGGGCTGTACCAGCGCATGCGGCCGAACTCGTCGGCCATCGGGAATATCCCCGCCCGATACCCGGAGAGCATCATTTCAGGCGTGAGTCGCGTTCGCATGGTGAGGCCGGAGCGGCGTTTCGACGCCATTCTAACACGCCCCGCCCGATCCCGGGCGGCCGACCCGCGGCTCGGCTACACTCCGCTCGCCTGGAGGCGCCGTGGAGTTCCCCGTCTTCGACGTGCCCTGGCTGGGCGGCGGGCTGCTGATCGCCATCATCGCGATCACGCACGTCTTTATCGCCCATTTCGCCGTCGGCGGTGGGATCTACCTCGCCGTCACGCACGGCATCGCCCTGCGCCGCCGCGACGAACTCCTGTTTCGCTACCTCCACGACCACAGCCGCTTTCTCGTGCTGCTCGCATTCGTCGCCGGCGCCGTCACCGGTGTCGGCATCTGGGTCGCGATCAGCCTCGTCTCCCCCGCCGCCACAAGCCGGCTCATTCACAACTTCGTCTGGGCCTGGGCGGCCGAGTGGTGTTTCTTCGCCGTCGAAATTGTCGCCGGCTACGTCTACTACTACGGCCTCAAGCGGCTCAAGCACCTTGAGGCCGAGTCGGGACGCGACGATCCGGCCGGGCGGGAAGCCGCAGGGCTGCTGGACGCCGAGCGCCGCCGCCTCCACCGCGTGGCCTGGATCTATGCCTTCAGCGCGTGGATGAGCCTGTTCATCATCAACGGCATCCTCACGTTCATGCTGACCCCCAGCGAATGGGCGCAAATGCTCAAGGCCGACGCCTTCGACCCGCGCCTCGGGTTCTGGCTCGGACTCTTCAACGACACCTTCTGGCCGTCGCTCCTCCTGCGCACCATCTCGTCGCTGGCGCTGGCGGCCATCTTCGTGGCCGTCATCGTCAACGCCCTGCCAACCTACTCGCGCGACCAGCGCCACCGCATCATCAGCATGGGCGCCTACTACATGCTCCCGCTCGTGCTCATGGCCCCGCTTGCGGCCTGGTACTTCGCCGAACTGCCCGCCGACGTGCGCACCCTCGCCTTCGGCGGCGCCGTCGCCATGACGCTCTTCATGGCCTTCGGCATCGTCGCCTCGCTCATGATCGGCCTGTACGCCTACTTCGGGCTGATCCGTTACCACCGCTACATCAATCTCGAGACCAGCCTGCTTCTGCTCGCCATCGCCTTCGTTGCCACCGCCTCGATGGAGTTCGTCCGCGAGGGAATCCGAAAGCCCTACCTGATCTACGGCGTGCTCTACAGCAACGGCATCCCCGCCGACCCCGACTGGGCCATCCGCCTGCGGGCCGAAGGCTCGCTGGCCTTCATGCCCTTCGTCCGCGCGCCCGGGCAGTCCGTTCAGGACATCCGCGGTCTTGCCCTCCGTGACGCCGGCGAGCTGGTCTTCCGCGCCCAATGCGCCGCCTGTCACGTCCCCGGCGGGTTCAACGGGCTTGAGCAGCTCGTTCGCGACAAATCGCGCGACTGGCTGACGCGGACGACGCTGGAGCTCCACCGCGTTCGCCACTTCATGCCCCCCTTCCTCGGCGACGAGTTCGAGCTGGCCGCGATCGTCGAGTATCAGTTGCGGCTCGCGAACAGCGCCCGGTAGCACGGGTTCAGACGCGGCCACCCCCGATCGCACGCCAACGAAACACGCGGCACGGGCTCCCGAGCCCATGCCGCGCTCGCAAGACTCCCGACGCGTTGGTCCCAAGCTTCCCAACGCGTTCAGGGTTAGGGACTTACGTCTTGACGTGCCGTTTCTTGAATGCTTGATACGCTTCGCAGCCCTCCGGATTCCCGCAACAGAGCTGCTTGATCTCTTCGTAAAAGACGTCCGGCGACTGCCCAATGTCGCGCCGCAGATGGCACTTCAGGGCAATTCGCGGCCGCGTCGTCCCACGACCGGTGAGCAGCGAACGCAGGTAAACCTGGTTCTTGCCCGCCACGCACTTCATCTCCCGATTCAACTGCCGTTCAAGCAGCGACAGGTTCGCCTTCAGCTCAAACTCCGTGATCGGCGGACCGAAGGCCTCGACCACCGTCAGCGACTGCTTTCTTGCCAGATTCGACCCACTCATATGCGACACACCCTGTCGAAAATACCCAACTCGACCTGATTGTCAGATACCGACCGACGCCGATGGAAACGGCGCGCGGTCGGGCCAGCGCACTGGTTCGGACGAGTACGAAACTCGTGCTCAGATTGTTCAGCCGAAACGCATGCCGCGCACCGACGCGCTTCCATGCAACCTGACACGACGCGGCGCCGCAACGAACGCGTTGCGCGCAGCGACCGAGCGAGCTGAATGAAGGTGCGTCGTACGTCGGCTAAGGGGAGGTCCGAAACTCGGGACTATCTATATCGCTATGAGTGCTAATAACTTATGTATTCGGCCTATGAGTCGTATGATCGCACTCCGCCTTGCCTATCAAGATAATATCCGATCCTCACGCTTCGTGCAAAAAGATTCAGGCTTTTTTTGCTCGGAGACCCGCCTAGTACCCGTGCGGGTGCGATCGGTGCCAGCCCCACGCCGATGCCACGATCTGAGCAAGCGACGTGTATCGCGGCATCCAGCCCAACGCGTGCCGCACCAGGTCGGCGTTCGCATAAAGTTCGGCGGCGTCACCCGCCCGCCGCGGGCCGATCTCCAGTGGGATCGCATGGCCCGTCACCTCGCGGGCCGCCCGAATCACGTCCAGCACGCTGTGACCCAACCCCGTGCCGAGGTTGAACGCCTGGAAGCCCGGACCCGCAATCGACGTGATCGCGCGCAGGTGCGCTTCAGCCAGATCCTCCACGTGAATGTAGTCCCGGACGCACGAGCCGTCCGGCGTGGCGTAGTCGGTCCCGAAGACCTGCACGTGGGGGCGCTGCCCAAGCGCAACCTGGAGCACGATCGGGATCAGATGCGTCTCGGGCCGGTGATCCTCGCCAATCGTCCCGTCCGCCGCCGCGCCCGAAGCGTTGAAATATCGGAACGCGACCGCCCCGAGGCCCCACGCCTCGGCGCTGTCGCGCATCGCCCACTCGATCGCCAGCTTGGCCCGACCGTAGGGATTGATCGGGTGCTGCGGGTGGTTCTCGGTCAGCGGCAGCTCGATCGGGTCGCCGTACGTCGCACACGTGCTGCTGAAGACCAGCTTCTTCACGCCCGCGGCACGCATCGCCTCCAGCAGGCTTACCGAATTGCACGCGTTGTTGCGGTAGTACTTCAGTGGTTCGCGCACCGACTCGCCGACGTCGATCGACGCCGCGCAGTGCAGCACCGCCTCGATCCGGTACTCGCGCAGCATGCCCGCCAGCGCCGCGCCGTCGGACAGGTCCTGCGTCACCAGGCGCGCCCGCGAATGCACCGCTTCCCGGTGCCCGCTCGTCAGGTTGTCCAGCACGAGCACGTCGTGGCCGCCGTCCACAAAACGCCGGACGCAGTGGCTTCCGACGTATCCCGCGCCGCCTGTGACCAGAATGCGCATGTTCGCCTGCTCCACCGCGAAAGCGCGGCTCGGGAATTGTATCGACGCACCCGCCCGCGGCACTTGACCCGCGACGCTGGCTGCCCCGATGCTCCGCGATGGCGGTCCGACTCCCGCCCCCCGGACCCGGACGGGTTCCTCCGGTCGCGCGGCGAACTCGGGCCGATGCCGCCGGAGCCGACGGAGCGACTTGCATGATCAGCGCTGCGATCGTAGGCGCGACCGGCGCCGTGGGTCAGGAACTCCGCCGCGTCCTGCTGCGCCGCGGGCTGCCGGCCGGATCGGTCCGACTCCTGGCGTCCCCGCGCTCGGCCGGGCAGCGCGTCGCGTGGGGCGATGGCACACTCGTCGTCGAGGCCCTCGGGCCGGACTCATTCCGCGACGTCAGGGTCGCGTATTTCTCCGCCGGCAGCGCCGTCAGCCGCCAGCACGCCCCGCGCGCCGTCGAAGCCGGCGCCGTCGTCGTCGACAACTCGTCCGAATTCCGCATGCGGCCTGACGTGCCGCTGGTGGTACCCGAGATCAACCCGCAGGCTGCCCGGCAACACCGCGGCATCGTCGCCAATCCGAACTGTTCCACGATCATCCTCGCCGTCCCGCTCTGGCCGCTGCATCGCGCCAACCCTGTGCGGCGGGTCGTGGTGAGCACCTACCAGGCGGTGAGCGGCGCGGGCGCGCGCGCCATGCTGGAGCTTGAATCCCAGACGCGGGCCGTGCTGTCCGGCGCACCGCCGGCGCCACAGGTCCTGCCCCACCCGTGTGCGTTCAATGTGTTCAGCCACAACAGCGCGCTCGACGCCGACGGCTTCAACCTGGAAGAGTCGAAGATGATAAAGGAGACGCACAAGATCTTCGGCGACACGTCCATCGCCGTCGCACCGACCTGCATGCGCGTTCCCGTCCTGCGGGCGCACCTCGAGACCGTCGCGGTCGAGTTCAGCCGCCCCATCACCGCCGCGGACGCGCGCCGCATCCTGTCCGACGCGCCGGGCGTCTGCGTCGTCGACGACCGGCCCGGAAACCGCTTCCCCATGCCGGTCGACGCCAGCGGCCGCGACGAGATCCTCGTGGGTCGCTTTCGCGACGATCCGACCGTGCCCGACGGCCGCGGCCTGCACTTCATCTGCTGTGGCGACCAGCTTCTCAAAGGGGCGGCGCTGAACGCGGTTCAGATCGCTGACCTGCTCACGTGAGCCGCCCCGCAGTACGCACCACGTCCAGACATCCTTTGGCGATGAATGGCACCTCGTTCTGGATCGCCCGACCGGCACCGTTCGCTCGAACCAACGTCGCCCCAACTTCTTCGCCCGTCGTATTCGTGACTACACTTGCAATCCTGAATGCCGGGCCGCCCCAACGCCCGCGGGCGGCTGATCCGCGAGGAGCGCACTGGCGGAACGCCCTATAGGGCAGCGGCTGTTCTACGACGCCGACGGCAACCTGACACGCACCAAGCTCACGGCCGACATGAACTGCGATGGCTCGGTGAACGGACAGGACATTGTGCCGTTCCAAGTCGCGCTCGTCGACAACTGCGGGACGTACATTCAGCAGTATCCGACTTGCGACTGCCTGAACGCCGACTGTCACCTTCCCCCGGCCAGACGACAGTATCGCGCTTGAGTTCGCCCAACTCGATCTTGCGGCTGGCGACGCAGCGGGCGATCTCCGCTCGCGCAGCGTTGATGATGATGTCGTTGTTCGGGTTCTCCCATTTGACCAGCTCTTCGATCAGGTTGAAGAGTTGCGCCCGCTTCACGCCGGCGCGGTCCTCATCGACGCTGCCGTCGGCTTTGCGGAAGATCGGATCGCTCGAAGGATCATCGACCAGCGAGCTGAACAGCACGCCCGACAAGCCGCCAACGGCCGCCGCGCCCACCACAGGTGCAGCGTGGACGGATGCCCATGCCGAATCGACTTCTCCCGCGCCGACTCGCGATTGATCGCGTCCAGCGGGAGGGCGACTTCGATGAGTTTCTTGCGGTAGGTCATGTTACGATCACACAGACTGCGTCAATGCTCCATCCGCCAATCCTCAGCCCAGCAGCGGGGAAGCCCAGCCCGTCGGACAGCCGCGACGGCACGAGCGGCGCGTTCCGTCGCCTCCTCCGGCGTCGGGTCCGGCGGCGCACGCATGAGGTCTGTCATGAGGTCTGTCACGCTACCCGAAACTGCTTCGCCCACCGGGTCAAGGATAACCGCCGCGCCGAGCTCCAGTTGGATGACAAAGAGGCCGATGCCGGTGTGGTCCACATCCCGACGCGAAAGCGCGAACGTGTCACCCGCGCGAAGCCGCCACAGGTTGGGTGCCTCGATCGGTTCGGTGGGGTAATCGCCGCGCTTGACGCGATCGCCAAATTTCCAAACGAGCCCGCCTACCAGTTCTGTCGGATGCAGGCGCCACCAGGCCGGGAGTCGATCGGCCATTGCCGTGAGCGTCAACCGGTCGCCGGACCGAAGGTACCACAGGTCGAGAATCGATACCTCGCGCGCGAGCACACTCCACCGGAAATGCATCGCAAGATCGCCGTCCCGACACCCGACATCGAACGTGGTGGGGGCGTCCATGCGGTGTGTGGCAATTGTGCCTGTCATTGGCAGACCCGTTGCGGCATTTCACACGCATCGGCGGTCGCGCCCGCCACACGCGCAGCGTGGACGGATGCGCACGCGGATGGACTTCTACGCCGACTCGCGGTTGATCGCGACCAGCGGCAGGGCGACGTCGATGAGTTGTTTGCGGATATTACTCGCATGTCGCCTTAATCAAGAACGCGTTTCGCGCTCGGTACGTTGTCTTGGCGTGCTCAAGTTGCTCAATTGTTGCGGCCTTGATTCTAACGTCACCGCTCCGACACAAGAAGAAGTCTTCGAAGAACACTCGTATGGTACTTCGCGCCAAAGCGGAAAGATCATCCAGGGATGTTCTACTAGAGAGAGTAATCGGGCCCCGAAAAACGATGCGCGACATGTCGTACCCCTTCGCTGTTCCGCGGCGGCGAACGCCGCAGCGCCGACGTGCTCGAATTTCATGGTCCGTCGACGCAAAGATTGTGTCAAGACGCGGCCGTGTCACACCTGCCGGCGGGAGTCGGGGGCGCGTGGTTCACAGGTAGCGCGGGCCTCCGGGGGCGGCTGTCCCGCATTCAGAGCCGGCGGCGGGTGTGTCGCATGGCGGGGGGTTTACGGCGGGGGTAGGGGGTGAGTACGCTCCCGGAATGAACGAATCGCGCAAAAAGCGCCTGACCGACTACGCTTCCTGCGCCGGCTGAGCCGGCAAGCTGCCTCAGACGGCAATGGCGCAGGTTCTGCGTCAGCTTGCTCCGCAGCGGCATCCGGACCTGCTGGTCGGGACGGAGACGTTCGATGACGCGGGCGTGTTCCGCGTCAGCGACGACCTCGCGCTCGTGCAGACGGTGGACTTCTTTCCGCCGCTGGTGAACGACCCGTACCAGTTCGGGCAGATCGCGGCGGCCAACGCGCTCAGCGACGTATACGCGATGGGCGGCGAGCCGCTGACGGCGCTGAACATCGTCGGCTTTCCGGACCGGGAACTGCCGCCCGAGACCCTGGTGGCGATTCTGAGCGGCGGGGCGGACAAGGTGCGCGAGGCGGGAGCGGTGGTGGTGGGCGGGCACAGCGTGCGCGACGCAGAAGTCAAGTACGGGCTGGCGGTGACGGGGCGCGTGCACCCGCGGCGGATCTGGACCAACGCGGGGGCCAGGCCGGGCGACGTGCTGGTGCTGACGAAGCCGCTGGGCAGCGGGGTGCTGTGCAGCGCGGCCAAGAGCGGCGCGATGCCGGAGGACGAGCTGGCCGAAGCGATCGGCGTGATGACCACGCTGAACCGCGGAGCGCGCGACGCGGCCGCCGGGCTGGGCGGCGTTCACGCCTGCACGGACGTAACCGGGTTCGGACTAGTGGGGCACGCGTTCGAGATGGCGGAGGGCAGCCGCGTCAGCATCACGCTCAGGGCGGGCGCTGTTCCGCTGATGCGGCGGGCGCTGGAGTTCGCGCGCGGCGGGGGGCTGACGCGGGCGTCGAAGACGACTCGGGCGCACCCGGGATCGCGGCTGATCGTGGAGGCCGACGTCGAAGAGGCGCTGGCGGGGACGCTGATGGACGCACAGACCTCGGGCGGCCTGCTGCTGAGCGTGGCGGCCGCGGACGGGGACAGGCTACTCGCGGCGCTTCACGAAGCCGGCACGCCCTGCGCCGCGGTGGTGGGTGAAGTGAGCGCCGGTCCGGGCGAGGTTCGTGTCGCCCGGTAGTCACCCGGGCGACGGCTGCGAGGCCGCCCGCACAAGCCGATCGCGCAGGCCGACGAGCATCGCCTCGCGCACCGGGTCGAGCCAGGGGGTCAGATCGACGGGATTCTCCGGCTCGAAGATCAACGGGATGTCGACCCCGCCGGCGCGCACGGTCAGGATGGTCTTTTCGCGCGCTCCGTGCGTGCCGAACAGCCGCAGAGATTCGTCGCGCACGTCGAAGCGAACTCCGCAGCGCGTGTAGGCGATGTTGTCCGGGAGGATGGGCGGGAGGGTGAAATGGAGGGCGCGGCTCACGACTTCCGTCAGCAGCCGGCGCGAGATCCGGTTGGGCGGATCGAACGCGTCATCGACCAGCAGTCGCGCGTCCAACTCGACCAGGCGATTGCGGCGGATTTCCAGCGACGTGATGACCAGGTCCACCACGCCGGTCATTTCGCCCCAGCCCAGGCGCCGCGTAAGGGACTCGATCGAGACGCGGCGGCACTCGCCGGACGCGCTGAGGCGCTCGATGCCCTCGAGCCCCAGGTCGGCGTCGGAGACGCGCAGCGTCGCGCGGGCGCCGAGGTCGGCGAGCCCGAAGGGCGCCAGGACGTCGCCCAGCTCGACGTCCTTCAGCGCCCCGCGGAAGCGGATGCGCTGCGGGGCGCGGTTCACGACGCGACACTCGATCAGCTCCAGGTCCGGACAGCGCCCGCGCCACGGCGTCGGGGACAGCGCCCGCGACCACTCCGACAGGTCAACGTCGTAGCACGACCCGCTCAGCTCCAGCGCGCGGGCGCCGTCCGACTCGCTGTACGCGAGCCGACCCTGAAAGTCGCCCGCCGCGATCGGCGCCCCGATCAGGTCGGCCAGCCGCAGGATGCCCAGCGGCAGGCGCGGCGTGGACAGCTCGACGCGGTCCACGCGGATGCCGCCGTTGCGCGGCGAGAACATCGCGCTCAGCGTGACGAACTCGGCCGTGTCCTGCCCGTTCAGGCATTTGCAGCGGATACGCGCTTCGCCGCGCGCGTCCTCCGGGAACGCAACCATGCCGCTGGCGTCGTCGAGCCGCAGGTGGAACCGGTCGCGCGCGAAGTGAACGTCCATCCCCCGGAACATGACGCGGCGCGGCCCGCCAGGGTCGAAGCTGGGCCGCAGCCCGGACTCGAGCAGCCGTCGATAGTCCTCGCGCAGCCACGTGCGCGTGGAGATTTCCGCCGTTCCGCCGTGCAGCTCAATCTCGTAATCGTCCGGCCGTCCCGGCCCGGGCACGTAGCGCAGCAGCGCCTCCTGGCAGAAGAGCACGCGGCCGCGCCGGTCCGGCAGGTAAATCGAAACACCGTTGAACTGGCGGGTCGAGCTGGACCGCGGGCGGACCTCCGCAATCTCGCTGGGCAGCTCGAGGTAGTCCGACAGGCGTCTCGCGCTCTCGAGGCGATATCCGTCGCTGCGAAGATAGACGGCGTAGCCGGCACTTCCGGCCAGGGACCCCAGGGCCAGCAGCGCGGCGCCCAGCGCTGTCATCACTCGTCCCAAGTCGTGCTCCGCGGGAGACTCGCGCCGCGCGCGGCGGCGCTCGTCGAGGATCAGCAGGTAGGCGGAGGGGCCGCCGCGCTGTCCGGGAACCCACCGTCCGCAGCGCGATTCGATTGAAGCGCCGCTGGCGGCGCCGGTGGGACCGCGCGGTGCGCCTCCGGTCCGGGCGCGGTGTCGTGCTCCTTCGCGTCGGACGGCGGCATGGCCAGGCCGCTGAACGGCAGTTCCATCTCCAGTACCCCCACCGCCACCACCGCCAGGCGCTTCGCTGGATTGACGCGTACGATCCGCCCTTCGCGGTGAAATCGCTTCGCGTACACGGGGTCGCCGGGTTTCAGGGCGCCGCCCTGCTCGTCCGAAATCGACGGCAGGACCGGGCGCCGCGCGTCGTGCTCGCCCCTTCGTGGGCGCCCGTCGCGGACGGACGGACGCTGCGCCGGCGCAACCCCGTCTCGGCCGCGCACGTCGTTGCGGTGCGGCGGTGCGGCGCGCGGCCGCGTTCCCAGGGCGGCCTTGGTCCAGACGCCGGCGCGGCGCGGCTCGGGGGCCGGGGGCGGCGGCGCGTCGGGCGGTAGCAGGTCGCCCAGCGGCGCCTCGACCGCGAACGGCCCGATGTCGATCTCGGCACGCTGCTGTTCGAGCATCAGCCGCACCAGTTTTCCGTCGCGGTCAAAGTTCCGCACGCGAACCGGGTCGCCCGGGCGAAGGTGCACCACGCGGCGCACCCAGGCCTCGTAGTCGCGCTGCTGCCGCTGAAGGCGGTCACGCTCGCTGTCCGCCGCCGCCTGGGCCGCGGACGCGGCCAGACGCGCATCCTCCGCCGCGGCGCGGGCCGTCTCGGCCGCCCGCTTCGATTCAGCGGTGCGGGCGATGGCGGTCCGCAGCACCCGGTCCTTCTTCAGGAGGTGCCGCCGCGCCGCCCCAATCAGCCGCCGCGGGAAGCCAAGCCGCTCGGCGATATCGATCGCGTTGCTGTTGCCCGGCTCGCCGATGCGAAGGCGGTAGGTCGGGCGCAGCGTCTGCACGTCGAACTCGACCGACGCGTTCTCGACACGTTGCCTCGTGAATGGGTACGCCTTCAGCGCGCCCAGGTGCGTCGTGACCACCACCCGCGAGCCGCGCGCCAACAGCTCGTCGAGCACGGCCCGGCCGATCGCGGCGCCCTCGTCCGGATCGGTCCCCGCGCCGAGTTCGTCGATCAGCACCAGCGTGCGCGCGTTGGCGCGCTGGAGCATCTCCATCAGCCGCCGCACGTGCGCGCTGAACGTGCTGAGCGACTGCTGCATGTTCTGCTCGTCGCCCACGTCGATCATGACGTTCTGGAGCAGGGCCACTTCCGCGCCCGCCTGCGCAGGAATCGGCAGCCCGGCGTGCACCATCACGCACAGCAGCCCGACCGTCTTGAGCGTTACCGTCTTTCCGCCCGTGTTCGGCCCGGTGATGATCAGCATGTCAAAGTCGTCGCCCAGCCGCACGTCGATCGGCACGACTCTGTCCTGGGCCGCCTCCGGCCCGCCGTTCTGCCGCATCAGGTCGATCAGCAGCGGGTGTCGCGCCTGGCGCAACTGGATGCGCCCCTCGTCATTGACCTCCGGGCACACCATGCCGAACTCGCGTGCGAAGCGCACCTTGGCCACCACCAGGTCGAGCACCGCCAGCGCGTCCAGCGTCTTGCGGATCGCCTCCTCGTTCAGGTGAATTTCGTGCGCCAGCTCCCACAGCAGGCGGTTGATCTCCTCCTCCTCGTCCGCGCGCAGCCGGCTGATTTCGTTGTTCAACTCGACCGCGGCCGCGGGCTCGACGTACACCGTCGCGCCGCTGTCCGAGCTGCGGTGGATGATGCCGGCGATCCGTCCGCGGAACTCCGCCTTCACCGGCAGCACAATCCGGTCCCCGTGAAACGTGCAGTTGCCGTATTGCAGGACCCGCAGCACGTCCGGGTCGCGCAGCAATCGCTGCACCGTGTGGCGGATCGACGCGCCGGCCTCCTCGATGCCCGCCCGCAGCCGCGACAGTTTCTCGCTGGCGTCGTCGCGCACCGCGCCGCGCTCGTCGATCACGCGGCTGATGCGCTCCGCCAGCGTGCGGAAGTCCCCGATCCGCGCCGCCAGCGTTGCCAGCTCCACCAGCTCGGCCCCCAGCCCCGCCAGGTACTCCACGACGTCGTGCGTGGCCCGCAGCGTGCCGCGTATCCGCCCGATCTCCTCGGCGTTCAACCGCAGCGGCGGCGCCGAGCGCCGCACCAGCTCACGCACGTCGCTGATGCCCGCGAAGGGCGGCAGCCCGCGCTGCGCGACCAGCTGCTCGACTTCGCGCACCTGCTCAAGCCAGCGGCGTACGATCTGCACTTTCGACGCCGGCCGGATTTCCGATGCCAGCGCCTTGCCCAGCCCGCACATCGCATAGCCGGTCAGCAGCTCGCGGACGCGGCCGAAATCAAGGCACTCCAGCGTGTGCAGGTCCATGCGGCCGATTGTATCCGGCGCGCACAGGCGTCACAATGTACGATGGGCGCGGGGAGCGCGGGTCGACGACCATGAGCATCGGCGCATTCATCCTGCGAGTCGCGGCGACGGCCATCGCGCTGCGCGCCGTGCAGGAGCACGCGGCCGCGCCTCTCGCAGGTCCGCCCGCAGCCACCCGCCCCGCCGCGCAGGCCGAGTCGCAGCGGTTCTTCGAAGAAGGCTCGCGGGCGCTGGACCAGCGCCACCCGCAGCGCGCCGTCGAGTTGCTTTCCGAAGCGGTCATCCGCCGCCCGGACGCGGCAGCCTACGTGCTGAAACTGGCGCAGGCCTACGATGCCGCGAAGCGCGGCGACGCAGCCGTCGCCCTGCTCGAAAACTACGTCCGCAGCTTCCCCGACGCGACGGACGCACGCATCGCGCTGGCCGCGCTCCACACACGCGCGGGCCGCACTCCTCGCGCCCAGGCGCTGCTCGCGCCGCACGAACCGGACCTGCCGGCGGCCGGCGCCCTCGCGCTGGCCGACGCGCGCCGCGCGGACCCGGTACTCTGCGACGAAACCCTGCGGCGCGCCCTCGAACGCTTCCCGAACGACGCGTCGCTCTGGCTGGCGCGCGTCGCGCTCGCCGCGTCCGAGTCGCGCTGGGCCGGCGCGCTCGCACTCCTCCGCGACGCCAAGGAACGCTGCGGCGAGACCCCCGAACTCTGCTTTCAGGCCGCCCGGGCGCACTTCGAGCTCGGACAGTTGCTCGGCGCGACCGTGACCCGGGACGTTCCCGACGGCCAGCCCGGTCGGTTTCACCGCGACCTCCTGCTGATCGAACGCACCCGCGAGCCTTGCACCTACCTGTGCGCCCCGCGCGCCTCCGCCCTCTACCAGGTCCGCCGCGCGCTGGACGCCGGACGCGACACGCCCGACACGCACCTGCTGCACGCGCGCATCTGGCGCCGCATCGGCCGCCCGCAGGTGGCCTACGAGCTGCTCAAGGCGCGCGAAGCCGAGCTGACCGACTCCCCATTCGCCACGCCCGAGGCGCTGGAAGTCTTCGCGGCCACGGCGCTGGAAGCCGGCCGCCCGGCCGAGAGCCTGCGCTTCGCTCAGAAATGGGCCGCCCTGGAGCCCGCCCGGCGCGAGCAGATCCTGCGCGACGCGTATCTGCGGCAGGCGGAGGCGGCCAACCAGCGCGGTGAGGAGGCCGTCTACCTGGACTTCCTGGCCCGCGCCGCGCGCGTCGCGCCCGCCGACGCCGAGCTGCTTCTGCGCCTCGCCGACGCCAACTGGAGCGCCGCCCGCGGCGCCGCCGCCCGGGACGCGTACGAGGCGCTGTTGCGCCTGGCGCCGCACCACCCCCGCCGCGCGACGATCCTCGAGCGCCTGGCGCAGCTCGAAGCGTCACGCCGCGAGCGGCAGTAGCGTCTCGGCTCGTGAACCCCGCGCGTCGCAAGCTGTCCCCGCCCGGGCGTTCGCTACCAATCGCCCCGGTCGCGCGGCCGCCGTCCCGCTCAGCCGCGCAGCATCGCGTCGCGCAGCGCGCGGGCCACCACGTCCTGCGTCCCGGTCGGCATGGTCGGCCAGATCGGCAGGCTCAGAACCTCGCTCGAGGCGCGCTCCGCCTCCGGAAGCGTCACGTCCAGGTGCGAATAGACCGGGAGCCGGTGCGCCGCGGTCGGGTAATAGACCATCGTCCCGATGCCGCGCTCGTGCAGTTGCGCCTGCACGGCGTCGCGCCGCCCGCCGGCGATGCGCACCGTGTACTGATGAAACACGTGCGTGACGGCGGGGTCCACGTGCGGCGTGCTCAGACCCGGGATGGAGCGCAGCAGCTCGTCGTACCGGGCCGCGACACGCCGCCGGCCCTCGTTGCCGGCGTCGACCTGCGGGAGCTTGACGCGCAGGATCGCCGCCTGAAGCGTGTCGAGCCGCGAGTTGTAGCCCAGAATCTCGTTGAAGTACTTCTTCCTGGACCCGTGCGCACGCAGCATGCGCGCGGCCGTCGCCAGAGACTCGTCCCGCGTCGCGATCAGCCCGGCGTCCCCGAACGCCCCCAATGTCTTCGACGGGAAGAACGAGAAGGCGCCCACGTCGCCGATCGTTCCCAGCATCCGCCCCCGATGCCGCCCTCCGAACGCCTGGGCCACGTCTTCCACAACCCGCAGCTTGTGGCGCAACGCCAGCTCCATCACCCCGTCCATGTCCGCCGCGTGCCCGTACAGGTGCACCGGCATGATCGCGCGGGTCCGCGGCGTAATGGCGGCCGCAGCGCGGCGTACGTCCAGTGCGTAGGTCTGCGGGTCGATGTCGACGAAGACCGGGGTGGCGCCGACCAGGCTGACGGCCTCGGCGGTGGCGATGAACGTGAACGGCGACGTGATCACTTCGTCGCCCGGTCCGATGCCCATGCCCCGCAGCGCAATCAGCAGCGCGTCGGTCCCGGAGTTGACCCCGATCGCGTGCGGGACCCCAAGGTACTCGGCGACTTCGTTCTCGAACGCGGCCACATCGGGACCCATGATGAACTGCCCGCTGCGGACGACGCGCTGCATCGCCGCGGTGAGCCGGTCCCACAGGGCTTCAATCTCGGGCCCCAGGTCCAGAACCGGAATCCGCTCGCTCACGCGCCCCCCTCCACGCGCACCAGAGCGCCCGGCCCCTCGAGCCGGTAGCGCCGGGCGCATTCCTCGCAGGTCGCCGCCGCACCCGCCAGCCGCAGCGTCCGCCCGCACTCGCAGGCCCACCCGATGGCGCGCCCGGGGACGCCGGCGATCAGCGCGTAGGGCGGCACGTCGCGCGTCACGACCGCGCCGGCGGCGATGAACGACCACGCCCCGACCTTGACCCCGCACACCAGCGTCGCGTTCGCGCCGATGCTGGCGCCCCGTCCCACGCGCGTCTCGGCGTAGTCCGCCGCCGTGTTGCGCGGGAAGGCGGAGCGCGGTGTGCGGACGTTGGTGAAAACCATGCTGGGTCCGCAGAAGACGTAGTCCTCGAGGACCACGCCTTCATAGACCGACACGTTGTTCTGAATCTTGACGTGGTCCCCGATCGTCACGCCGTTGGCCACGAATACGTTCTGGCCCAGCGAGCAGTCGCGGCCGATCACCGCCTTGGGCATGACGTGGCAGAAGTGCCAGATCTTCGTCCCGTCGCCGATCCGGGCGCCGTCGTCGACGCAGGCCGTCGAGTGAATGAAAGTTCCCATGCGGCGGCAGTCTACCGCAATTTCACGGGAACTGGGCCGGGCTGACCCCCAGGTCGACGATGCTGCATGCCAGGATCGGGTCGAGGCCCAGCGCGCGGGCCCGCGCCAGCAGCGCCTCGCTCTCGGCGCCAGGGTTGACGAAGAACTCGACCGGCGCGGCGGCGGCGATCGCCGGCAGGACGCCCACGCCCACGGACGGCGGCACGTAAAGGCTCACCCGATCGAGCCGCGCCGGAACGTCCGCCAGCGTCGCATAGGCCCGCAGACCCTCGATCTCGGCGGCCGACGGGTGGATCGGATACACGGTCCACCCCTGCCGCAAGTGCGCGCGAACGGACTTGTTGCCGAACTTGGTCCGATCCCTCGAAGCGCCGACGATCGCGACGGTGCGGCCCATCCGCACATTCTACACCCGCGGATCCCCGGGCCGCTATCGTTCCCGCGACGACTCGCTCCGCGGCGCCGCTACGTTGTCCTTTCCGTCGAACGGCGGCGTGAATACGTTGATCGTCACCAGCGGATCGGCGCCACGGTTACGGATGGAGTGCGGAACGCCGCGCGGGACGTGGAACACGTCCCCGGGCCGCGCCGCGCGGGGCCGGTCGTCGATCGTCACTTCGCCTTCGCCGCGGTGAACGAGAATCGTCAGATCGTGCACGCGGTGCACGTGCCGCGCCTCGCCCGTCCGGAACTGAAGCACGTGCGCGCTGAACTCATCCGTGCTCGTCAGCGTCGCCGGCAGGAACGCCTGCTCCGGTCCGATCGGCGTCGCAGCCAGCAGCCGCGCCACCACGGTCGCGTCCAGCACCTCGCTGCGCGCCGCAAGCTGCTCGCGCGGCCCCGCGCCACCGCCGGCGCATCCGCCGCCGCCAGCGAGCAGCGCGAGCATCATCCCCGACGCGGCCCGACGCCCAGGCCCGCCGACTCTCCCGTGGCGCGCGGGCGCGACCGGCTGCCTGCGGTTCACGGCGGTGGGTCCTCCACCACCACGACGCGCCCGTCCCGTGCATGCACATCCGCCACCACCACGCGGGCCGCCGCCACCACCTGCTCGATCGTGTCCAGGAACAGCCGCGTCCGCGTGACCTGGCGGTTGGCCTGGTACTCGACGCACAGCTTGCGGAACCCGGCGGCATCGCCTTGCGCCACGCGAACGCGCTGCACCTGCGTGGCGCGACCGTCGCTGACACGCTGCTGCGCCTGCCCGCGGGCCTGCGAGACGACGCGTGATTCGTACGCGCGCGCCTCGTCCAGTAGCCGCTCCGCGTCCTTGTTCGCGCTGGCCACGTCCGTGAACGCATCCAGCACCGGCACCGGCGGAGACACCGTCTGGAGGCTCCCGATCAGAAGCTCCACCCCGGCGCCGTACCGGTCCAGCGCCGCCTGCGCAGCCTCCAGCGTCTCGGTCTCCACCGCGTGTTTGGCGGCCGACAGCACGTCGTCCACGCCGCGCCGCGCCAGCGCACCGGCCAGCGCCGACTCCACCGCGCGCTCCACCAGCCAGTGCGGCGCGTCGGTCCCGAACAGGTGCCGGTCGAGCTGGCTGTCGCGGACGCGGTACTGGACCGACATCTCGACCTTCAGAATGTTCTGGTCGCCCGTCACCATGTCGCTGCGGCGCGGCTCGGTCCACTTCACGCCCGCCTGCGTGAACCCCACGTCGATGCGCTTGACTTCCGCGGCGCGCGCCAGGTGGAGCCGGTCGATGGGCCACGGCATGAGGAAGTGAATGCCCGGCGCGGCGCGGCCCACGATCGCCCCGAACCGCGTGACGATGCCACGCTCGTTCTGCGCGATCGTGCGGTAGCCCGACCCGAGCCAGCCCGCCGCGCACGCGACCGAAACTCCTACCAGGACGCGTGCGCGCCAGCGGCGCCAGCCGTGCGCGACGGCGCGCCACCTCTCGCGCACACCCGCCGATGGAGTCTCGCCGCTCATGGAAGGCCCACTTCGCCGGCGCCGCCGTCCGCCGGTCGAGATGCCGGCCCCGGTGCGGGCCCCTCCCGCAGAATGCGCAGATAGGGCGAATCGGCCGGCAGCACCAGCGTGGTCAGCCGCGTCAATGACGCACGATAGGACTGGAGCGTGCGCACAAACTCGAAGAACTCCGGATCAACCCGGTACGCCTCGGCGTAGATGCGGGTCGCTTCCGCCTCGCCTTGGCCTTCGATCTCGCGCGCCTGCCGGTCCGCGTCGGCCAGCACCTCGCGCACCTTCCGGTCCGCTTCGCCGCGCAGCTTGGCGGCGGCTTCCTCGCCTTCACTGCGGTAGCGCGTGGCGATTCGCTTCCGCTCCTGCCGCATCCGCTCGAAAACCGCGCTGCGGTTCTGCTCCGGAAAACTGACCCGCTTGATCCGGAAATCGACCACCTCCACCCCGTATTCGCGCTCCGCCATGCGCGCCAACGCCTCGCGGACCTCCGCCATGATCGCGTCCAGCTCCAGCTCGTCCGGCCGAATCGACAGCAGCGCGGCCAGGTTGCGGCGTCCGAGGGACTTGCCCAGCTCCGCCGTCGCGACGTCGCCCAGAATCGACTCGCACGCGTCACGGGTCCCGAGCGCCTCGAGGAACCGACGGGCGTCCGTAACACGCCAGCAGGTGTAGCTCGTGACTTCGACGTGCTTCTTGTCCAGCGTCGGGAACTCGCTCGGGTTCTGACCCGCCCCGGGCAAGTCGAACGTCAGCACCCGCCGATCGATGTACCACACTCGGTCCAGCGGTGCCGGCAGCTTGAAATACGGCCCGGCCGCGTCCAGCACGCGGATCGGGCTTCCGAACCGTGTCACCACCGCAAACTGCGTCTCGCTCACCGTGTAGAACGTCGTCCCCCCCACGAACACGGCGGCAACAACCAGCGCAATGGCCAGCGCGATTCTCACGCGCGACATGTTCGCGTCCGCGCCGCGCGCCCGTCAAGCTCCGCGTGCGGCTCCGTTCCGGCGCGACTCCCCCGAACGCCGGCTCGCCCGCACCTCGTGTATCATCCCTCTCCGCGTCGATTCCTGGTCCAGTCCCCGCGGAGTCCACCGTGCTCGGTCACACCACCCTGACCAACCTCGCCCGAATTCGAGCCTTCCAGTCCCGCCGCATCAGCAGTTTCGACCGCACCGGTGGCAACAAGGACGCCATCCCCATCGAGCCCGGCAAAACCCTCACCGTGGCCGAGATCGATGGCCCGGGCTGCATCAAGCACGTCTGGTCCACCAACTCCCTGGCGCACCTCCGCGACGCCATGCGCAGCCTGGTCCTCCGCATGTGGTGGGACGACGAGCCCACCCCCAGCGTCGAGTGCCCCGTCGTCGAGTTCTTCGGCGGCGCGTTCGGCACCTGCAAGAATTTCTGGTCCCTGCCGCTCCAGATGAACCCCGACGCCGGGCGCGGAATGAACTGCTGGTTCCCCATGCCCTTCCGGCGCCACGCGCGAATCGAGGTCCACAATGAGTGGCACGAGCCCGTCGAGTTCTTCTTCTACGTCGACCACGAGATTTATCCCGCTTGGGAGGAGGACCTGGCCTATTTCCACGTCCAGTGGCGCCGCGAGAACCCCACCCGCGGGTGGGGCCTGAAAGACCTCAAGGGTCCGCCCAACCTCGAAAACCTGCGCCGGTACTGGAAGACCCCCAACACCACCGGCGCCGAGAACTACCTCATCCTCGACGCCCGCGGCCGCGGGCAGTACGTCGGCTGCCATCTCGACGTCGACTGCTTCCAACGCGAGAAGAACGACTGGTACGGCGAGGGCGACGACATGATCTTCGTGGACGGCGAACCCTGGCCGCCCCGAATCCACGGCACCGGCACCGAGGATTACTTCAGCACCGCCTACTGCCCGCGCACCGAGTACAGTACCCCCTACTGCGGTCTCACCCACTACAGCGGCTCACCCCAATGGGGCGAACACGACTGGCCCTTCCGCGGGAAGAACTCGCTCTACCGCTACCACGTCGAGGACCCCATCCGCTTCGAGAAATCCATCCGCGTCACGATCGAGCACGGCCACAACAACAAGCTGTCGAACGACTACGCCAGCACCGCCTACTGGTATCAGTTCGAGCCGCACAACCCGTTCCCGAAGCTCCCCCCGGCCCGGCAGCGCCTCGTGCGGCCCGACTGGCCGCCGTTCGTGCCGCCACCGGGAACCCCCCCGCACGCCCCGGCCACGGCCAACGCCCGCCGCTCGCGGCGCGCAAAGCGCAGCCGACGCGCCTGAGCCGAACGCCGCCGATCGGAGCCGCGCCGCACGGTCAGCGGCCCTTTTCGCCGCCCTTCACGCCTTCCAGCGCCACGATCAGCCGCACGTCGCTGCCCAGCCCGTCCGGCATGTAGGTGA
Organism: uncultured Planctomycetales bacterium; assembly: GCA_964401365.1. GTDB lineage: Bacteria > Planctomycetota > Phycisphaerae > UBA1845 > Fen-1342 > CAYNYG01. Next base: position 31,334 of record CAYNYG010000006.1, on the reverse strand, counting down.
TCCCGAAGTCCGCACGCTGCACCGTGAACACCGTCTCCAGTCCGATCCGGTCTCCCCCCATCGGCGTGCTGGCCGTGCCGGTGTGCTCCACCTTGACCGCGATCTCTTTGGTTACACCATTGCACGTCAGATCGCCGGTGACCTCGTAGATCCCGTCCTCGCCCTTCTTCACCGCCTTGCTCTTGAACGTCAGTGCCTTGTGCTGCTTGGCGTTGAAGAAGTCCGGCCCCTCCAGGTGCTTGTCGCGCTTCTTGTCCCCCGTATCGATGCTGTCCGTCTTCACGGTCACGTCCAGCTTGCACGCCTCCGGCTTGTCCGCGTCCCAATCGATCGTCCCCGCGATCTCGTTGAAGCGCCCGTACGAATACCCGGCGTTCAGGTGCTTGATGCGGAAGATCACCGTCGAGTGCACCTTGTCGATCTTGTAGGCGTCGGCGGCGCGGGCGGCGTCTAGAGCGCCGACGGCGGCAAGGGCGAGAGCGGAAGCAGCGAACCTCATCGGGGAACCTCCTTCGCGGCGGACCAGTCGCGCGCCATTGCGCGGTCGGACGCTCGTGGCGCGCTTGGATCGTAACCAACGCGACGGATGCAGCGTACTCCCGCGGCGCAGAAATCGCCACGACGCAACCGGGAAACAGCGATTATCGGAATCCTCAAGAAAACGCCCAGGCCGCTTGACTGTCGAGTGCTTGGAGCTATAGTATGAATCCGAACTTGGGCGGGGTGGCCTGTCCGGGCCCCGTGGCGGTGCGGGCATGTCCACGACCATCGATGGGCTTTTCGCGCGGACATGGGTCTTGGCGGTCGTGCTGCTCGGGGGTTCGGCCCTCTTCAAAACAGGGGCTCGTACACCAGAATTCGAGGGCTATCTCGCTTCTTCAGCCATGTTTCCCGCGTGGGCCGTTCCCGGGACGGTGCGGCTCCTCATCCTCGCCGAGTTCACCGTAGCCGCGCTTCTGGTGTGGCCCGCGACACGGCGCTACGGGTGGTACGCGGCGGCGGCGATGATGGCCGCGTTCTGCGCTTTTCATCTCTCGGCCGCATGGCTTGGCGACATTCGAGCGTGCCGGTGCCTCGGCGTAGCGCTTTCGCGCGACGGCGCGGTCAGCCATTGGCTCATGCTGGCGGCTTGTCTGGCGCTTCTTGCCGTGGCGGGGCACCAGATCGTATCGGCGCCGCGCGGACCCACGTTCGCAACGCGCGCGGCGCCGTTCCATCAGGAGTCTGCCATTGATCACTCGCATGCCGTTTGCGTTGCGACTGGTGCCCACACTGGCAATGGCCGCGGTGGCGCTAGGACAGATCCCGCCTCTTGACTGGCACAAGTGCGTGCAGTCCAACGATTGCGGCGAGACCAGCCGCGTTTGCTGGACTCCCAATCATCCGTCGCAGCAAGGGGGGAACAACTGCGTCTATTGCGACGCCTCCTCGTCGGCTGCCTTGTGCCAGAAGTGCGACACCAGCACGTCCTGCGCCTATACCGGCAATAACTGGCCCTGCGGCAGCAAGTTCACCGGGACCTGCGTCGCCCCGGTGGGCGGAACCATCGGCCGATGTGCACTCGGCACCAACCTGCTCATCACTTGCACTGTGCCGCGCTGCTGAACGCTTGCGCGGATTCAGGAGAAATCCTAATGTTGAACGCCCTGTCGCTCGTCCTCGGCATCGCCGGCGTCGCGCTGGAAAACGGCGTCCCGCCCGGCGAGATGCGGGATCGCGTGGCACAACGTCTCTCACGCCTCGACCGGCTGATCGTCGAATTCAACTGCGCCATGCACGCGGCCGCATCCGACTCCGATCCCTTCGACCCCGCCTCCTGGGGCGATCGGACCGAAAACTACCCCCACAGGATGACGATCGTGCGCCCCAACGTCCTCGACCAGAGTCTGCGCGACGAGCCGGAGCGCGGCTACGAACCGGTGACCGACGCCGTGTTCGACGCTCAGTTCGTCCGCCAGTACCTCACTCCGCGCTTCGGGGCCGCTCGCGCGTACCTCGTCTCGCCGTTCGACGTCCAGGTCGGCAACTACCGCGGAACGCCGACCCTGCAATTCGCGGAAGTGCACTTGCAGGACAGCACCATCAGCCAGTTGAACCTGCTCCGGCTGTTCGATGAGTACGACGTCGAGCTGCTCGGTTGCGACGGCGACGTCTCCACGTACCGCGCGATCGTGCCCATGGATTCCTGGACCAGCATCTACGAATTCTCGCTGAACCCGCGCGGCACGCCGCTGCGCTGCCTGACCACGCTCCTGCTCCCCGAGCCGCTGAAGCCCGGCACCTGGGAGATGCGCACCTGCGCCACCACGGAAGTGAACGGCGCCGAGTTCGTCTCGGATGCCGTCATCGTCGTCTCCAACCCCAACCTCGGAGTCGCCAGCGTCGGCGTCAGCCACTTCTCGGTCAACAGCGTCGAACACTGCGACTGGCTGGACGAGTCTCACGTGCGCATCGTGCCGGACTACCGCGACGCGCGCGTGACCGTGATCGAGCCTGACGGCTCTCTCGATCATCGCCGTTACGACTCGAACGGACTCCTCGTCGACTCGATCGTCACGGCCGGCGCCAGCCCGTCCGACATCGGCATCGTCTCGCGCGACTCGCTCCGCTGGCGGTGGATCATCCCGCCGCTCGCCGTCGCAACCGGCGTCGCGACCCTCCTGGGATTGCGCGCCCTGTCCCAGCGCCGGCACCACCCGCACCTGCCCTGATTCCGTGCCGCGCGGTCGCCCCTGATCGCGAACGAACGCCAGCTCCGCACATCGCCGCGCCGACCGCCCAAGCCGAGTCGGACCACGGTCCCCGCTGCGCCCGCCTCTCCGCGCCTACTCCGGCGCAGACACTCGCCGGGGCGCGCTGCTTGGCGTATTGTGCCGCCGGGGCATGGCGCCGTGGGGGGGCGCATGGCGCCGCGCAGCGGGAGGCGGATGTGCGCGCGGGCCGACGTCCATCGACGCGGATCATCGTGCGCGGCTTGACCGCCGGCGCGGTCAAGGGGTGAGCGGCTGCGAGGTTTGCCCGACGCCCCCGACCGCCGAGGCCCGCCGCAACCGACTACGTGGGCGTCGCCGGGTGCGCCGCCGCGTAGCGCCGTAGCATGGCCTCGAGCCGCTCGCGCGGGAGGACGACCTGCACGAAGGTCCCCTCGCCCAGGACGCGCGCCCCACAGTGCGCGGAGACGCGCGCCGTCACGCGGCGCGGCGAGAGCGACTCGACCTCGGCCCGCACTACGACGCGCGAGCCGATCGTGGCCGGGGAGCGGTGCGCCACGCTGATGGACGCACCCACCGCTTCCTCGTGCGGCTCGAGAAACGCGGCGATCAGCTTCCGTCCGGCGACCTCCATGTAGTGCACCATCTCCCACGTGGCGAAGACCGGGTGAACCAGCACGCCCTCGAAATGCGGGCACATCGAGGAGATGACGTCCACGTGCAGCTCGGCGAACGATCCCGGCACCAGGCCCGCTTTCATCGGCGCGGGATTATACGCGGCGCGGCCTGCGCAACCGGCGGCGCAGCGGCGTTCACACGTCGATCGGCAGCGCGACGCTCGGCATGGGAGTTGACAATCCGCCCTTATGGGACCAGTATTCGCGTCGCGCGGGCAGCGTGTGCGCTGGTAGCGCAGACATCGCACCACAGCGTCGCTTTTACAGGACGAACTCGCCGCCGCCGAGGTCCGTGCTTCGCCGGCGGATGATTGTCAAGTCAAGTGCTGGCTGAAATTTGCGAAATCTCGGCGCTTCTTGCGCGACGGCGGTATAGTAAATGGATGGAGGCGTTCAGTCCTGGCGCCGCCGCCCGCCCGCAACGTGCCACTCCGGGGCGCAGAATCCCGACGCGTTGCGGAACGCACTCATGCAAGTGAACGGCGCCGAATGGGTTCGATCGGGCACACGCGACCGTGCCGGTCGATTGAGTCATGTCCCGTTTCGAAGGTGAGCGAGGTGTTTCCGTGAGTAATTCGACATTGCTTCGTGGCGTGAGTGCTCCACGTCGGTTCCTGTGGATCGGCCTGACTTTCGGGGCGGCCGCCATCCCATTCCTCCTTGGCGGTTGCCCCACCACGACCGGGGACGGGACGCCGACCACCGATCTCGACACGCTCACCCAGCAGGTGCTCGACCAGTTGACCCAGTCCGGCCGCATCCCGCCTGGTGAGCAGGGCGAGACCGGACCGCAGGGTCCAGCCGGCCCACAGGGTGCGCAGGGTCCGCAGGGCCCGCAGGGCGATGACGGTCCCGCCGGTCCCGCCGGCGCGGACGGGGCCGCCGGTCCGGCCGGCGCGCCGGGGCCCCAGGGACCCGAGGGCCCCCAGGGCGACGCGGGTGACCCGGGACCGGCCGGCGCGCAAGGACCGCAGGGTCCGCAAGGGGTGCCGGGACAGGACGGCGCCGACGGCCAGAACGGCGCGCAAGGTCCGCAGGGCCCGCAGGGCCCGCAGGGTCCCGAAGGCCCGCAGGGTCCCGAAGGCCCGCAGGGTCCGGAAGGCCCGCAGGGCCCCGAAGGCCCGCAGGGTCCGGAAGGCCCGCAGGGCCCTCCGGGCGATCCGGCCAGTGTTGCCGCCGGGCCGGGCATCATCGTCACACCACAGGGACAGGTCGCCGAAGTGTCGCTGGACACCGCGTTCACCGATGCCCGCTACGCGTTCACGGCCGGACAGGGGCTCGACCTCAACGGCTTGAGCTTCTCGCTCAACACCACGTTCACGGACACGCTGTACAACTTCACCGCCGGAAGCGGTCTGGCGCTCAACGGGCTTGAGTTCTCGCTCGACACGGATGCAACCGACCTTCGCTACTGGAAGCGCGGCGGAAACGCCGGCACGAGCCCGGGCACGGATTTCATCGGCACGACGGATAACGTCGCGTTCAACCTGGGCGTGAACAACGCCGTCGCCGTCACGATTTCACCCGGCACCGACAGCCCGAACTTCGCCGCGGGCCTGTCCACGCTGACCACCGGCGTCAACGGCGCGGCGATCGGCGGTGGCGGCACGGCGGCCGGCCGGAATGAAGTCACCGACAACTTCGGCACCGTCGGAGGCGGCCAGAACAACCAGGCCGGCAACGCCAACGCCACCGTCACCGACCGCGCCAGCGCCACTGTCGCCGGCGGCGACAGCAACACCGCGTCCGGATCGCAATCGACGGTCGGCGGCGGGTTCTTCAACCTCGCCGATGGTGAAGGCAGCACGGTCGCCGGCGGCATCCAGAACAACGCGCTCGGGCAGTTCGCCGCCATCGGCGGAGGCATCAACAACGCCGCCTCCGGCAAGGGCGGTGCCGTCCCGGGCGGCCAGCTCAACAGCGCCGCCGGCGAGAACAGCTTCGCCGCCGGGTCGCGGGCCAAGGCGACGCATCTCGGCAGCTTCGTACTGGCCGACTCCTCGGCTGGCACGAACGTCGGCTCCGGCGGCGACAACACCTTGACCATCCGCGCCGCCGGCGGAACGACGATCTTCTCCAACGCCGCCATGACGACCGGCGTGAAGCTCGCCGCCGGTGACGGCGCCTGGACCAACCTCAGCGACCGCAACGCCAAGGACCAGATCCACCCCGTCAATCCGCGCGACGTCCTCGAACGCCTCGCAGCCGTCGAGGTCTTTACCTGGACCTACAAGTCCAACCCCTCCGCGCTGCATCTCGGGCCCATGGCGCAGGACTTCTACGCCGCGTTCGGCCTTGGCAGCACGGACAAGGGTATCACCACCATCGACGCGGACGGCGTAGCCCTGGCCGCGATTCAGGGACTGCACGACATGCTCAAGGAGCGCGACGGGCAGATCGCCGCACAGAAAGCCGAGCTCGACGAACTGAAGGCGCGTCTGGCCAGGCTCGAGGCGGCGCTGGAGGTGCGCGGCAGATAACGCGGCCTCGCAACGCACACGGTGATTCGAAACTCGGCCCCGTTCGGCGCGATGCGCCGGATGGGGCCGATTGTCACAGCGCCGCTCGCGAACGCGGGGCCGGGGCGGCCCGTTGGCAGTCCCCCCGCGCTTTGGATACACTCGTTGCTAGAGGCCCCCCGGCCACCCGGCCGGGTCCGTGTTCGGCTTCCGGAGGAATAGAAGGTCATGCCATCCGCGATCCCTCGCGCTCTCGTGTCACTCCTCCTGCTTGCCCTTCCGGTGATTGCGGCCGGGCAGCCGCGCGACGATGTCGCGCTGCTCGATCTGCCGTCCTACGACGTGGCGGCGGTGGCGGAGCGGCTCACGATCGACGGCGTCCGCATGGGCGACAAGACCGTCCGGCTTGAGCTTCAACGCACGGACCCGTTCACCTCCGGCGCACGCGTCGTGGTCGGGACCGCCGCGGGCGACGTCCCCGTCGAGCGCCCCGCGGTCGCGACGTTCAGCGGCCGCGTGGTCGGCGCGCCGGCCCGGGTCGCGTACCTGAGCATCTCGCCCTTCGGCACCTACGGGGTGATTGTCACGGACCAGACGGTACACCTGATCTCGACCGGGCGCTTCGACGATCCGCAGCTCCCGGTGCTCTTCGACGCCGCGTCGCTGCCGCCGGGCAGCTTCGATCCGGCGCAGATGACCTGTCACAGCGACGAGCTGCCGATCGTGACGCCCCCGATCGACCCGCCGCAGGGCGGCGTGGCCGCCGGCGCCCCGTGCCGTCAGTTGAACCTCGCGGTTGAGACCGACTGGGAGTTCACCGGGAACCTGTTCGGCGGAAACACGGCCGCTTCGAGCGCGTACGCGACGTCGCTGATCGCGGCGATGTCGGCCATCTACACCCGCGACGTCAACACGCGCATCTCGATCGGATACCTGCGCGTCTGGGCGGACGCGAACGACCCCTGGGACCAGCCCGACACCGGGAGCCAGCTCACGCAGTTCCTGAACTACTGGAACGCGAACATGCAGGCTGTGCCCCGGCACCTCGCCCATTTCCTTTCCGGGCGGGGGCTGGGCGGCGGCGTCGCATACCTCAGCGTCATCTGCAACGGCACCTACGGGTACGGACTGTCGGCCAATCTGGGCGGGTGGTTCCCGTATCCGCTCCAGGACCATCACTGGGGCACATGGGACCTGTTTGTCGTCGCGCACGAGCTGGGCCACAACTTCGGCGCCCCGCACACGCACGACATGACGCCGCCGGTCGACGGCTGCGGCCTGGGCGACTGCTCCGACGCCGCCAACGGCACGATCATGAGCTACTGCCACGGGTGCGCCGGCGGGATGAGCAACATCCTGCTCAAGTTCCACGTTCGCACGATCACCGAGACCATGCTGCCCTACCTCGATTCGACCTGCGACATCTCCGCCACGCCGCTGCCGGGGAGCTCGCTGTCGTTCGACGGTGTGAACGACAACGTGCGGATGGCGGGCTTCGGCAACGGCGCGCCCACTACCGAGGTCACCATCGAGTTCTGGCAGCTCGCGCTCGACAAGGCCGGTCGCTCCAGCTTCGGGCTCAATCCCGACGCGGTACAGAACCGCATCCAGGCGCACGTGCCTTGGGCCGATGGGATCGTCTACTGGGATTTCGGGAACATCAACGCCGGCGGCCGGCTCTCCTACACCCCGCCCGAGCCGATCGTCGACTCGTGGCAGCACTTCGCGTTCGTCGCCAGCCAGTCCGGAAACTTCATGCGCATCTTCCGCAACGGTGTGCTCGAGGCGGAGAAGAGCGGCATGTCGCCCTTCACGCAGGGCAACTACGGGCTGCGCATCGGGTCGCTGGCGTCGGGCAACTACTTCGCCGGGCGCATCGACGAATTCCGCGTCTGGAACGTGGCGCGCAGCCCGGCCGAGATCGCCGCAAACTACACCGGGACGCTCAGCGGCAACGAACCCGGGCTGCTGCACTACTGGCGCCTCGACGAGGGCTCGGGCAGCACGGTCGTCGATTCCGCCGGCACGCTCAACGGGACCCTATTCGGCCCTTCGTGGGCGACCAACGTCGAGTGCGTTTCGGGCGCCTGCTGTTTCCTCGACGGAACCTGTCTCCAGGTGACCGCCTCCGACTGCGGGTACCTGGGCGGCAGCTACCGCGGCGACGGAACGTCGTGCGGCGACCCCTGCCCGCGCCCCGGCGCGTGCTGCCTGCCGCCCGACGCCGGCGGCGTTTGCAACGTCATGCTTCCCGACGACTGTGCCGCCCTGGGTGGAACGTTCCTGGGGGACGATACGACCTGCGACCCAGCCGTCGGGCCGTTCGCCGGGCACGCCCTGCACTTCGACGGCGTGAACGACTACGTCTCGATCGGCAACCCCGACGAGCTCAACTTCCCCGGTCAGATCACCCTGGAAGCCTGGATTCGCCCCGAGGCCACCGACGGCCTGCGCAACATCGTCATGCACGGATATCGCACCAACCCTGACGGCGAGACAGGCATGCGCATCAACAGCGGCGTCTACGAGGTGCTCCGTTGGAGCGGCACCCAAAAGGGCGCTTCCTTCGCCGTGCCGCCGGAGGACATCGGCCACTGGGTCCACCTGGCCGGCGTGTACGACGGCGCGTGGAAACTCTATCGCAACGGCGAACTGGTGGGCACCGGGACCGACAACATCGGCGCGGTGGTCATGAACGCGAAGTGGGCCATCGGCGCGCGCGGCTCGGGAACCGAACGCTTCTTCGCCGGCGACATCGACGAGGTCCGCATCTGGAACATCGGGCGCTCCGCGGCCGACGTCGCGGCCCATTACAAGTCGCTGCTCAGCGGAAGCGAAACCGGCCTGGTCGGATACTGGCGGCTGGATGAGGGCGCCGGCCTGGTCGCCGAGGACCTGGCCGGGGTGAACGACGGGGCGCTCACCGGTGGAGTGGCATGGACACCCACCGCGCCGTGCCTGGGCGCCTGCGACCCGTGCGACACCAACTGCGACGGCAGCGTGAACGGCCAGGACGTGGAGAACTTCCTGGCGGCCCTGGGCGGTGCGCCGTCGGGTTGTTCGCCCTGCAACAGCGACACCAACGGGGACGGAAGCATCAACGGGTTCGACATCGGCGCGTTCGTGGCCTGCCTCTCGGGGCCATGACGCGTGGGCGACGCGCGAGGCACGTGCTTCGCGCGAGGTAGTTTAGGGAACGCAGGAGGTAACCGTGAGCACTGGAATGAAACGGTTCGCGTGGGCTCTCACATTCGGCGCCGTCGCCGCCGCCGCATCCGCCGGCGATGTGAAGGTCATCTACACCGAGGTCGCCACCGACCCCAGCTCCATCGTCCCCGGCGCAAAAGACGCCGCCGGGAACCCGGTCGAGACACGCTGGCTGGCGATCGAGGAAGTCGTGCTCCGGCACGACGGCGGGCAGTGGGTCATCAAGGGCCGCTCGACCCTGGCGTCCACGCTGGACGCGATCCTGATCCTCGGGTCGGGTTTCTCCGGCAACGCATTCTGCCAGGACGGTCAGCCCTTCCAGGGCGGCGTCAGCGGCGAACTCTACGACTTCTTCGATACGCCGATCCCGGCCAGTTGGGACGACAACGGAAACATCGCCTTCAGCGCCCGGGCGAAGGGCGGCAGCGCGGCCGTCTTTGAGAAAGTGGTCGTCTTCGACGGCTCGACTCACACCATCGTCCATCAGATGGGCGACCCGGCCCTGGGCCTGATTGACAACCCGCCCGGCAGCTCCGGCGACGAGCTGTTCGGAAACTCGATCAACTCCGTCTACCTGCGCAACGACGGCCTGGTCGGGTTCGTCAACACCCCCATCACCAACTGCCACTCCTCGCGCTACCCGGCCTATTTCATCGGGAACACCTCGTTCAAGCAGTCCGGCATCAGCACGATCGACGGCGAGACCTGGGACTCCTTCGGGCTCTCCGACGCCGGTGGCACACCCGACGGCGCGCACTGGTTCGCCGAAGGCGACACCGAGAATCCCGACACGTCGATCGACGGGATCCTGGCCGTGGATGACGCGGTCGCCATTCGCGAGGGCTCGCCCGTGGCCGGGTCGTCCGTGATCTGCGCCGACATCTTCTTCACCCGCATGCTCTCCGACGGCACCTGGTTCTCGCGCGGCGACGACCCCTCCGACAACGACTGGGCCGCCCGCAGCGGCGTGCTGCTGGCCAAGACCGGCGATCCCATCGGCGCCTCCGGCGAAAACTGGGGCGCCAGCTTCAGCGCGTTCACCGGCAACCGCGTCGGCGATTGGCTGCTCGCCGGAAACACCAACAACGCCGACCCGAACGTGGATAGCGTGCTCGTTCTCAACGGCACCGACGTGGTGCTGCGCGAAGGCGATCCGATCGACGTGAACGGCGACGGCACGTTCAACGACGACGCGCATCTCGCGAGCTTCCAGCCCAACGATCTGCACCTCACCGATTCTCGCGAGGTCTACTTCCTCGCCACGCTCCGCAACGGCGCCGGCACCAGCATCGGAGACGCGTTCCTCTACCTCTCGCTCGCCGCACAACCCTGCGCGCCGTGCGACACCAACTGCGACGGCTCCGTCAACGGGCAGGACATCGCCAACTTCGTCGCCGCGCTGAGCGGCAGTCCCGATCCCTGCTCGCCTTGCAACAGCGACACGAACGGGGACGGCTCGGTGAACGGAATGGACATCAGCGGCTTCATCGACTGCCTGACTCCTTGACTCCGTCACCCAGGCGGGTTTCCTTCGCGACGCCGCGGCAGTACGCTGCCGCGGCGCCCCCCCCGGGGGTGGTTCATGGAGGAACTCGTGCCGATTCACCGCGCCGTCGCGTGCCTCTTCGCTGTGCTCGTCGGCCTTGGCGCCGGTTGTCAGACCGGTACGCGCGGCACACGCGCCCCCGCGCAGACGCCGCCCGCCGCGGCACGCCCCGGCCCGGCTTCGACCACCGCCGCGGCCGAGTCCCCTCCCCCGCTGACGCGGTTGGCGCTTCCGCGGCCTATGCGGGCGGTGTGGGTGGCCCGGATGCACTATCGCTACCCCGATGACGTGCGAACCATCGTCCGCAACTGTGCGGCGCTGGGCTTCAACACCATCTTCTGGCAGGTGCGCGGCGAAGGGACCGTCTGCTTCCCATCCGCAATCGAGCCCTGGTCCGCGCAGTTCGACTTTCGCGATCCGGGCTTCGACCCGCTCGCCCTCGCCGTCGAGGAGGCGCACGCGCACGGCCTTCACATCCAGGCCTGGGTCAACGTCATGCCGGGATGGCGCGGCCCCCGCCCACCCCCGGTGCTGAACCAGCTCTACCTCGCGCATCCCGACTGGTTCATCCGCGATGAGCACGATCGGCGCCAGCCCCTGCACGACGATTTTTACGTCATCCTGAATCCGTGCCTGCCCCAGGTCCGCGGCTATCTCACCCGCGTCGTGCGCGAAATCGTGACCGGCTACGCAGTGGACGGGGTCCATCTGGACTACGTACGCTTCGCGTGGGATACGACTCCCGACGCCAAGAAGCGCTTCCCGCGCGACTCGCAGACGCTGGAACGCTTCCGGAGCGAAACGGGCGCCGACCCCGACACCGACCCCGCCGCCTGGGACCTGTGGCGCGCCACGCAGGTGTCGCGCGTCGTGGCGTCCATCCGTGGCATGCTCGAACGCGACGCGCCAGGTACCAGCCTGACGGCCGCGGTGCATGCCAATCCGCTCAGCGCCTACCGCTCCTACCTCCAGAACGGCGCTCACTGGCTCGCGCGCGGGTGGGTCGACGCGCTGGTTCCCATGGTCTACGTCCGCGACCTGGCCACACTCCAGGCCGATCTGGAGGCCTACGAGCGCTTGGCGCCGGGCGGGCGCATCGTGCCCGGACTGGGCGTCTACAAGCTCGACCTGGCGTCCCTGCGACGTCAACTGGCGTGGTGCATGCAGCGCGGCGGCGAGTTCTCGCTCTTCAGCTACACCTCGCTGCACGCCAGTCACGACGACCGCTCTGGCGGCACGACGCCCAGGGACCGCGCCGCCCGGCCCCTGCGGCGCGCGGCGCTCGCTGCGGCAATCGGCGTGGAGTAGGTTCAGCGACCGCTACCCGCCCGCCGCCCGGATGCGCGTGAGAATTCGGTCGCCCGGTGGCACGGGTCATGCTAGCTTCCAGCCGAGGGACGCCATGCGTACGGACACCGCTTCAGTGCAGCGCAGCGACAGCCGCGGGCGGCGCGGCTTCACCCTGATCGAGCTGCTGGTCGTGGTCGCCATCATCGCGCTGCTCATCTCCGTTCTGCTGCCCAGCCTGTCCCGCGCCCGGCAGCAGGCCAGGGCGACCGCCTGCGGCTCGAACCTGCGCCAGATCGGCATCGCGCTCACCGCGTACGTGGTCGAAACGCGCTACTACCCCGGCCATCACTCCGTCTCGCCCGCCGTCTGGATCGTATGGCCTGCCCGGTTGCGCAGGCTGATGAGCTACCAGAGCGACCTGTTCTGGTGCCCGTCGAACGAGGCGTACACGCGCTGGGTTCCGCAGTTCGGGAACGTCAACGAGAACCTCGGGCGGCGGCTGCGCGCCTACGGCTACCAGCAGAACGAGATCCCGCTGACGAACACGTCCTGGTTCAGCTACGGCTACAACGACTGGGGTGTCCAGGAATTCACCTTTCCCCACGTCGGTCTGGGCGGACATCTCGACCAGCCCGGGCAGGAGGCGTGGGCCGAGGTGCGCGAAAACACCGTGCGCGTGCCCGCCGAGATGATCGCCATCGCCGACAGCAAGTCGGACAAGTGGTGGGACACGGCCATCGACCCGGCCGACTTCACCGACGGGGAGTGGCCCAGTCGGCGCCACAACGGCGGGTCGGAGGTGCTTTTCTGCGACGGACACGTCGTCTGGCAGTCGCAGGGCCGGCTGGTCGAGGCCACCGAATGGTCGCGCCGCCGCTGGAACAACGACAACCAGCCCCACAAGGAATGGTGGTAGGCGGAAGGCGGCGTTGCGGTTTTCCCGTGCAACGGAATAATAGACGCCGCCCGAGGGCCGGCGGGACTCGCCGCCGCTCGCCGCGCTTGGCCGGCATGCGCCCGGGTGCAGGTGTCGGCCTCCACGCGAACAGGTACGTTCGGGCCAAGGCGGCGACGCGGCGCGCCGCGCTCCCACATGAGGTGCTGCCGTGCTCCCCAGCGCGATCTTCCCCAGTCGTTTCGGCCTCGAGACGCTCGGCCTCACGCATCGGGCCGCTGCATTCTGGAATCTGCACTCGCCGGCGCTGGTGCAGCAGGCCGTGCGCCGCGACGAGGCCGTGCTGGCCGACCTGGGCGCGCTGGTGACGCGCACCGGACGCCACACCGGACGCTCGCCGCGCGACAAGTTCGTGGTGCGCGAGCCGGAGTCCGAGAAGCAGATCTGGTGGGGCAGCGTCAACGTGCCCCTTGACCCCGCCCGCTTTGATTCCCTCCAGAAGCGCATGTTCGATTACCTCGCGTCGCGCGACCTCTTCATTCAGGACCTCTACGCCGGCGCCGATCCGAGCCATCGCCTCAACGTCCGCATCATCACCCAGCTCGCCTGGCACAACCTGTTCGCCCGGGCCTTGTTCATCCGTCCCCAGACGGGCGCAACCGCCGAGCACCAGCCGGACTTCACCGTGATCAGCGCGCCGGGTTTCAAGGCCGACCCAACCGGCGACGGCGTCAACTCCGAGACGTTCATCGCCCTGAACTTCGCCAAGCGCCTGGTGCTGATCGGCGGGACCGCCTATGCCGGCGAAATCAAAAAGTCCATCTTCACCGTGATGAACTACGTGCTGCCCCTGCGCGGCGTCCTCTCCATGCACTGCTCCGCCAACATGGGCGCCCGCGGCGACGTGGCCCTCTTTTTCGGGCTGAGCGGGACCGGCAAGACGACACTGTCGGCCGACCCGCAGCGCCACCTGATCGGCGACGACGAGCACGGCTGGGGCGAGTCGGGGGTCTTCAACATCGAGGGCGGCTGCTACGCAAAAGTCATCCGGCTCTCCCCCGCCGACGAGCCGCAGATCTACAGCGCCATCCGTTTCGGGACCGTGCTGGAGAACGTCGTCATTGACCCGAACACCCAGGCGTTCGTGTTCGACGACGCATCCATCACCGAGAACACCCGCGCCGCCTACCCGCTCGGCTTCATTCCCAACGCCGTCGAGCCCAGCGTCGGCGGACACCCGCGCAACATCGTCTTCCTCACCTGCGACGCTTTCGGCGTGCTGCCCCCCATCGCGCGCCTCACTCCCGAGCAGGCCATGTACCACTTCCTCTCGGGTTACACCGCCAAGGTCGCGGGCACCGAGGCCGGGCTGGGCAACGAGCCGCAGGCCACCTTCTCCACCTGCTTCGGCGCGCCCTTCCTGCCGCTCAACCCGGCCGTCTACGCCGACCTGCTGGGAAAGAAGATCGCGCAGCACCGGGTCAACGTGTGGCTGGTGAACACCGGCTGGAGCGGCGGGCCGTTCGGCGTCGGCAAACGCATGAAGATCGCGCATACCCGCGCCATGGTGACCGCCGCCCTGGCGGGCGACCTCTCGTCCGTCGCCTTCGAGCCGCACCCGGTCTTTCGCGTCCAGGTCCCGCAGAGCTGCCCGGACGTGCCCGCCGACGTGCTCAATCCGCGCAGGACGTGGAAGGACCCGGCCGCGTATGACGCCAAGGCCCGCGAGCTGGCCGGGCTTTTCACCCGGAATTTCGCCGCGTTCGACAGCGCGGCCGCGGCGGTAAAGTCCGCCGGCCCGATCTCCTGACGCGCCACCCCGCGCCCCTTATCATGTTCCCGCATGCCGTTGCTTGAAGTTCGTGATCTCCACGTCGCCTACGGAGCCATTCAGGCGCTCCACGGGGTCTCCCTCGACGTGGTCGCCGGGCAGATCGTCACCCTCATCGGCTGCAACGGCGCCGGAAAATCCACCACCCTGCGCACCATCAGCGGGCTGCTGCGCCCCGCCTCGGGGTCGATCCGCTTCGACGGCCGTCCGCTGGTCGGGCTTCCCGCCGATCGCATCGTCAAGCTCGGGGTCGCCCAGGCCCCGGAAGGGCGCGGCATCTTCGGCAACCTGACGGTTGACGAGAACCTCGAGATGGGCGCCTACGCCCGACACGACCGCGCCGGCATCGACGCCGACCGCGAGCGGGCCCTGACGCTCTTCCCGCGACTTCGCGAGCGCCTGCGGCAGAACGCCGGCACGCTCTCCGGCGGGGAGCAGCAGATGCTCGCCATTGCCCGCGCCCTGCTGGCTCGCCCGCGCCTGCTTCTGCTGGACGAGCCGTCGCTGGGCCTGGCGCCGCAGATCGTGCAGGTCATCTTTCGCATCATTCGCGAGATCAACCAGTCCGGCACGACCATCCTGCTGGTCGAGCAGAACGCCCACATGGCCTTGAACGTCGCGCACTACGCCTACGTCCTCGAGGTGGGGCGGATCGTCATGCACGATCGGGCCGCGGTTCTGGCCGCCAGCGACGACGTGCGCAAAGCCTATCTGGGCGTGGCCTAGCCGACTCCCCAAGCGCCTCGACGCCCGCGGGCCCCAAAGTCCCGCCGGTCCCATTCGACCACGCCGACCGAGCCTGGTTCGCGCTCGATCCCCCGCTACCGCGAAAACTGACGCCGCACGCGTTACCATGCGCACGTGCGGATGTTGGTCGCCCTGTGGAGGCACGGCGTGAATACTGTCAACCTGCGGGCGTTCGTGCCGATTCTGGCGCTGGGGATCGCGGGCTGCGCTGCCAGCCAGCCGCGGGGCGGCGGGCCCGCGACGGCGCCGGCGGCGGATGCCAGCGCGACGTCGGACAAGCCAGACACCGAGAGCCTGGAAGACGAGCTGGCCGACGCCCTGTCCGAGCGCGAGAAGCTGCAACGCGAACTCGCGATCTCGCGCGAGAAGGTTGCCCAGTGCGAGGCCACCGCCGCCGTCGAGGCCGCCGACAACGCCGACGCTCTGGCCCGCGCCACCGCGGCTCAAGCCCTCTCCGCCGACAAGCTGCGCCACCTGGAGAGCGCCGACGCCCCGGCTCGTGTCGATGCCGCCCGTCTCAGGCTCCAGGAAGCCACCGACGGTTTGCAGGAGGCCCGCGAGGAGCTGGCCCAGCTCGAAGAAATGTACAAGGAGACCGAACTGGCCGACAAAACGCGCGAAATCGTCATCCAGCGCACCAAGCGCCGCCTGGCGCGGGCTGAATGGTCGCTGCGCAACCAGACCCTCGCCGTCGAACTGTTGGAAAAGCAGAAACTGCCGCTCGAGATCGCCGACGGCCGCAAGCAGCTCAACGACGACAGCCGCGCCGTTGAGCAGCAGAAGCGCAAGAACGACCTGGCCGGTCTGGCCAAGAAGATCGAGCTGCTCAGCGCCCGCTCGGAGGTAGCGCGGGTCGAGTCCGAACTCCGCAAGGTCGAGCGCAAGATCGCGCGCTTGCAGCGCAAGATCGGCGAGCAGAAACCCAAGGCGTGACGCCGGCGCCGCATCCCCCCCGCCTTGTGCATGGGAGCAGATCGTGACCACCTGGGTGCTGCTGCTGTCGTACCTGGCGACCGGCCAGACCGCCCCGGTCCCCGCCGCCAGACCCGAGCCGGCCCTGCCCGCGCCCGACGAGGTCCGCGCCGCGCTGGCGCGCAGCGTGGAGTTCCTGCTGCAAGCGCAGAACCCCGACGGCTCGTGGGGATCGGCCGCCAGCGCCAAGGTGGGCATCGACGAGTTCTGGACCAATCCTGAGACGCACCGCTCCTGGCGCTACGCGGTCACCGGCCTGGTGTGCATGACCATGCAGCGAGCCGGGCTCGACGGAAGGGCCGGGCCGGCGTTCGACCGCGGCGTCGACTACCTGGTCGCGCACGTCGACGTGAAGCGCCCCGGCGACTGGGACACCGACAACGTCTGGGCCTATGTGTACGGGCTCCAGGCCGTCGCCGACGCCTACGTCGACCCGCGCCTCGCGGGTTCCCCGCGCCGCGACGCCCTCCGCCGCACGGCCGACACGCTCATCGCCAAGCTCAAGAAGTACCAGACGCCCAGCGGGGGCTGGGGCTACTACGATTTCGAGGTGTACGCGCAGCCCGGCATGTGGGCCACCAGCTTCACCACCGCGGTCGGACTGCTGGCGCTGGTCAGCGCCCGCGACGCCGGCTTCGAGGTCGAGCCGCGCATGATCGAAGAGGCCACCCGCGCCGTCCGCCGCTGCCGTTTGCCCACCGGCGCCTACACCTACAGCGTCGATCCCCTCCCGACCATGATCCAATCGGAGGGCATCAATCAGATCAAGGGCTCACTCGGCCGCATCCAGGTCTGCAACCATGCCCTGCGCCGCGCCGGCGTGGACGTCCCGCTCGACGAAGTCCGCCGCGGCCTGACGCTCTTCTTCCACGAGCACCGCTTCCTGGACATCGCCCGCCTGCGGCCCATTCCGCACGAGGCGTACTACTACAACTCCGGCTACTTCTACTTCTTCGGACACGTCTACGCCGCCGACATGATCGCCGCTCTGCCCGCCGAGGAACGCCTCAGGCTCTGGCCGCGCCTCCAATACGAAATCATCAAGACCCAGGAGCGCGATGGCGCCATGTGGGACTACCCGATGGCCAGCTACGACAAGTCCTACGGGACGGCGTTCGCCGCCATCGCCTTGGCGCGCTCGCTCAACGACTATCCCCACCCGCTCGATGTCGAGGGCCGCGCAGTCGCGCCGCCGCCGGTCCCGTCACCGGCCGGCAACGCACCGCCCCAGCCGCGGCCGTGAAGGGCACGACGCAGCCCGCGTCCGATCCTCGAGCAACCGCGATCCGCGAGGTAGCGGGCGCCTGCAACGCGGGGTTTTCGGAATCGTCGTGGATGGGGGATAATCCTTGGCGCGCGCCGCCGGCCGGACGCCCGCTACGCCTCGCCGGCGCGCCGCGTTCGATGGAAAGGCACCATGATCGTGCGCACGCGCT
The DNA here is from genome assembly GCA_964401365.1 of uncultured Planctomycetales bacterium. GTDB lineage: Bacteria > Planctomycetota > Phycisphaerae > UBA1845 > Fen-1342 > CAYNYG01. Next base: position 13,563 of record CAYNYG010000006.1, on the reverse strand, counting down.
TCGCTCCGTCGCCCACCGGCTATCTCCACATCGGCGGCGCGCGGACTGCGCTGTTCAATTGGCTGCTGGCGCGCCGCCTGGGCGGAAAGTTCGTCCTGCGCATCGAGGACACCGACCAGACGCGCAACATCGAACGGGCCGACGAGAAGCTCATGGAAGATCTGCGCTGGCTCGGGCTGCAATGGGACGAGGGACCCGGCGCGGACGGGCTGACGCCCAGCTACCACCAGAGCCAGCGGGTCGAGATCTACCGCGCTCGCGCTCGCCAGCTCCTCGACGCCGGCCACGCCTATTACGCGTTCGACACACGCGCGGAGCTGGACGCCATGCGGAAGGCCGCCCAGCGCGAGAAGCGCGCCTTCCGCTATCCGCGCCCGGCTCGCTTCCCCTCCGACGCCGACGCGCAGCGGGCCCGTGACGAGGGCCGGCCCGTCGTGGTGCGGCTGCGGATGCCGGCGCACGACTTCGAGGTGAACGACGTCATCCTGGGCAAGGTCCGCATCGCCGAACGCGAGCTGGACGACTTCGTGTGTCTCAAGAGCGACGGCTGGCCCACGTACCACTTCGCCGTCGTGATCGACGATTTCGACATGCGCGTCACGCACGTGCTCCGCGGGCAGGAGCACCTGATGAACACGCCCAACCACATGGCGCTTCAGGAGCACCTGGGCTACCCCACGCCGATCTACGCGCACCTGCCGATCATCATGAACATGGACGGCAGCAAGATGAGCAAACGCGAGAAGGACCGCGCCGTCCGCGCAGCGCTCGAGGCGAAACTGTCCACCGGCGCGCTCGACCCGCATCGGGCCCGCGAACTGGCCGGCGGCATCGACGCGTCCGCCTTCGAAGCCTGGCGCAGCGGGGACACGCAGCTCGACGCCGACGCCCTTCAGCGCTTGGCCCGCGCGCTCCACGTTCACCTACCGGAGATCCAGGTGCACGACTTCCGCCGCAGCGGCTACCTGCCGGAAGTCGTGCTGAACTTCATCGCGCTGCTGGGCTGGTCGCCGGGAAACGACCTCGAGAAAATGACCCCGCCGCAGATGTGCGAGCGATTCAGCCTGGAGCGCATCGGCAAGACCAACGCGCGCTTCGACCGAACCAAGCTGCTCAACTTCAACACGACCGCCCTGGCCGCAGCCCGAACCTCCGATCCCGACCGGCTCGCGGCCGCGTTCGACGACTACCTGGCCGTCAACCCGGAAAGCCCGCTGGCGCAACTGGACGCGGCCATGCGGCGGCGGCTGGTGGAGCTGAACGACGGCATCCGCACGCTGAGCGACATCGACGAGAAGTGCGCCGCGATGTTCGTGCCCGACGACGCGCTGCTCTACGACGAGCAGGCCGTTCAGAAGGTGCTGCTCAAGGGCGACCAGGCTGGACTGAAGCGCCTGGAAGCGGTGGCCCCAGTGCTCGCGCGCGTCGAGCCCTGGACGGCCGACGCCTTGCAGCGCGCCGTCGAAGCCCACGCCGCCGCACAGGGCCTCAAAATGGGCGAGGTGGCCCAGCCCATTCGCGTGGCCCTGACCGGGACGACCGTGAGCCTGGGCATCTTCGTGACACTCGAGCTGGTCGGGCGCGATCGGGCCCTGCGGCGCATCGACAACCTCCGGGCGAAGGTCAACTCCTGACCCGGCGCGCCCGGCGAACCTGCCGGCGCGTCCGGCACCGTGGACTGCGCACCGATCCGGATCGAAGATGCCCGTTTCGCCTCGAATCCGCACCGCGCTTTCGATTCTGGTCTGCATCGCGTCGACGGTGCCCAGTTTCGTGCTGGGCCTGCTGGTCGGCGCGCCGGTCTGGGCGATGGCGCTGCCCACGCTCGCGTTCGCGCTGGGTTTCATGGTGGTCACGCGTTCGCAGCGCGCCACCCGGCTGCTTTGGAACCCCGCTGCACGCCGCGCCTGCGGAGTGGTGGTGCTGTGCCGAACGGCGGCAACCGCGCTCTTCCCCATGGGATGGACCAACGACGCCGTCATCGGCATCGTGGTCTTCGAGTTGCTGGACACCCTGCTCGGAGTCCCGCTTTCGCGCGGGAATCTGCGATCGGGACCCGCGCTGATCGCCACACTCGCGCAGGGAGCCGCGCTCCTGCTCGAAATGCTCCTGCTCGGGGTCATCGCCTACGGCGTGGCCCGCATGCTGGGCGCACCGGTGGTTGACCCGCGCCGATCGGCGTCCCTGTGCGGCAAGTGCGGGTACGATGTCCGCGGCTCCCGCGAATTCGGGCGCTGCCCCGAGTGCGGCACGGCATTCGAGGCCGCCCGTACCGCAGGACCCGCTCCCGAACTTCCGGACGCGTGAGCGCCGTCACGACCGCGGCGCGAGACGGTGCCCCCGGCGCACCCGGTCCTACGGCGCGTCGGGCGGCTGCGTCGTTTCGATGACTTCGTCGCCGATCGCCACCACCACCCGCGGCCCGAGCGCCCAGAATTTCGCCAGCGTCGGGTGCTTCTTGAGCAGCGCAAAGTACTCGTCGCCAAACGCCTGCACTTTCCTTGCTTCGCGCTTCCCGTCCCAGGCGCTGTCCACCCAGCGCTCGCCGTCGTGGATGAACGTCTTGTCGAGCACGTGCCGGACGACGCGCTGGCCGCTCTCGTCCCGCAGCACCCCGTCCTCGTCGCCGCGCCCGCTCACGTACGCCAGCGCCTTCATGTCGTCCAGACGTCGGGACGCCTCCACCGCCGCCCCGCCGACAGCGCGCTGCTTCCGCGCGTCGGCGCTTTCCGGCGCGGCGCCAGCGCCGCCCTCTGCCATCATGCCGAATCTCGCTCGTCCGCCCAGCGCCTGCCCCGCCGACCCGTCACCTCCCGCGCGCTCCGCCAGCCGCCGCACGCGCTCCTCGCGCTGTGCCACGCCCGGCGCGGGCCGCAGGGCCCCACCCAGGTTTGCCGGCCGCGGCTCGTCCTCCAGGATCAGCGCCGACGTATAGGGCGTCACGATCCCATGCCGTTTGGCCAGCCGCACCACCTCGTCGGTCAGCTCACGGTTGGCACCGTGCAGCCGGATCTGGTCCAGAAGATACCCCACCTTGCGCGTGGCCCACAGCCGCGGCAGGAATGCGTTGTCGTTCTCCACGCGCGGAAACGCGCCCTCGTAGGTCACCTTCTGCGCCGCGCCCGCCGCGTTGCCGCGGAACTCGATCGCGCGGTGCCCCTCGCCGTCGTAGCGGCCCAGCACGAGCAGCTCCCCGCCGCGAAACAAGTCGGGCAGCTCGCGCGGATAGACGTCGAACGTGTTCATGTCGCTGATGAGCAGCGTGACGTCGGTCAGCACCGGGTTGGCCAGACGCGTCACGAATGCGCTGAGCTTGAGCTCCAGGTCCTCGTTCTCCGTGCAGTAGTCGCGCGCCCCGCGCGTCGACTCCGCCAGCTTGTCCAGCAGATGCGTGTTGACCTGCGTCCCGACGCCGAGCACGTGAAACCGCACCCGCCCGGCCGTCGGCGGGTTCCGCTCCGCCACCCCGGCCAGGATCTTATCCGGATCGGTCACGTCCACGGTGGGCTCGCCGTCCGTCAGGAACACCACCAGGTAAGGCCGGTCCGCGACGCGTGGGTTGCCGCCCAGCGCCGCCAGCAACGCCTGGTGGATGTTCGTCCCTCCCAGCGCCTGAAGCTTGTCGGCATAGTCCATCGCCGCCTGCTTCACCTCGGCGTCGGCCGCCACCAACCCGTCGCGGAACGGATGCACTTCCGTGCTGAAACCATAAATGTTGAAGCGGTCCCGGCTCGACAGCGCGCTGACGCAGAAACGCAGCGCCCGCCGCGCCTGTTCCATCTTCGCCCCGGCCATGCTGCCCGACGTGTCGATCACGATCGCAATGTCCTTGCCGCCGTCCGCCCCGGCCGGCGCTTCGATCCGCGGCGACAGTCGCAGCAGGAAGTACCCCGCGTCCCCCGCCGGCCGGTGCGTCAGCAGCGACAGCCCGAAGGCAGCGTCCTTTCGCTGGTAGTACAGCAGGAAATCCGTGTCGGCGCGGGCCTGGTTCTGCTCCAGCACCGCCACCGCCTCGTTGTCGCTCGGGCGCCGAATGTCACATTTGTGCGACGGGCAGAACACGCTCGCCAGCGGCAGCCCGGACTTGATCCTGACCTGGACGAGATACTGCTCGATCGGCGGCGCGCCCGGCTGATCGCCGCGCGCCGGGTGCCGAAACAGCCCCAGCCCGCCCGCCTCGCCCAGCGTCTGCGTGTACTGGAGCTTCACGTCAAGCTGCGAACCCGGCGGAATCGGAAAGATGCTGGCCCGATAAATCCGCGATCCCAGATACTCCAGCAATCCCGGGTCGCGCGCCCGCCGCACAATCTCCTCGTACGTCCGCCGCGCCTGTTCGGCCTCCAGAACCTCCCCGTGCAGCGTCCGGCCCCCCACCGTCATCGAAAAGTCGCTCACCGCGGCCCCGTCCGGCAACGGGAAGATGTACGTCCCCTCGATCGCCGTCGACATCGGGTTGGTGAACGACTGCTCCACCCGCGTTACGGCCACGCCCTCCACGATGTCCGCGTACACCCGCTGGGTCTTCAGCACCAGCGGCATGGTCGTGACAGCGTTCGGCCGCCACGGCGGTCGGATCGGGCGTTCGATGATGATCGTGCCCTGGCTGAAGCATTCCGCGGCTCCCGCGGCGGCCAGGGCCATGCCAAGCAGCCCGAATCGGGTCGCACGGACGTACGTCATGGGATTCCTCCGTCGCACCGTCGCGCCGGCGGTCCGGGGCAGCCGGCACGCGGGGTTAGACGCGGCTTCGATCGCGAAGGTTCCCGAGGCAACGCCGCATCTCGCCTAACCCCACCTCGGCCGGGCAATGTCCGCGGTCAGGCCACGAAGCGGGCCACGGTCGCCGGCGACGGCGGCCGCGTCACCAGCGACACCAGGACCAGCGCGGCGGCGGCGGCAAGCGTGATCGGGGCCACGGGGTGCAGGCCCCCGACGGTGTAGTGGTCGATGGCGCCGAATCCCGAGTCGATGAAGAACCACCACCACGTCGCCCCGCTGGCCAGGATCGACGCGTACGCGCCCGCCTTGGTGACGCGCTTCCAGTAGATCGCCGCCAGCAGCAGCGGCGCCAGGCTGGCATACCCCGCAAAGCACCACGTACCCAGTGCAAAGACGCTGGTCGTCGAGAACAGCAGCACCGCCAGCAGGTAGCTGATGACGACGACGCCGACCACGAACAGCCGCCCGATGAACACAAGCTGCGCGTCGCTGAAGCGCCGCCGGCCCCCGTGGTGCGCGACGATGTCGTTGGTGAACATCGCGCCCAGCGTAAGGAACTGCGCGTCGAGCGAGTTGGTGGCCAGGATGCTGGCGGCCATCAGACCCCCAAGCCAGTCGCCTCCCAGCGAACGAACGAATCGCGCCAGAATGGCGTTGGGGGGGAACCCCGGCGGAACCACCGGCTTTCCGTCGATGACGGCCGACGTGGCCCATACCCCGATCAGCACGCACGGCAGCCACAGGAGCAGGATGAAGATCGGGTGCATGATCACCGAGAGCCGGAACGACTTGGCGGACTTGGCCGTCAGATAGTACGTGAACAGGTGCGGAAACATCGCCACGCTCAGCGGGATGAACCCGTAGCTGAGAAAGTAGAGCTGCTCGATTCCCTGCGGCGGCTCGGGCCGCACCGGCGCTCGGGCGCTGACGGTCGCGCCGGTCGCGGGTCGCGTGGCGGCGGACGCCTGGGACGCCCGATACGTCTCCAGGTCGCGCTCGTAGCGGGCCAGCTTCTGGCGGTACAGCTCGTCGTCGCTGGGCAGCAGCCCCCGCCTTAGAAGGTGCGGGTTGCGCTGCTCGACCATCGCGGTCGCGTTCTCGACCCCGCCGAGTTTGTTCGAGATGGCAAAGAGCGTGAATACGCCGACGACCAGGAAGAGCACGTTCTGGAAGGCGTTGATCCACACCGTGCCGCGGATCCCGCCCAGGAAGACGTAGAGCAGTACGACGGCGCAGATGACGCCCATGCCGATCGCGTCAGGGACCCCGCCCTGCGTGGCCTTGAAGTAGGTCGGGAACGCGCCGACGGTGGCGGCGGGGATGACCTTGCCCAGCCCGATGATGCCGACCAGCAAGTACGGGATCATCATCCCGACGATGATGGGGAAGAGGACCAGACCGAGGTTGTTGGATTCGAAGCGGTCGCGGAAGAACTGGATCTGGGTGAGGTAGCCGAAGCGCTTGCCGTACGACCAGAGCTTGGCGCCGATGAGAAAGAAGCACAGCGAGTGGATGATCCCGGACCAGGACGCCATCAGCCCGTACACGCCGATGCCGGTCTGCGACGCTTCAGCGCTGCTGCCGACCATGGCGAAGGCGGTCATGGTGGTCCCGAAGAGCGACATGAACAGCATGAACGCGCCCACGCCTCGCGACGCGGCGAAGTAGTCCTCCTGCGATTTGCGCAGGCGCAGGCCGCTGGCCCATCCCAGCCCGATCAGGCAGGCCAGGTAGCTGACGATGATCCAAAAGGTGGTCATGGCCTTCCACCCCCCCCGTGGCGCGATGGAATACCGCGCACGTCCATCACAGCTCCACGTCCCGCGGCCCCTCGCGCTGCCGCTCGATTACTTCCACGTCGCGCGGCCAGCAGTACCGCACCGTCAGTGCCCAGACGCCGGCCGCCGCGATCGAGATCAGCGCGTGCCACGCCAGCCCGATGGGGATGAAGCCGAAGACCAGCGGCCGCGTATCCTCCCACCACCAGAAGTCCTGGTGCAGGACGATCAGAAGCACGATCAGCATGATGGCGACGCTGCGCATGCGGGGTCAGCCCTGCCCAGGGGAAGCGTGCCGCGGACCCGGGCGCGTCAAGCGACGGCTCCAGGCGCGGGGGCCCGGGCCGGTGGCGCGATCGGCCGCGGCGGATCGAGCCCGAGCGCATCGGGCAGCGGGATCATCCGTGACATCGGACCGAAGACGTTCTCGACCGCGGGCGTGAACACGTCGCCGATCAGCAATCCGACCAGGTCCTTGCGGGTCTCGGGATGCCGCCGCATGAACTCGCCGAAGCTGAAACCGTCGCTGTAGTAGGCGTAGACGAGCTTCCGCATCGCCTGGAGCCCGCGGAAGAACTCGTCGCCCCAGTCGCCCAGTCGCGCCGCGCTCAGGTCGTCGGCGGCCAGGGCGGCGTGAATCGCGTCGGCGGCCCGCTCCCCCGAGGCTAGGGCCAGGAACAGCCCGGACGAATAGATCGGATCGAGAAACGCGAACGCGTCGCCGACCAGCACCCAGCCGTCGCCGGCGCATTGCCGCGCACTCCAGGAAAAGTCGCTCAGCACGTGAACGTCCCCTACCCGCCTCGCGTTCTCCATCCGCGGGCGGACGCCCGGGCAACGCTGGATTTCCTCGTCCAGCACGCGGGCCGGGTCGCCTTGCCGGCCCTTCAGCAGGTAGTCCAGGTCGCCCACGACCCCGACGCTGGTGATGCCGTTCTCGAGCGGGATGTACCAGAACCAGCCGCGGCGCTCGGCGACGTGAATCACCAGCGTGGCGCCCTCGTCCACCCCCGTATCGCGGTACGCGTCCTGGAAATGCGCGAAGACCGCCGCCTTGCGCAGCTTCGGGTCAGGCCGCCGGATGTTGAGCTTGCGGGCCAGCAGCGCGTTTCCCCCGCTGGCGTCCACGACCACCCGCGCCGCAACCTCGCGCTCCGCGCCCCCCGCCGCCTCGCAAAGCGTGACCCCCGTAGCCCGGCCCCCCTCGAAGCGAACCTCGCGCACGAGCGTCGACTCGCGCACGGTGACCCCGTGCTCGCGCGCGTTGTCCAGCATCATCTGGTCGAAGACGCTCCGCGTGACCTGCCACGTCTGCGAGCTCTCGTGCGGATGCGTCTGCGTGAAGTAGAAGGGCTGCGACATCCGCCCCGCCTCATTGATGAACTGCACGCTGTACTTCTTCACGAACGGGCTTTGGCGCAGCTTCTCCAGAATCCCGACCCGCTTGAACGGCCAGTAGGTCAGCGGCATCAGCGACTCGCCGATGTGAAAACGCGGGAAGCGCTCCTTCTCCAGCAGCAGCACGTCGCGCCCGTGCTGCGCGAGGATCGTCGCGCACGTGCTGCCGGCGGGACCCCCGCCGATCACGACGACTTCGTGCGCATCGCGAATCCCGGCTGGCGAGGCTTGGGACATGAACGGTTCCTCCAGGTTCGCCCGACACGTCCCGCGGCGCGGGCCCACCGCGCCAGCCGTGCCGGAGCGGTCGTCGCAGCGCAATCAGACTCGGGTGATCACCTCGAGCAGTCGCAACGCTCGCACCCGGTCGCAGTGTATCGTCGCCAGCCGGCCGTAGACCACTGGCGGGCACTCGAATCGCATCCCGAGCACGCCCCGCGAGGCGTCGATCCGCCAATACGGACCCGGCTCGATCGACCGCATCGGGTGGTGCCGGATCAGCAGGTGCCCCAGCGGCGTTCGCCCCTCGACGATCTCGCGCCGCATCTCCTCCGGGCACACCCGCAGATCGAGCTGCACCAGTCCGGCCAGCACCGGCGGCCTTTCGGGGTGCGCCGTCAGCGTGACCTTCCGAAGATACAGATCGCCCTCGGTCCGCGACTGATGCACGTGCACCGCGACGTGCCGGTGCGGCCCTGACAGCTCCGTCGCGAAATGCGCCTCCAGCGTCACCGTCATGTGATGGTCGTGCACCAGCAGCCGCCCAAACGCGGCCGGAATCTCCCCCGGCACGATCGCACCATAGCGGTCGGCGTCGGCCTGGTCGTGAAACGCCGACAGCAGTTGCACCAGGTCGTCCCGTCGTCCGGAGACTGCGTCCGTGGGGCCCGCGAACTTCATCGCCGCGCGTCGCTCCTGGTTCGCGCCGGTGGTCGGCAGCGCGCAACCCCTCGTCGGCGCCGCACCGGTGCCCGTGCGATCCAGCGGCGCCCTGACTGCGATCATAGTCGCGCAACGCGTGCGCGCCACGCCGCCAGAGGCCGGAATTCGTGGTGACGGCCGCGACGCACCGTCACGGCGCGCAACGCCTGGGCTCGGTCCCACAGGCGCGCCCCCGTGCGGTCCGCACGGCAGACGTCGCTACGCGGGATTCAGCCCGCGCCGCATCTCCGCCAATTCTCGCTCATATCCGCCCGACAGGATGGGAAAGCGGCACCACGTCTTGGGGTCGAGGTTCTCGTCGTCCACGTGGAAGGACGGCGCGTAACGCTCGCGCTTCCACTGGTTCCGCGCCCAGAGCCGAAAAAACCGCTCGACCCAGGTCGCCAGTTGCGCCGACGCGTACTCCGGAAACTTCGGCCGCATCAGACGCAGAACCTCCAGCGGCATCTTCTTGTCCCGGATCGCGGCCCGCTCGATGGCGTCGAGCAGCTCGTAGGGCATGAGGTCCGCTTCGTCGCTCTGCGCGAACTGCGGCGGCCGCAGCTCGGCCGTGGGCGTCTGCCGGTTCACCACGGCCAAGGCCGCGACCGGCCCGATGCCCTGCGGCCCGTCGCACTCCAGCCAGCGCAGCCACTGGCGCAGAAACGCCTTGTCGATGCCCGCGATGGGGCTCAACCCTCCGCACGTGTCGCCGTCCATGGTCGCATACCCGACCGCCGCCTCCGAGCGGTTGCTGGTCGATACCAGCAGCGCATTCCGCAGGTTCGCCAGCAGCCACACTCCGGGCGCCCGGGCGCGGGCCTGGATGTTCTGAAGCGCCAGGTCGTCCGTCGCCCAGCTCAGCTCGCGCCCGACCGCGCGCGAAACCATCTGCACGTAGGCGTCGACCTGCCGGCTCACATCCAGCTCGATGAACTCCCCGCCGACCGCCTCGGTCACCTCGCGCGCCGCCGCCCGCGTTGTCTCCGAGCTGTTCTCGGTCGATTGATACACGCACGTCAGCAACCGGCCGATGATGGCCCGCGCGTCGTCGGCGCCCGCGATCCCGGGCACGTGCGCCAGCCGCGCCCGCACGCCGGCCAGCCCGAGCTCCGATACCGACAGACGCACCATCAGTCCCGCCAGGCACGCGCAGGCGGCCGAATCCGCGCCCCCGCTCATTGAGATCACGATGCCCTGCGCGCGGCTCTTGCGAAGGTAATCGAACAGCGCCAGCGAAACCGCACGCGAGAACTCTTCCTCCTTCAGCCGCGGACTGCCCTCCCACGCCGGCCACTGTGCGTCGGGCTCGACCGGGTCGGCCTCCCTCCACTCGAAACCCGCTCGCACGACGTCGCTGCGCCGGTCGTCCAGCTCCGGCCGGGCGCTGCCCGTGCGCGCCTGGAGCACCCGGGTCGAGTCAATGTCCACCACCGCGGTCGCGATCTGGACGTCGCGGTACGAGAAGCGCGGCCCGGCGGCGACCAGCCGTCCGCAGGTCGCGACCATCGTTCCCCCGTCGTAGATCGCTCGTCCCGCCTCGTTGCCCAGCAGGTTGGCGTAGAGGTAGGTGACGTTGAAGGCGCGCGAGCCTTCCAGAACCAGGCGCCGCCTCACCTCTTCCTTGCCAAACGCGAAGTGGCTGGCGCTCGGGTTGAGGATGATGTCCACCCCGGTCTGCGACAACCGCCCGCCGGAGCGGTTGGCGACCCACGCGTCCTCGCAGATTTCAAAGCCGATGCGGATGCCGCCCACGTCGAAATGAACATCCCCGAGCGGGCAGGTCTGTCCGTCCAGTCCGTAACTCACCACCCGCCCCTCAGGCCACGGCTTGAACCAGCGCGGCTCGTAGTGCAGCCCCTCCCCGGCCAGGTGCTTCTTGGCCACCCAGCCGAGGATGCGACCCTCGGCCATGAGGCACACCACGTTGAACAGCCCGTTCTGCACCCAGAGCGGCAATCCGACGCACGCGACGATGCCGACCGTTCGAAGGGCAACCTCGCGCACGACGCGCAGCGACTCGCGCTGGACGCCTGGCGCGTGGAACGCGTCCTCGCATCCGTATCCGGTTACGCACAGCTCAGGAAGACACAGCAGACCGGCGCCGGCGCTCCGGGCCGCGTCGATCGCATCGCAGATGTGGCGCTGGTTCTCATCCCAGGCCATCGGCGTCTGGTTCAGGGCGCCGACGGCGACTTTGACAAGCCTCATGGGAGCTCGCGCGTGTGCGACTCACCGGCGCTCACCCGCGCGGGGACCGCCGCCCTCACGCCCTCCGCTTCAGTGCGGTACCGGGCAGCCCGGTGGCTGGGCCGCCGGACGCTCGTCGCCGTAGATCTCGTGCCGCGGACGCGCGGCGAGCACCTGTTCCTTCCCCCAGTTGGTGACGCCTCGGAATCGATCAGACTGGATGAACGCATCGAACGCGCCGCGGTCGGACCACTCGGAGATGATGAGATAGCGGGTGGTCGAGTGGACCTCGCGGTAAAGCCGGGACTGCGTGTGGCCCGGCATCCCGTTCATCACGGACAGGACCTTCTCGAAAACGCTCTCGAACAGCGCCTGTTTGCCGTCCAGGACGTCGTAATTCATGCCGACGGTGATCATGACTCCTCCGTGCGCGGCCGACGCATGGCCCGCGTGCGCAAGCGGCGCGGGACTACTTGACCGCGGCCTTCATCGCGTTCACGCGCTTGGCCAGGCGGCTCTTGCGCCGCGCGGCGGCGTTCTTGTGGATCGTGCCGCGGTCGGCGGCCCGATCCAGGCGGGCAGCCAGCGACCGCAGCGCGCTTTCCGACGCCGCCACGTTGCCGCCCGCGATCACCTCCAGAGCCTTCCGCGACGCGGACTTCAGCGCGGTGCGCCGCGCCCGGTTCCGCTCCTGGCGCCGTGCGTTCTGGCGAATCCGCTTGCTGGCCGACAGTGAATGAGCCATTCCAATCCTCGCTGCTGACCGGCGTGGGCCGGCCGGGGTTCATCCCCGAAACCTTGTACTATATGGCCCGCCGGGGTTTCCGGCAACGCGCGCCGCCCGGAAGTCCCGGGCCGTTCCGGCCACGCGCACCGGGCGTCTGCCTCTGCCTCGCCCAAGACGATTGGTATCCCCGCGACCCGGCGATGCCGTTGACGAGCGGCGCCCGGTCGCAGACACTAGCTTGTTTGCCCCGATGGCGCTCCGGCGTCGCCCGAGGGGCGGGCCCAACGCCGGGAATAGAATCGTGCTGCCCGCGCCGTCCGCCTCCGGCGCCGGCGGCGACGGGCGCAGGCGGATCGACCGCGGGGCGGAACCTCCGCGGCTCGGGAGACCGGCAGGCATGATCAAGGCGAGTGAGATCCGCAAGGGGCAGGTGATCCAGTGGGAGAACGCGCTGTACACCGTGAGCGACATCCAGCGTGTCTCCAAAGGCAACTGGCGCAGCTACTTACAGGCGAAACTGAAGCTCATCAAGACCGGTCAGGTCATCGACGTCCGCTTCGCGGTCGACGACCGCATCGAGACTCCGTTCGTCGACACCAAGCCCTACGAATTCCTCTATCGCGACGGTGATGGTTACGTGCTCATGGAGCAAATGACCTTCGAGCAGATGACCGTGCCGGGCGACGTGATGGGCGACGCAAACCTGTACCTGAAGGGCAACGAGATCGTCACCTGCTCGATGATCGACGGGAAGGTGGTGTCGATCGAGCTGCCCAACACCGTCGAGCTGAAGGTGGTCGATACGCCGCCCGCCATCAAGGGCGCCACCGCGACCAACCAGATGAAGGACGCCACGCTCGAGACCGGGCTGCGCGTCCGCGTCCCGCCCTTCATCGCCAACGGCGAGATGGTGCGCGTGGACACGCGCAGCGGCGAATACCTCGAGCGAGCCTGACCGCCCCATGATCGGCCTGATCGACCAAGACACCGACGTACTGCGGAACGCCACCAACGCCTGGACCCTGTTCGCCTACCGCGCGCGACAGGGCGTCTGGATCGTCGCCGGCGGAGCCGTCCTGACGCTCGTCCTCCTGACCCTGATCGCCTTGCTGGCGGCCGGGCCGCAGGGAACCGGCCTGGCGTGGGCGACGCGCGAGCGGATCGCAGTCGGGCTGTCCGGGATGGGCGTGCTCTGGACGGCCTACGCGGGGTGGGCCCTGTTCAAGTTCGTGCCCTCGCGCAACGACCGGGTTGTCATCGCGCTGCGCAACGCCGTGCGGGCGCAGATCGATCCGCTCGAGGAGTCCATCCGCGCGCTGACGCCCGAGGCGTTGCGCGGCAAGACCCAGGAGCTGCGGCAGCGGCTGGCGTCGGGCGAGACGCTCGACGCGATCCGCCCGGCGGCCTACGCCTGCGTGCGCGAGGCGTCGCGCCGCGCCCGCAACCACCGCCAGTTCGAGTGCCAGCTCATCGGCGGGCGCGTGATCGAGAACTGCAACGTGGCCGAGATGAAGACCGGCGAGGGCAAGACGATCGTGTGCTACATGGCGAACTACATGAAGGTGCTCCAGGGCCTTCGGGTTCACATGGTCACGGTCAACGACTACCTGGTGAAACGCGACGCCGACTTCTGCCGGCCCATCTTCGAGCTGCTGGGCGTGACCGTCGGCTACATCCTGGCCGGGATGGAGAGCTACGGGCCGGGAGCCGAGGAGCGCCGCGCCGCCTATGCCTGCGACATCACCTACGGAACCAACAGCGAGTTCGGCTTCGACCAGGACGCGCGCGACTGGTGGCAGGCGGAGTATCCAGACATCGCGTCCATCGGCG
>CAYNYG010000005.1:20211-166269 GCA_964401365.1 uncultured Planctomycetales bacterium | reverse complement strand
GGGCGGCGAAGCGCAACGGGTGAAGCTGGCGGCCGAGCTGGGCCGGCCGGCCGCCGGGCCCATGATCTACATCCTGGACGAGCCGACGACCGGGCTGCACTTCGACGACGTGCGCAAGCTGCTGAACGTGCTTCAGCGCCTGGTGGACCTGGGCCATACCGTCGTCGTCGTGGAGCACAACCTGGACGTGCTGAAGTGTGCCGATTGGATCATCGACCTTGGGCCCGAGGCCGGCCAGCGCGGCGGAGCGATCGTGGCGATGGGCACGCCCGAGCGGATCGTCGCGGACCACGCGGCGGAGTCGGCGACCAGCGCCGTGCTGGCGCCGGTGCTGGCCGCGGGACCGCACGCCGAGCGGCCGGTGTACGACGTGCAGGCGCACCTGGCCCGCCAGGCAGAGGCGGAACGGGCGCGCGTCCGGCCCGGCGACGCGGACGCAACCACGCGGCCCCCGTGGGAGGTCGATGGTCGCCGCTGGCACCTGGAGCAGCGCGCCAGCCGCTCCGAACGGCCGACGCGCTGGGAGCCGGCGGCGCTGGAGCGAGTGCTGGAGCTGGTTCACCAGGCCGGTGACTTCGCGCCGACGAACTGGAACGACCGCGCGCATGTGGAGGTCACGGCGCGCGGCGCGGAGAAGTGGTTCCTGCACGCGCTGACGGGCGGCGAGTGGCTGCTGGAGCTGTACTTCCGTGTCCCGGCGGGTCGGTTCGACGCGCAGCAGCTCAACCGCCAGATCGGCCTCAGGACGCTCGACGAGCGCACCGACCTCCCGGTATACGGCTCGCAGCCGCGGGTGGACGTCCGAACGCGCGCCGACGGGCCGGACGCGGTGGCGATTTACGTGCACGACCTGGCGGAGATCGACACGCCCGGATTTCGCCGCTTTGTGACGCAGGCGGCGCGAGCCTACCTGAGGAAGATCGCGCTTCGCAGCGCGGCGGCACGAACCGGCGCGTGAAGGGCCGCTACGGCCGGCGCGTCCCGCCGTCAGGCGCCGGGCTTGAGGCGCGCGGCGGCGGCGCGGCGCGCCTCTTCATCAAAGGGCTCGTCGATCAGCGACAGCTTGCCGAGAACCGGAATCTCCACGTCCGTGCGAATGACGCGGCCGGTCTCGTCGGCCCAGGTCACCGCGCGGTCGGACTCGACGCGGAAGCACTCGACGCTGCGCCCGGCGTGCTGAATGCTCTCCCGGCCGACGACGCGCACCAGGGACGCGTCGACCGAGAAGGCGCGCGCCCCCCAGCTCGGCATCAGTTGCGAAAGCGGATTGATCAGTTTGACGCGCCAGGTGCGCCCCACGTAGAGCCCGGGCAGCCGATAGAATGGACGGAATTCGTCGCCGAAGACGCGGGTGGCGTCGGCGCTGAGCAGGAACGTCCCGCGCGCCTCGCCCACTTGCCATTCGCAGGGAAACTGGTCGGGGGGGAAGAACGCCCCCTTCATCTCCGTGCGGACGCCCAGGCCGTGCAGCCGAATGACGAGGCTGTCGATGCGTCGTTCCTGGTGGCCCAGCTCGGTGTCGACGCGCACGGTCGGGGTGCGGACGCCATTGGGCAGGCGGATGGGCAGCAGGAGCGTAGAGCTCTGCACGGTCATGGTAATGCCGGACGTTTGCGCGACGGTCCAGTTGCGCCCGACAAGCTCCCCGTGGGCGTCGAGGATGGCGAGTTGACTTTCGTAGCGCGTCCCGGGGGGCAGGCCATCCTCGGGATCGGGAGGCGAGCCGGCCATGAGGCCGGGGACCACATCGCGCAGCACCAGCGCGACGTTGGCGGCGATCATGAGCACGAACGAGAGGATGCCGACGCTGCGGTTGATCAAAGGCGCCTCTCGCGTCGGGTGGGGGCTCCGCCTGAGATTCTAGGACGCGTCGAATGGCGGGTCAATCCGGCGGTCCGGACCGGCCTGCGATCGCGCGGGCGATCCACTCGAAAAGTCGCAAATCCCGAACTCGTCGGACCGATGGAGGGATTGAGGCGAAAACCCCGATACCGGGGAAAGGACACGGACCCCATGCGCGACGCACTGCTAGCCCGGATTTGCGAGTCTGATAACCTGCCGTCCCTCCCGGCGGCCGCGATCGAGTTCCTACAGCTTGCCAAGCGCGACAGCGCTTCGGTGGGGGAGCTGGCCGCGGTGATTCAGAAAGACCCGGCGTTGACGGCGCGCCTGCTCAAGGTGGTGAACTCGTCGCTGTTCGGGCTGACGCGCGAAGTGGGGTCGGTGCCGCAGGCGGTCGCGCTGCTCGGGCTGCGCAGCGTGAAGGTGATGGCGCTGAGTTTCGCACTGGTCGACACGGTGCGCAACCTGGACGGGAACGGGTTCGACTTCGAGTCGTACTGGCGCGAGTCGCTGACGCGGGCCGTCGCGGCACGGCTCTCGGCCAAGGCGGTCGTTCCGGGGCTGGCGGAGGAAGCGTTCGTCGCCGGGCTGCTGTCGGGGGTGGGCGTGGTGGCGGCGTGGCAGACGGCGCGCGGCGAGTATGAACCGGTCTGGCGCGCTCGCGGCGGCGGGATCCCGCTGCGCCGCATCGAACAGGAACGACTCGGGCTCACGCACGCGGCGATGAGCCGGGCGCTGCTGGAAAAATGGGGCCTCCCACCCCTGCTGTGCGCCGCCGTCGGCGGGGCCCACGACGAGACGGCGGCGGCGCGCCCCGGCGCTGAGAGTCGGCTGGCGGACGTCGTCGCGTCGGCGGTGCGAATCGCAGAGCTGTTCTGCGGCGACGTTCCGTCGAGCGACCTCGAATCGGTGAAGCGGTTCTGCCAATCGCGGCTGGCGATCGCGGCGGAGGCGCTGGAGGCGACCCTGGCCGGCATCGACACCCAGGTCAAGGAGGTGGCGCGCATGCTCACGCTCACCGTTGGACAGACGGTGGACTACGCCCGTTTGCAGATCGAGGCGGCGGCGGCGCTGGCGGAGCTGAGCGTGCGGGCCGAGATCGAGCGGGCGGACTCCCAGCGCCAAGCCTCCGCGGCACGCGAGCAGGCCGAGCGCCTGGACCGCGAGTGCCGCACGGTGCGCCAGGCGGCGTCGATCGACCCGCTGACGCAGGTCGCCAACCGGGCGGTGTTCGACGCGCATCTGGGCCAGGAGCTGGAGCGCGTCCGCGCCCAGCGCGAGCCGCTGGGGCTCATCATGCTCGACGTGGACCACTTCAAACGGTTCAACGACGCGTACGGCCATCCCACGGGAGACGCGGCGCTGAAGGCGGTCGGCGCGGCGCTGCGGCGCGTGGTGCGCGATCTCGGGCTGGTGGCGCGCTACGGAGGCGAGGAGTTCGCCGTGGTCCTGAGCGGCGCGGCCGCGGAGCGGCTCCACGAGCTGGCCGAGGAGATTCGCGCCGGCGTCTCGGAGTCGGTGGTTCCCAGCGTCGCAGGCGACCTGCGGGTGACGGCCAGCGTAGGCGCGGCACGCTTCGACGCGGGCGCTGTCCCACCGGCGCCCGTGGACGTCGTGACGCAGGCCGATCGGGCGCTGTACCGCGCGAAGCGAAGCGGCCGCAACCGGGTGGAGTGCGGGGGGAGCGCCGCACGTCCGGTCCAGTCGGACCGTGACGCGACACAGCGGGCGGGCGCGGCCTACTCGACGGAGAAGAGCGCTTCGACGAACGTCTCGGGTTCAAAGAGCTCGATGTCGTCGACCGTCTCGCCCATCCCGACGAACTTGACGGGGATGTCGAGCTGATCGCGGATGCCCACCACGATGCCGCCCTTGGCGGAGCCGTCGAGCTTGGCGAGGAAGAGCCCGCTGACGTCGACATGCTGGGTGAACATCTTGGCCTGGTTGATGGCGTTCTGCCCGATCGTGGCGTCGAGCACCAGCAGGACCTCGTGCGGCGCGTCGGGGATGCGCTTGCGGACGACGTTGCGGACCTTGGTCAGCTCGCGCATGAGGTGGTCCTGCGTGTGAAGCCGGCCCGCGGTGTCGATGAGCAGGACGTCCATGTTGCGGGCGATGGCGGCGTCGCAGGCGTCAAAAGCCACCGCGGCCGGGTCGCTGCCCTGCTGGTGGCGCACGATCTCGACCCCGAGGCGCTTGGACCAGATGGAGAGTTGCTCGACGGCGGCGGCGCGGAAGGTGTCGCACGCGGCCAGCAGGACGCTGCGGCCGGAG
The DNA here is from genome assembly GCA_964401365.1 of uncultured Planctomycetales bacterium. Taxonomy (GTDB): domain Bacteria; phylum Planctomycetota; class Phycisphaerae; order UBA1845; family Fen-1342; genus CAYNYG01. The sequence goes on along the minus strand of CAYNYG010000005.1, from coordinate 162,153 downwards.
CGGCGCAGGTAGCCGGCGAGCTTGGCGACGCTGGTCGTCTTGCCCGAGCCGTTGATGCCGACCACGAAGATGACGGTCGGGCCCGCGGTCGCGAAGCGCAGCGCGCGGGCCTCAGGAGACCAGGTGCCGGCGATGCGCTGCTTCAGAAACGGCACGATTTCCTGGGCCTCGCAAATGCGCTTGTCCTTCCAGCCGGCGCGCACCTCGTCGATGAGCGACGCAACGGCCCGCGGACCCATGTCGCCGGCCAGCAGCGTCTCCTCCAGCCGCTCGAGCAGCGGCTCGTCGATCGCCTTTCCAAAGGGCAGGATGGCGCGCAACCCGGCGGCGACCACGTCGCGCGTTTTTTTCAGCCCGCGCTTGAAAACGTCGAACAGGCCCATCGCGGGTCACTCCACCGCCGGACCGTCGCGACGGCCGGGCGCGCCAGGCACCGACTCCGCGGACGCCCCGTCGGGGACCGCCGTCGCCGGCGCGGCGGTGTCGCGCTGAATGCGATGCCACACCGCGTCCAGCACGCCGTTGACGAATCGCGGGGAATCGGCGTCGCCGAACTCGCGGGCGATCTCGACCGCCTCGTTGATGACGACCGGCAGTGGCGTCCCGGGATGCTCCAGCAGCTCGCACACCGCCAGGCGGATCAGGTTGCGATCGACCAGCGCCATGCGCTCCAGCCGCCAGTGCTCCGAGGCGGCCACGACCTGCTCGTCGCGCGCCGCACGCCCGTGCCAGGCGGCCCGGACCAGGGCGGCGGCGGCGCTGATGGCGCCGCCGGCAAACCCGCCGGGCACCCCGCTGGTGCCTTCGGCGCGGCGTTCGTTCTCGCTGTCGCGCAGGAACGCGTCAAGCTGGGGGAGAAACCCGTCGCCCTGCACGTCGAGCTGACACAGCGCCTGCAACGCGAGAATGCGCGCCTCGCGGCGCTTGTCGGTGATCATGCGTGGGTCAGTTCATCCCGAGCGGACCACAAACGTCCATGCCACGTCCAGCGTCGCTGCCTGATCCACCGCCCAGGTGGCGCCGCACCGTTTAGGCTGCGACGCGCTCGCGCACCTCAGCCGTGCGCCAACCGGCGCAGCAGGTTGGCCATCTCTATCGCCGCCAACGCCGCATCGGCGCCCTTGTTGCCGGCCTTGCCGCCCGCGCGGTCGATGGCCTGCTCCATGGTGTCGGCCGTGATCACGCCGAACGCGACCGGCACGCCGGTCTGCTGCGCCGCCTGTGCGATACCCCGGGCCACCTCGCCGGCCACATAGTCGAAGTGGGGCGTCTGCCCGCGAACGACGCACCCGACGCAGACGACGGCGTGGTACGCCTTCGATTCGGCCAGCTTGCGGGCGACGAGCGGCAGCTCAAACGACCCGGGCGCCCAGACCAAAGTGGCGCGGGCTTCGTCGCCACCGTGCCGCACGAACGCGTCCAGGGCGCCCGCGACCAGCCGCTCAGTGACGAATTCGTTGAAGCGCGCCGCGGCGATGGCAAGGTCGAGGTCGCGCGCGTCGAGCGGGGCGGTGATGACCCTGGGCATGGTGTCTCGCAGCGAGGCGTCGACGCCCGTCCGACGGGTACGGCGCCGGAACGAAGTCTAGCGCGCGAGGCCCGTTCGTTCAAACACGTGCGGCGGCGCGAGTCGCGTGGTCGGGCCGGGCGGCGGCTCACAGGTTTCCACGGCGGCGCTGCTCCTCCTCGATGGAGACGAAGAGGGCCTTGAAGTTTCCGACGCCGAACCCGCGGCTGCCGTGCCGCTCGATGACCTCGAAGAAGAGGGTGGGGCGGTCCTGCACGGGCTGGGTGAAGACCTGGAGGAGGTAGCCGTCCTCGTCGCGATCGACCAGGATGCCCAGCTCGCGCAGCTCGTGCAAGTCCTCGTCGATGTGCCCGACGCGCTCGGCCAGCGCATCATAGTAAGCGTCGGGAACGCGCAGGAAGTCGATGTCGCGCTGCCGCAAGGCCCGGACCGTGGCGCAGATGTCCCTGGTGTTCAAGGCGATGTGCTGCACGCCCGGGCCCTGGTAGTATTCGAGGTACTCGTCGATCTGCGATTTTCTGCGGCCCTCGGCCGGCTCGTTGATGGGCAGCTTGATGCGGCCGGTGCCGTTCTCCATCACCTTGCTCATCAGGGCGCTGTACTCGGTGGAGATGTCCTTGTCGGTGAAGTGCGTGAGCTGAGCGAACCCGAGCACGCGCTCGAACCAGCCGGCCCAATAGTTCATCTCGCCGAGGTAGACGTTGGTGACGATGTGGTCGATGGCGGCCAGACCGACCGGCTCGGCCCCGTGGGCGTGGATGGGAACGAACCCGGGCGCGAATACGCCGCGATAGTGTTGGCGCTCGACGAACTTGATGAGCGTGTCGCCGGCGTAGCGGATGATGCCGGTCTTGAGTGTGCCGCCGGCGTCCTCGAAGGCCTGGGCGGGCTGGACGACGGTGGCGCCGCGGGCCTTGACTTCGCGCAGGGTGGCCTCGGCATCGGTCACCTCGAAGCCGATGACGCGGACGCCGTCACCATGCAGGGCGCAGTGACGGGCGATGTCGCTGTCCGGCGAAAGCGCGCTGGTGAAGATGAAGCGAACCTGGCCCTGCTGCATGAAGTAGCTGGCGCGGTCGCGAACGCCCGTCTCCAGCCCCAGCTTGCCCACCGGGCGGAAGCCGAAGGTCTTGTCGAAGAAATGGGCGGCCTGCTTGGCGTTGCCGACGTAGAACTCGACGTGGTCGAAACCGCGCAGCGGCAGAAAGTCCTGGCTCATGGCTCGAAACCGGTTGCAGATCACTCCGTGCGGGCGTACGCCGACCGCTCGTCCTGGCTGCCGCTCAGCTTACCGCGTGACGACGCCGGCCGTAAGTAGCGGCGTCGCGACCGCGGGGCATTGAACGCCTCGGCGACCTCCCGACTGGCGATCCCGGTCCGGACACGACCGTAGCTGCCGTTCGAGCGTCGGGCGAAGCATCAGGTCCAGGTGCCGCGACGTGAGCGCCAGGGGCCGCCCTCGCTCGCCGCCCTGATATTCCGGCGGCAGGTCGGGCCGTAGAACCGCGTAGAACGGCCCCGTGGCCACGTCAGGGGCCACGGCACGGCAGAGGGCTACGCCTTGGGCGGCGAGGCAGCAACCGCCCGTCGCCATTTCGGGTTCCGCGCGGCCATCTACGCGACCTCCCGTATCTGGCCCCGCGTCCAGGTGAACGGGACTTCCTCCACACGGGTGAAGCTTGGCTCTGATGTAGCGAGCACAAAGGAAGCCGACCGCTTCGGTCGGCTCCCCAGAAAGCCGCGAGTTACTGCCGGCGTTGTGAGCCGGTCAAGGCACCGCAAGGTCACGCCCGCGCCCCGCCGAGAAAAACGGCCCGGCGTTCGGCTGTCGGGAAGCGGGGAGAGCAGCCGCTCCGCGAGAGCCGAACGCCGGTTGAACTTGCGTCCGTGCCGCGCGTTTCCATTCCTACGACGGCCGGCGAAGGCGGTTCGGACGGGCAGGCACAATTCTCGCATCAGCTTATGAGTCGCCGTCGGCGTCACCCGCGATCGCATGCCGCGGAAAGTACGGGCGGCGGCACGGCGACCGGCGTTCTCGGACGGTCGGACGGACCGCGGACGGCCACCCACGACCGCGCCGATTCCGGGACGGGCGCGTGCCCGACACCGCGACCCGTCGGTTAACGGACACCGTTCGGGCTGATAAGCGGAAACCGCGGCGACCCCGGCCGGGTGCGCGCCCCGCCGCCATGAAGCCCGGCCGCACGATCGTCGAAGTACATCCTGCCCAGCTCGGAGCTGGCAGGAGACGCTGGCCATGGCCGGACCCGTAAGCCGTCCGCACCGCGAAACCCCCCGCGAAGCAAGTCGGCCGGGCGGCGCGCGACTCGCGCGCCCGCCGGGGGCCCGTGCCGCAGCTCCCGCCAACCGGGCCGCAAACGGCGGGCGGCGTGGCCGGCGGATTGCGCTGTCGCGTCCGCAGGGCATTCCGGTGCGCCTGGAGCGCGTGGGAGGCCGGCGATGCGAGTGCTCCTGCCGACTGATGCGAGTCGCGCACCACGGAGTCGCCGGGGTTGCGCGGCACGATGACGTCCGCGAGCTGCGCGTCGGCGACAGCTTCCTGGCCCGCGTGGAACTCGAGCACGGGCCGACACTGGCATTGCGACTGACCCACCGGCGGTCCGCGAGCGCAGGGGGCGAAGCGATCCTCGGGTGCTCCTGGGCTGCGGCCGATTGTCCCGCCCTGTGGCGCCGCCCGCTGGCGGCACTGCGCCGTCTCGCATGGCGTCGGCGCTCGTCGTCGAGCACATGGGGCGCGCCGAAGTCCGCGGAGGGCGCGCGGAAGCTGTGACCCGGGTGGCGCTGGCCGCTCGAAGTACGAAAGGCTGTCCCCCAATGCTCTACGCTCTTGATCTTACGCGTCGCCAGACCCGGCGGGTGCTCGAACAGGCCGCCATCACCGGGGCCCGGTTCGAGATCGAGCCGCGGCACGTCCAACTCGAAAGACCGCTGCGCGGTACGCTCCTGCGGGCGGACTCGACCATGCTGACGGTGCAGGTCGCCGACGACGCCGGCAACGCCTCGCTGCCGGGTCTGATCGGCGCATTCTGCGACGTGCACGCCTACGTCGGCAGCCATGTGTATCTGTTCAGCGCCAGCGTTCTGGACGCGCGCGACGAGCCACCGCGGCGACTCCTGCTCAGCGCGCCGGACGGGGTCCAGGTCGAGAATCGGCGCCAGTTTGTGCGTCGTGCGTACCCGCGGCAGACGGCGCTGCGCGTCATCACTGACGACGGCGGGACGTTCTCGGGGCAGATCTTCAACGTCTGCGGGACGGGCGCCGCCGCACGCGTGCCGCGCGAGCGCGACGGCGTGCTGCTGATCGGCGAGCCGGTTCGGCTGCAATTCCGCCTGGTGGAGCTGAACCACGAGTTCGACCTGGACGCGATCGTGTGCCACAAGACGCGGGCGCCTGACCGCGACGTGCTCACGGTGGGTTTTGAATTCAACCTCGATCCATCGCACCAGGCTCAGGCCGTCGCGATCGAGCGCCTGCGCGCGTTCCTGAGCGGGGCCGAGTGCCTGGACGAGGAGGTCGGCGAATGAACACCGGTAAACTGACACTTTCCTTCACCGAAGCCGACCTGTTCGAACGCGCGGTGCGAACCGGCGCGATCGCGCAGATCACGACCCGCGCCGAGGACGCCTGGCACACGTTCAAGAGCCGGTTCCTCGAACATGATCCGGTGCGGCGATACTTCGTGCTGGACTACGTGGCGGCCGGGGAGGCGCGCCTCCCGCCGTTGTCGCTGGGGCAATACGTGGGCGTCAGCTTTCGGCATTCGAGTCGCAAGATCCTGCTCTCGACAGTGGTGGAGGCGAAAGGTCGCTTCGTGACACCCGACCGCAGCGAAATCGCCGCGATCCGCTACCGCTGGCCGGACGCGATCACTGAGCTTCAGCGGCGCGCATTTTATCGGACGCCAATTCCGGCAGATCGGACGATCGTCGCCAACCTGTGGGTCGGCGGAACCGCGCGGCGTGAGACCGCGCAAGGCTCGCCGCTGGAGATCGTGACCGGCCGCCTGGTCGATATCTCGTGCGGGGGTTGCCTGGTGCGGCTCGCAACCTCCGCGGCGCACTGGGACTTGAACGCTTGCCTGGGGATGGAGATCGACTTCCGCGACGCCCAACCGCCACTTCAGCTCGACGCATGTTATCGCTCGTTCCGAACGGACGGGCAGGCGGGCGTCCTGGTCGCCGTGCAGTTCGTGGGGCTGGAGATGACGGTCGGCGGGAATCTGGCGCTTCAGAGGCTGCGGCGCGTGGTGCAGTCGATGAGCCGGAGCGTGGATCTGAGCGCTGCCGGTCATAATCGATATCATTAGAACGAGTTGCGCGCACCTGTCCGCGGTCCTTCCGGCGCATCTTTCGCCGGGTTCGCACGCGCGGCGCGGGGCGATGCTGCTTCGAATACGTCGTAAGTGCGACACTCCCGGGGGCGTCCGCGGTTCTACCTGTTGGAGAGTGGGAAGTCACGGACTCAAACGCCCATCCCAGCGCATGGGCCGCCCGGTACCCCCCCGATTGGTGCCGCGGTGGCCCAACTTTTTTGCGCTCCGCCACCCTGGCCAGCGCGGCCCCTCCCAGGATCAGTCGACGACGGCAGCCGCACACGTGACGTGGGTCTCGTTCGCGAAGTCGGCAGCCTGGTGGTAGGCCAGCAGCCGGAGAGGGCGATCGTGAAGGGTGGCGCGGAGAGTTGCCAGCGCGCCGACGCTGCAAATCCGAGTCTGGTTTCCCGACGCGTTGACGGCGGACACAAACTCGGCGGAGCCCTGCTCCGAAAGGCGCTGAAGGTGGCGCCGGTCGCTGTCTTCGATCAGCCGCAGGAATGCCTCGTCCGTCGGCGTCGTCTCGCCGAATTTCTGTCCCACGTGGCTCAGGTCGGCGCTGGCGATGACTACCGTGGGCCGCGGGTCGGCGTCCAGTTCCGCGCGCAGCGCCGCCGCAAAGCGGGCGAGGTAGCTTGCCCCAGGTTGGCATGCGCACGCGGCCGGGTCCGGGCAGAGGACCGGCACGATCGAAAACGCTCGGTGCACCAGTCCCACCTGGAGAATCTGCACCGGCAGCTCGATGGAATGCTCGGCCAGGTGGTCGAACTCATGCTCGCAGATCGAGGCGCCGAACCGCCGCTCGACGGCGGCAAGGAACGCGCGGTCGGTTTCGACGCGGCCCAGTGGGGTGAGGAAGTCGCGCGTGGTCGCGACGAGCCGGTCGAAACCGCGGCCGAAGTGATTGGTTCCCAGGATCACGAAGCGATCCGGGGGCGTGGCGGCCAGGAGCGCGGAGAAGGCGGTGGCGTAGCAGGGCGCGCCGCGGGTGTAGTCGAGATGCGGCGCGATGATGCCGCGAACGGGCGCGTCGCGAGGCTGCGGGGGCTGGGCCAGGACACGGTGCAGGATGTCGGAGCGCAGGGCATGGGCGTCGGGCGAGCGGGCGCGGTTGTCGCGTACGTCGCCGCGGAGGTACGCGTCGCGCTGCGCGGCGTAGGCCGCCTCGAAGCGCTCGGTCTGGAGCAGCAAGGCCTGGTCCAGGTCGTGCACCACGTGCAGGATCTCGTCGGGCGCGACGCCACGGCCGAACTCCCGCTCGAACGCGGCGGCGATCTGTGCCACGTCGTGCCCACCGTCGAGATGCGCGAGCACGAAGTAGCCCGGCAGCGACATCGCGACGGGCCGCGGGGCGACGCCAGTCAGATCGCGCAGCGCGAAATAGAGCTGCCGGTTGGACTTGAACGCGGTGACGTCGAGCGGCCGGTGGGCGGGCAGGGGCTGGTCGAGGCGGAACTCGGGCGGATCGCGGGTCTGCGGCGGCGATTCGTCGTGATCGGGCATGACGGTCACCGATCGGCCGGCGCGGCGACCGGCACGTGGGCGGGTTCGTTGCGGGCGAGCGGCGCGAAGTAGACGCGCGTGTCATAGTCAAACACGACGCGCCCGTCCCGCGCACAGCGTTCGAACGCGTGGCGGCAGCGCCGCATCAGCGCGTCGTGGGCGTCGCCCGCCTTGGGCACGTACGACGAGGAAAGGAGCCGCCCGGCGACCCCATCCCAATCCAGAGCCTGATGATACGGAAAAGCGGCCGTCTGCATCGCGGACGGGGCGAAGAATTCCGACAGCCGGGACTCGTCGTACTGTTTGTGCCCGACCTGGTGGTACTCAGGGCAGAGCTCAAGCAGCAGCGATTCGTAGATGCGCATGAACTCGGTGCGGCGGGTGTCGCGATCGTTCCAGACAAGAGCCGCACCACCGCCGGGTCGCAGGATGCGGGCGAACTCGTGCCGAGCAGCGCGCGGGTCGAACCAGTGGAAGGCCTGCCCGGCACAGACGAGATCGACGCAGGCGTCGGGCAGGGTGGTCTGCTCGGCGCGGGCGTCGACGCTCGAGAAGCGCGGGAAGCGGGCCAGGGCGGAGTCGCCCGCGTGACGCATGGCGTGGTTCGGTTCCACGCCAATGACGGTGCAGCCGGCGCGGAGGAAGACTTCGGCCAGCTTGCCCGTGCCGCTTCCGACGTCGGCGACGCGTGCGCCCGGAGTGAGCAGGCCGGCGGCGCGAAGCGGTTCGAGGATCGCGTCGGGATAGCCGGGGCGATAGCGGTCATAGTGCTCGACGCGGTCGGAGAAACGCTGCGTGGGGTCTAGCATGGGCTCACTCGGGTTCGGCATCCGCGATCCGCTCGTCAGGGCGGCGGGCGCGCCGAGCCGGGGAGGTTCTTCACCATCGCCGGCGGGCCGCGACGACGCCATAGGCCTCCAGTTCCATGCAGGTTGTGAACTGCTGTGCGCCGCCGGCGTCGCCGCGGACGCGGACGCCGTCGCAGGCGATGGGCGGGAACTCGAAGGATATCACCTGGAAGGGGCGGACGGGGTCGAGTGCCGCGCCCTGGGTCCAGCCGGGCGGGACGATCCAGGCTCCGGCGACGCGGACTTCGGGGGTGAGGGTTACGAAAAACCCGCCGTCGCGCGGGGTGTTGTAGGGGTCGCTGTTGTACCCCGGCGGCCATAGGTCGCCTTCGTAGAACACGAGGCGGGATACGACGGCCGGGCGCGGGAAATTGAGCTGGTAGAAGTCACCGCCGTCGGGCTGTTTCGGATTGCCGTCGGAGGTCCAGTAGGGGCGATGCGAGGAGTGACGCGGGTCCGTCACGCCGTCGGCGATGCCGTCGAGGTGGTCGCGGTCGCGGGCCGGGTTGCGACGTTCGATGCTGGCCGAGACGGTGACGGATTGTCCGGCGGCGCGGAATAGCCCGACCAGGCCAGCGGCTTCGTCGGGGTCGGGTTGCTCGGGTTCGGGCACGACCGGGTCGGAGTCGGGCAGGTGATAGATGCGCTCGTCGCCCTGCCCGGTGATCGAGCCACCGACCAGCGGGATCACGGTCTCCGCGAGGGCCTGCCAGCGCTGGCAGAGGGCGACGATCGAATCGTCCTGAGGGAGCGGCCCGGGGTGCGGCAGGTTGGGCCGCCGGGTGTTCTGGTACACGTCGCCGCACAGCGGGAGCATCCAGGCGGGCAGTCCGTCGTAGCCGCGGATCATTCCGATCAGGCCGCCGGCGGTGGCGGCGTTGCAGTCGCAATCCCAGCCGGCCAGCACCGCGATCTGCACGGTCTGCTCGAAGTCGCCGTCGCCATACAGCAGCGCGAGCGTGGTGGACGCGACGTTGAGCGTGGAGTCGAGCCAGAACCAGGATCGGCCGGGCGACGCGGGACCCTGGTACTGGTCGTAGAGCGTGCGGCGGGTGGCGCGCCAGTCGGGGATGCCGTCGGCCAGGTCGGCCGCGTGCCAGGCGACCACGTCGTGAATGGCCTGACTGGCGCGGGACGAGAGCGGCAGGCATTCCAGCCCGCGCTGGACGAGCGTCGCGACGTCGGACTCGAACGCGGCCGCGGCGTACATGGCGGCGTAGAACTGGGCGGCGTGAACGGGCGTGCCCTCGCTCGTGATCCGCGCCCAGGCGCGCACGTGGTCGAGCGCCCATTGCCGTGCGCCGGGCGAGATGGCGCCGATGGACTCGGTCGTAAGCTGCGGGTCGATCGACCACCAATGCTCGTCGCGGTCGTAGGCGCCCGTGTCGTACGGCTCCAACCCGTAATCCATCAGCCAGCGGGCTCGGCGGTTGGCGATGAACACGCTGGAGATGGGGACGTGCTCGAGCCATTCGGCCTTCAGGTCGGCGGGGGTGGGCTCGAAACCGTGGACGGCGTAGACGTGTTGAATGAGGTACTCGATGTCGGTGTCGTCGTCGGTGGTCCAGACCTGGCGCAGGTCCCACGGCACGCTGTCGGCCGGGTTGGGGTCCGCGCCGCCGAAGACTCCCTCGGTCGGAAGGCCGGCGAAGACACCGATCAGTTGTCCGAGCCACATGCCGCGGAGCTTGTCGGCGTATGCGCCGGCCGGGATGGTGCGCTCGGCGCGGGCGGGCGGAAGGGCGCCCGCGAGCAACAGCAGGGCGAGCACCTGGCGACGGAGGGAGATCATCGGCGGCCTCGGGCGGCCGGTCGCGGCCGGCCACGCCATGGTAGCACACGGGCTGAGCGGCGGCAGCGGAGTGCGGACCGGGACGCGCGTTGGGCGGCGGAGCGCGGCGTCAGGCGCCGGTGGCGTTGATCTGGTCGATCATGCGCCGCAGCCGGCCGTAGCTGCGCTTGTCGAAGGGAACGCGAAGCCGAGGCTTGTCGCCGAACTCGCCGTTCTCGACGGGGTCCGCGGGGCCGAGGGTGATTCGTCCGGCGGCCAGGATGTCGGCGAACTCTCCGTTGAGCCGGGCGACCACCGACTCGTCCAGGGGGGCGTTGAGGCGCAGCATCAGGTCATCCTCGACCCAGCGCGACGAGTGGTAGACGCGGTAGAAGCGCGTGACCTCTTCGACGGCGGCGGCCGGGTCGTCGGTGATGAAGAACAGGCTCGTGTCGGGGGCGCTGATCATGCCGGTGCGGAGCAGCTCGGCCTCGACGTATTCGCGCCAGCGCTGCCAGTAGGTCCCGCCGGGGCGCTCGCACATGACGATCGGGACGATGGGCATCTTCCCGGTCTGGATGAGGACGAGCGCCTCGAAGCCCTCGTCCTGGGTCCCGAACCCGCCGGGGAAGAGCGCGACGGCCGAGGCCTCTTTCATGAACATGAGCTTGCGAGTGAAGAAGTAGCGGAAGTTCACCAGCTTGGAGTCGTCGGCGATGATGCTGTTGGTGCGCTGCTCGAAGGGAAGCCGGATGGCCACCCCGAAGCTGGCCGCCGCCCCAGCGCCCCCGTGGCCGGCCTTCATGATTCCGTCGCCGGCGCCGGTGATGATCATCCAGCCGCGCTCGCCGATGAGGCGTGCGAAGGTCATGGCGGCGAGATAGTCGGGGTGACCTTCGGCGGTGCGGCTGGATCCGAAGATGCTGATTTTGCGCACGTCGCGGTAGGGGGCGAAGACCTTGAAGGCATAGCGCAGCTCCTGCAAGGCCTTGTGGACGATCTTCACTTCCCCGCGGCCGGCATCGTCCTTGGCCATGCGGCAGACGGTGAGGAGCATCTCGGCGTACAGGTCGCGGTTGGGGCCGGCCAGAAAGCGATCGGCGAATTCCTGGATGGCGGCGTCGCGACCGGGTTTGGGCGGGGCGCCGCTCATGGCGCTGGTGTCAGTAGTTTCGGACATAGATCGGTGGTGCCTATAATGTTCCGGTGAGGGAGCCGTCATCCTCCGGCTGTTATCGTATATCGGAAGCGGTCGGAGCGGAATGGCGGCGAGGCGCGGGCGCGGCGACCGGCGCGATTGACACCCACGGAGGGGCTAACATAGCATGCCTCATCTTTGGGTCGATCCGGTGCGCGCCGGGACGACCCGGGACGTACAGATGAGTATTGCGTCGCTCTTGGACGTCGCGGTCGCGGTTTACGTCGGGGTTCTGGCGGTTCTGTGCGTCTACGGGCTGCACCGTTACCTGCTGGTCTACCTGTATTTCCGCGGAAAGCGCCGCCCCCGGCCGCCCGGGTCGGACTTGGCGGACCTGCCGCACGTGACGGTCCAGCTCCCGATGTACAACGAGCGGTACGTTGCACGGCGGGTGATCGAGGCGGCCTGCGCGATCGACTACCCGCGGGAGAAGCTGGAAATCCAGGTTCTGGACGACTCGACCGACGACACGCGGGAGATCGCCCGCGGGACGGTGGAGGCGCTGCGCACGGCAGGGCACAACGTTCACTACGTCAGGCGGGCGGACCGGACCGGGTACAAGGCAGGGGCGCTGGCGGAAGGGACGCGGACGGCGCGTGGCGAGTTCATCGCGATCTTCGACGCGGATTTCATCCCACCGCCTGACATTCTGCGTTCGACCATCCACCATTTCTCCAACCCGCGCGTGGGGATGGTGCAGACACGGTGGGGGCACGTGAACCGCGGGCTGTCGATCCTTACGCAGGCACAGGCCATCCTCCTGGACGGCCATTTCATGATCGAGCACACCGCGCGGAACCGCTCGGGGCGGTTCATGAGCTTCAACGGGACGGCGGGGATCTGGCGCCGCAGCGCGATCGAGGACGCGGGCGGGTGGGAGCACGACACGCTGACGGAGGACCTGGACCTGTCCTACCGGGCGCAGCTCCGCGGGTGGAAGTTCGTGTTTCTGCCTGACATCGTTTCCCCGGCCGAACTTCCCCCGGAGATGAACGCGTTCAAGGCGCAGCAGCACCGGTGGACGAAGGGCGGGGCGCAGACGTGCGTGAAGCTGCTGCCGCGCGTGCTGGCCAGCCGCGAGAACTGGCGGGTGAAGCTGGAGGCGTTCTTTCACCTGACGAGCTGCGGCGTGTACATCCTGATCGTGCTGCTGTCGCTGCTGATCGGGCCGACGCTGTACATGAAGCTGTACTACCCGCAGCCCAACACGTGGGTGGACCACGTGTTCGACGCGCTGCTGTTCTTCGTCGGTACCTGCTCGGCGCTGAGTTTCTACATTTGCAGCCAGCGCGAGCTGCGGCGGAGCTGGATCGACTCGGTGCGCTACGTACCGGCCCTGATGGCGATCGGCGTGGGGATCGCGTTCAACAACGCCATTGCCGCGGTCGAGGGCCTGCTGGGGCGCAGCGGGGAGTTCGTGCGCACCCCGAAGTATGGGGACGCCGCCATCGCCCCCAACGCGTGGCGCAAGCGCGTCTCACGGCAGCGCATCGGGCGCGGGGCGTGGCAGCCCTGGGCCGAGCTTGCCATGGCGCTGTATCTCAGCGGCTGCCTGCTGATGTGCTTGTCGTCGCCGTACTGGTTCGAACGCACCGGGGCGGCGCTCCCGTTCCTGTGCATCTTCATCGCCGGGTACGGCTACGTGGCGCTTCAGACGCTGCACGGGCACTGGCTCACGCGGCGTGGCGGCACATTCGCCTCGGCGTGACACGCCGGCCGGGGGTTCGCGCTTGCGGTGACGGAACGGTGCGGTGACCATGGGCGTCGCATGCCGCACCCGCGCAAGGTCCTGCTGGCGGCGCTGCTGTTCATCGCGGCGTCGGCGCTGCTCTGGCTGGCTGCACCGCGCCTGCTCCCGGCCGGCCTGACCGGGGGCCCGATGGTGCAGAACGCGACGCGCGACGCCGTCAGCCTGGTCTGGTTCACCACGCGCCCGGTCGCGACGCAGCTCGTGATCGCCATGGACGGCGTGTCTCGGACGATTCCGGCGGCCAACGAGGGGACGCGGCACCGCGTGCGTCTGCGCGGGCTCAAGCCGGGCGCGGAATACGCGTACGAGGTGCGCGTGGGTTCGCGCGTGCTGTCGGCGCGGCGTTTCGTGGCGGACAAGCCCCCGGAGCAACCGTATCGGTTCGTCGTGTTCGGCGACAGCGGCAAGGGGACGCGGGAGCAGTTCCTCATCGCGCGGGCCATCGACGCCGCTCGGCCCGACTTCGTGCTGCACACCGGCGACCTGGTCTATCCGGACGGCGCGTGGTACCGCTACGCCGAGCGATTCTTCCAACCGTACGCGGCGACGCTGGCGCGGGTCGCGTTCTGGCCGTCGCTCGGGAATCACGACGTCAGCCGTCCCTCGCTGGGCAGCGACTACGCCGGCATCTTCGAGCTGCCGGAAAACGGGCCTGCGGCCCTGCCGCCCGAGGGCAACTACTGGTTCGACTATGGCAACGCGCGCATTGCGGTCGTCGACAGCAACCTGGACGAGGCCGCCCTGCGCGATTTCGTCGCGCCGTGGCTGGCCGAGGTGCTGGGCGACCCGGCCGCCGCGTGGCGTTTCGTCGCGTTCCACCATCCGCCCTACACCGGGGGACCGCACAAGCCCGACCTGCGGATTCAGAGCGCGCTGGTGCCGGTCTTCGACGCCGCCGGCGTTGACCTGGTATTCTGCGGGCACAACCACTTCTATGAGCGCACGCGGCCGATGCGCGGCGGGGCGGCGGTCGACGGGGGTCCGGGGGTGGTCTACGTCACGACGGGCGGCGGAGGCGGGAAGCTGTACCAGGCGGCGCCGGTCGAAAGCCGACCGCCGTACATTGCGGCGGCGTTCGACAGGCTGCACAGCTACACGGTCGTGGAGGTCGCGGGCCCGACCCTGGAGCTGAAACAGCTCGACCTGAACGGGGCCGTCGTGGATCGATTCAGCCTGACGCGGGCGCCTCCGCAGTAACGACCCGCGAACGCCGACGGCGCCGCGCGGACCGCAGGGCGACCGCCGCCAGGATTGCCACCGCGGTCGCGCCGCTGGCGAAGGCGCCCATCCGCAGACCGGGTGTGGAATACACCCAGGTCACCGAGCATGCCGTTTCGGGCAGGTCGACGGACATGAGCACATCGTGTGCGGCGCGGATCGGCGCGGCCCGGCCGTCGATCGACGCGCGCCAGCCCGCGGTTCCAACTTGCGACAGCACCAGGCGGCGGCGGGTACCCGAGGGGGCCGCATCCACGTCCGCGCGCAGCGTGTCGCGCCCGCCGCGGACGCGCGCGGCCGCCGTTCCGGTCGCGTCCTCGATGAATGCGGCACCGAGCGCCCGGTCGTTGCGAAAGAGCCGTTCGCCCGACGTCGTGCGCATCACAGGTTCGCAACCCGCCGGCGGCGGGAGCGCCGGGTCGCAGACGAGGATCCAGCGCACGTTGCAGGCCGCCATCCAGCCCGAATCGATGAGCAGCTCGGCGGCGCGCTCCGTGACGCCCCAGGGTGCGAAGCGGAACCGGTCGCGCATGAGCCGCGGCTGAAGCGGGCCGTAGTCGGTGAGCGACGCGATCCCCAGCAGCATATTGGTATTGGCGGCGCCCTTGCGGATGGGGTCATGGTAGACGCCGGCTGTGTCCGTCACGACCCACAGCCGACCGCTCGCGGCGGCGACGTGTCGCGCCCATTGCTCGCGTGCCGGCGGGCGAAGCCACTCGTCGAGCTTCGGCCAGCCGGCCGGCACGTCAAGCGTCCAGCCGACGACGGCCAGATCGGCGGCGGTGACGGCGGCGCAGAGCAGGGCGCCGTGCGCCGGTCGGCGCCAACGGCGTGCCAGACTGTGGACCGCCGCCAGCGAACTGGTGACCACGATCAGCGGCACCCAGACCGCCGGCCTCCACGGCGCAACCGCCGCCCACGCCGCTTTCCGCGCCGCACCGCCCGCGACCAGCCCGCCCACGCCGGCTGCGACCAGGCACAGGGCCAGCAGCGCGGCGGCGAGCGCCACCGGGCGCCGCGTCCAGGCCAGCAACGCCGCGCGCAGGCGGGCGGTGGCCGGCGTCGCGGCGATCATCAGATCATGCAGCGAGAAGCCCGCGAGCAGCGCCGCGGCCAGGTGGGCCAGCAGCAGGGCGCGGGCGGGCACGCGGAACAGGTTGCTGCCCGGCAGGGCGTAAAGCAGCGGGCAGATCGGGCCGTACTTGCCGAGCGCCAACAACACGCCTGACGCGCCCAGCGCGAGCGCGGCTCGCCGCGGCGCGCCACCGCGCCACGCACCGCGGATCGCGGCCAGTGCCAACAAGGCGGGCACGATGCCGGTATAGGCGAACTGCTCGGTCTGGTGCGACGGCCCCCACCAGGGCTGGTCAAAGAGATTGGGCAGGCGCTGCCCGAGCAGCATCGGCATCACGGCGGTCAGCGCGGACGCGGGGTGCCAACTGTTCTGCGTGAAGTCCCAGTAGTCGTTCTGCACGCGCGTGCACTCGCGAACGTAGAGCGCCGTCGGCACCCACTGCACCGCGAACAGTCCGACCGCCAACGCCCACACCGCCACCCAGCGCGGCAGTGCGAGCGGCACGCGGCGCTGCTGCGCCACGGTCCACGCCAGCGAGCCCAGGGCAGTGATCGCGGCCACCTGTGCATGCCCGGACAGGCACTGCATCGTCACGGCGACGGCCGCCCACGCGACGCGTCGTCCTCCCGCCAGGGCGGCGCGGTGCAGCAGCCAGACGACGACGGGAGTCCACGCGGCGGCGTTCTGCATGGCGAAGTGGGCCCGGTGCGCGAGCATGAACCCGGAGAAGGCGAACGCGATTCCCGCGAAAAGGGCAGCGGGCGGAACGGCACCGAGCGCGCGCGACAGCCGGTACGTTCCCCATGCGGCCAGGACGTAATGCGCCCAGAGCAGGACGGCGTACACCGGCACCGGATCGGCGAGCGCGAACACCCAGGTCGGCGGATACCAGACGGCCGACTGCGGGTCGGCGGCGAAGGGTCGGCCCAGCCCGGTGAGCGGGTTGAGCGCCGGCCAGTGCCCGCGGCGGACGTGCTCGCCGAAAAAGGCGCGCGACGGGAGGTAGTAGAGCGCTTCGTCCTCCCCGATGCCCAAGCCCGCCAGTCGCCACGCCGGCGCCAGAAAGAACCCCGGCGCGACCAGAACGACAGCGGCGACCACCCAGCGATGCCGGGCAGGCCGCCGCGACCGTTCACCGGCGCCGCAAGTCGTCGTCACGGCGACGCATCATGCGCGCCGCGCCGCGGGGATCAAGGCGCCAACCCGATCAACTCCTCCATCGTGCGTCGCGCGTTCTGGAAACCGATCTGGTCGTTGTACTGGAGCAGAATGTCGCCCAGCGACGCGCGCAGCGGCGAGGTAGCCAGGAAGAGGGGCGTTCCGGTGGCCTGGTTGTTGACCGTCTGCGGGTCCATCACGTCGCCGCCGCCGGTCGTCTCGCGCAACCCCATGCACAGGCCGCAAAGGTGCGCCGCCCGGTTGCCCAGCAGGACGCCCACCTGGTCGGCGGTCAGGTTGAACGGCGCGCCGGTCCGGAACACGAGCGCGGCGCCCGCTTGGGTGTTGTTGCGCGGATCACGGAAATCGGCCCGGCCGAAGGTCTGCGGCTCGTCGTTGAAGGGCGGGGCGGCTCCGCCGAAATAGACGGTGAGGTACGGCGGTCGCGGGAGCTCCGCGTCGTCGGAGGTGGCGACCGTGACGTTGAAAGGCAGCCCGACGTCGTTGACGAACACGTCCCGGATGGTGGACGCGATGCGGGCCTTGATGGTCCCGGTCTCGTCGGGCCCCCAGTCGATGTCGTCGAAATCGAGGATGGTCTGGGTGGGCAGGTCGCCGGCGGAAATGTCCGTCCCGCCGCGGAAGTCGAGGAGGATGGTCTGGGCGCGAAGCTGGATACCGGCGTCGGGGACCGTGCGCACGTAGACGCTCGGACCGTTCGCCCGGGAGAACTGGTCCGCGACGCCGTCGATGACGACGTAGTAGGTCGCGTCGTGCCCGATGATGTACTGCCCGTTGCGGTCGAAGAGGGTGCGACCGTCACGGAACCAGGCGAACATCTCGGGTTGCAGGATGGTCGGGTCGGCGACGTTGCGCGAGTCGTCGAGAATCAGGACGCTGTACGGCGCGCGCCGCCCGAAGACACGATCGTATCCCGGCTCCCCGAGGAGGCTGATGTCGAGCTGGTCGCCGGCCGCGAGCTGGCCGAGGCTGAAGATCTGCCGCGCGGCGGTGGGCTTGACCAGCACAACCGCGGTGTTGTCGTCGCCGAACGGGATTTCGGGGGTGTCATCCTCGATGATGGTGGTGAAGGGCTGGATGATGCGCACCAGCGCGGGGGAATAGGCCCGCACCGGATCGGTCCGGTCCGTGTCCAGCTCGACCCAGAGGCGATAGTCGCCGGGCGATACGCCGGTCAGCCCCAGACCCAGCGGGACGTTGAGGTTCTGGTCGTTGCCGTTGGGGATCTCGGCGTCGTCGAGTTGCGTGCTGTTCTGGGCGGCGATCCCGCCGGCGACGAGTCGGCCGTCCGGCGAGAAGGTGACTGAGCTGACGGTCGAGACGCAGCTCGACAGGGTCCGAAGCAGCGCCCCGTCGGCGCGGTTCCAGATCCTGAGCGTTCCGTCGGCGCTACCGCTCAGGAAGCGCGACAGGTCGGGCGAGACCGCGACCGCGGTGACGCGGTCGGCGTGACCCACCAGCGTCCGTACGAGCTCGCCGGTATCCGCGTTCCAGACGCGAAGGGTCAGGTCGCTGCTGCCGCTCAGAATGAATGCGCCGGTGGCGTCCGCGAAGAACGCCACCCCGTTCACTGCGTTGGTGTGGCCATCGAATCGGCGGATTTCGGCGCCGCTGGCGGCGTCCCACAGGCGCACGCTCCGGTCGACGCTGCCGGTGACGACCTGCGCGCCGTCGTCGGAAAAGGCGATGGAAGTCACGCGTCCGGTGTGCCCGCGCAGGGTCGACACGGCGGCGCCGGTGGTCGCGTCCCATACCGCGCCGGTCGCCTGCTGCTCGGCGGGCTGGGTGGGATCGTTGACCAGGTCGGCGCCGGTCGCCAGGCGCGTACCGTCCGCCGAGAAGGCGACGGCGCTCACGGCCGCCTGGGCGCTGACGGTGACGACGGCGGAGCCGGTGGAGGCGTCGTGGACGATTGCGGCAGCGTCGTCGCCGCCGGTTGCGATGCGGGTTCCGTCGGCGCTGTAGGTGACGGCGCGGATGGCGTCGGTGTGCCCGCCGAACGAGAGGAGGTTGAGCCCGTTCGAGACGTCGAAGACGACGACGGTACGATCCTCGCTGGCGGAAGCGAGCTGGGAGCCGTCAGGGGAGAACGCGATCGAAGTGACCGGCTCGCTGTGCTCGGGGAGCATGCGGACCTGCTCGCCGCTGGTGGCGTCGAACAGGGTGGCGTTCGCGTCGCACGGGTCGGCGTCGCGGTCGAGGCCTCCGCGCAGCGTGCGCGGGACGCCGGGCTCGACCGTGTAATCCACGTAGGCCCAGAGGCGCGACTCGGCGGTCGCGACAATGTTCGTCACCTCCGCCGACGGGGCGCGGAGGGTGATGGCAGGCCGCGGAATGCCCACGACAACGATGAGCTCAGTGAAGGCGGTGACGCCGGTGTCGTCGGTCACGGTCAGGCGCACGCGAAAGGTCCCGGGGCGACCGTACGTGTGCGGGACGATCTGTCGGACCTCGCCGGACCCGTCGCCGAAGTCCCATCGGAATCCGAGGCTGGGGTCGATCGTCCCGTCGGGGTCGAAGGAGCTGCTGCCGTCGAAGTTGAACACCGCCGGAGCCGCGTCGGCCGACGTGCGATCGACGACGATGCGTGCGACGGGCGCCTGCGTCACGGAAATGACGCGCGTGCGAGTGGTACTGGCCGCGTCGTCGTCGGTGAGCGTGAGCCGGACGGTGTACTGCCCGGTGGCGAAGTAGGTGTGGGTGGGGGAGATTTCGAGGCTGGTCTGGCCGTCGCCGAACTCCCAGAAGCGCTGCACGATGATGCCGTCGTCGGTGCTGCCGCTGGAGGTGAACTGCACGGTCAGGGGCGCGATGCCGCGCTCCACGTCGGCGCTGAGAACGACGATCGGGGGGAGGTTGAAGGCGAAGCCGATTCCGCCGACGGCGGAATCGCCGCTGCAACCGGCCCCGAGCAACGCACCCACCAGACTGAGAGACGCCAGCCCCGCGAGTACATAAAGCGGTCGCCGCATCGAAAGCTCCTGTTGTCGTACCAGGCACGGCGGATGGAGAGCCACGGGTCGGCCAGGGGTGCAGACCCTCCGCCGTGCGGAAGTATGGTCCGAGCCGGGAGTCTCATCAAGGGGGGTTCCCGGGGAGTATATAATGGCGGCGGGTTCGCTGCGACCGTGCTGAAGGAGAGCCTTGTGATGTCGTTCCGCCGCCTGACCCTGCTCGCGTTGGCCGCCGTCTGCCCGCTTCTGGTGGCCGGCTGCCCGACCGCATCGGAAGTGCCGATCGTTACGGCCGGGGGGAACGACGGGGACGCCGCGACGAACGTGGCAAGCGGTTCGAGCGCGGCGCCGCACCCCACGGCCCAATGTCGGGAGCCGGCGGACGGCGCATCGCTGCGTTTGCAGGTGCTGGAACTGGTCAACGCCGAACGGGCGGCGCGAGGACTGTCACCGCTGACGGGCAACCCGGTGCTCCAGGCGCAGGCTGACGCGTATGCGTGCGAGTTGATTACGTACAATTTCTTCGCCCATGAGAACCCGGTGACCGGTTCCACGCTTCGCGAGCGTGCCGAGCAATTCCAGTATGATTATCAGACGGTCGGGGAGAACCTCGCAGCCGGGCAACCGACACCGGACGACGTGATGACGGCATGGATGAACAGTCCAGGACACGCGGAAAACATTTTAAGAGCTGAGTTTACAGAGATTGGCATCGGTGTTCGGCTGGGGGGCGAGTACGGGATTTACTGGGTCCAGGAATTCGGGCAGCCGCGCGGCAAGGATTCACCGCCGTAATCCGTGCGCGGTTTCGGAAAGTGGCGCCGGGCGGGTGTAGAATCAGGTGCGCAGCCAAAGGAGGCGCCGCGTGCTCTGGGTGTGGACTCCTCAGAAACTCCGCATCGTCGCCATGACGATCGCCGCATTCCTTGCGATGTGCTGATCTTACGGCATGAGCCGGCGCTCCAGCCGCTCGAGCCGCGCTCGCAGCTCCGCGTTCTCGACGCGCAGCGCCTCGATCTCGGCGGCGTTCTTCGCGCGCAATTCCCGAATGGCTTCGGCGGTAAGGGCCTCGAACCCGGTCGTGGTCAGCGTCTGATAACCCTGGGCGTCGCGACCGACCCATTCCGGGAAAGCGGTGCGAACCTCGTCGGCGATGAGTCCGAGCTGCGGTCCGGACCGCCCGCCGCCGTGCAGCGCGTCGCGCCACTCGAACGTGACGCCGCGAAGCGCGAGGAGTCGCTCCAGCGCACCATGGAGAGGCTGGATGTTGCGCTTGAGGCGCCGGTCGGACCAGATGGTCCAGGTGTTGGAGCCCGGTTTGGCGGCTGAGTCGGTGGCGAGCCGCAAGGCCAGGTCAGCCGCGGAGGAGCCTCGCAGACCCAGCGTGTGCCCACCGCCGGCGGCGATGGCGACGAACTCACCGATGGGCACGTCATTCTGGCCGTAGGTATCGTCACCCCAGGCGATGATGGTGCCGTCGGTTCGAATGGCGACGGAGTGGAAAGCGCCGCACGAGACGGCCCGATACGTACCGCTCGGGACGTCGGTCTGTCCCGAGACGTTGCGACCCCAGGCGACGAGGGCGCCGTCGTCGCGGATTGCGACGCAGTGGTGAAGCCCGGCGGAGACGGCGAGGAAGGTGCCGGGCGGCACGTCGGTCTGTCCCCAGAGATTGTCGCCCCAGGCGGCGAGTGTGCCGTCGGCGCGGATGCCAGCCGCGTGGCGGAACCCGGCGGCGACGGCGACGAACGAGCCGGAGGGCGGGGAGGCCTGCCCGCGATCGTTGGACCCCCAGCCCGCGAGCGAACCGTCCGTGCGAATCGCCAGGCTGAAGAAACCGCCGGCGGAGACGGCGGAGAACGCGCCCGAAGGAACGTTGGACTGACCGAAGTCGTTCCGTCCCCACGCGGCCAGCCCGCCATCGCCGCGGATGGCGAGGCAATGTCCGAACCCGGCGGAGACGGCGGAGTATGAGCCGGGCGGGGCGTCATGTTGTCCGAAGGAGTTGTCGCCCCAAACCACGGCGGAGCCGTCGTTGGTGAGGGCGGCGCTGTGGTTGAATCCGGCGGCGATGGCGACGAAGCTTCCGGCGGGGACCTGGGCCTGTCCGGCGAAGTTCGCGCCCCAAGCCTCGACGGGCTGGGTGAGGGGCGAACCGCCGGTGATTTCGAGGGTGGCGGCGCGTGCGGGGCCCTGCACGTCGAGCCGGGCGGCGGGTGTCGCCGTTCCGATGCCGACGTTTCCTGCGCTGTCGACGTAGAGTGCGTCGACGGGGTCCTGGTCGTCGGCGTCGAGGGAGTGGCCGTCGATGCCACGGGTTTTCAGGGCGTAGGGGGTAGGGGTGATGCGCTGCCGCGGGGCGAGGATGACCCAGATTTCCGGGGGCGGCAGGCTGCCGTCGCCGGCTCGCCGGCGCAGCGCGATCTGAAGCCAGCGGGCTTCGCCGGCGAGGAAGGGCTCGCTGCCAAAGTCGAGCTCGACGGTGAAGAGCCCGTTGACGATGGGATAGCGCTCGAACAGGACGGGGTCGCCGATGGGGTTCCCGCCTTCGGGCGGAGTCCCCTCGCCGGGCGCGTCGTAGAGGGTGAATTCGAGGTCGAAGTTGCCGGTGGCGGGCAAGCCGCTCTCGTGGAGCTGGCCCTGGTAGGTGAAGGCGGTTCCCATCTCGACGGTGACTTGCGCACGGGCGGGTGCCGCGAGCATCAGGGTGGCGTACAGCAGGCCGGTCGGCCGGAACGATACCGCGGTCATTCTGATCTCCAGAGGCAGGCCCGGCCCGACGTGCGCCCGCGCGGCGTCGCCCAGACCGACGCAAGAGTGGATGAAGAGGTTGCGGCCGGAGGGAGGCGCCGGCCGGTCCGTGTCAGTTCCTCGAGCCCAGAGCGCCCTCGGTAAGTCTATTCCAAAAGCGGCGTCCGGACGAGAGAATCCGGCGAGATTCCGGGAACGGGAGCCGGCGATGCGCGTGGTCGGAAAGCTGATGGCGCTGTTGTGGGCGGCGAGCGTGGCGCTGGGCGCGTGGCGCGCGCAGGACCCGCCAGCGGGCGAGTTCGAGTCGATCTGGCACGTGGTGACGCTTGGGGGCCAGCGAACGGGGGTGATGCACCTCCAGCGCCAGCGGACGGGCGACACGATCGAGACGACGCAGTTGGCGCACTTCAAGCTGAAGCGGGCCGGAGCGACGGTGGAGATCCGCACGCGTCGCGTGGACATCGAGAGCGTATCGGGGGAAGCGACCGGGTTTCGAACGGAGCAGGATTTCGGGGGGCAGCGGGTGGTGCAGACGGGCACGATCCGGGACGGAAAGCTTCGCGTCGTGACCCGGCAGGGCGACGCGTCGACCGAGGTGGAGCACGACTGGGATCCGCGCGGCCGGCTGGCGTGGGGCGTGTCCGTGGAGCAGCGGCGGGCGGGGCTGAAGGAAGGGTCGACGCTGACGACCTACGAGTTCAACCCGGAAGTGTCGCTGGCGGCTCCGGCTGAGGTCGTGCGGACGATCGGGGGCCGCGAGCGTATTGCGGCGCCCACGGGGACCGTGGAGGCGGCGCAGGTGTCGGCGGTGATGCGCATGCCGGGCGGTGGCGAGCTGCGCTCGCAGGAGTGGTACGACGAGAACCTGCGTCCGCTGCGGATGCGATTCGACATGCTGGGGCAGGCGTTCGAGGCGACGCTGTCGACGCGCGAGGACGCGGGCAGGGAGCTCGGCGCGGCCGAGCTGTTCGTAAGCACGCTGCTGCCGGCCGGGCGGGCGATCGACGCGGGGAAAGCGCGGCGGGTGGTGTTGCGGTTGACGAGGCAGGACGAGGCGCGCCTGGAGCTGCCCGGGACGGCGATGCAGTCGGTGCGCGAGCTGGGTCCGGGGCGCTACGAGGTGACGCTCACACGGCTGGACCACGCGGCGCTGCGCGACGCGCGGATTTCCACGGAGGCGCCGGAGGCGCGGGCGAACCTGCGTGCGACGGTGTTCGCCAACGCGGACGACCCGCAGGTGCGCGCGATGGCGGAGGCGGCGTTGCGCGGCGCCGCCGGGGCCGGGGCGTTGGCGCAGGTTGACGCGCTGCGGCGATACGTGACGACCGAGATTCGCGAGAAGTCGCTGAACGTGGCGTTCGGGACGGCCAGCGACGTGGCGCGGGCGCGGGCGGGAGACTGCTCGGAGCACGCGGTGCTGCTGGCGGCGCTGTGCCGCGCCCGCGGGATCCCGGCGCGCGGCGTCCTGGGGCTGGCGTATGTGCCGCGCTTCGCGGGACGCGAGAACGTGTTCGGGTTTCACATGTGGACGCAGGTGATGCTGGACGGCAAGTGGGTGGACGTGGACGCGGCGATGCGGCAGACGGACGTGGACCCGACGCACCTTGCGCTGGCGACGACGAACCTGGACGAAGCGGACTTCGGCGCCGCGGCGCTTCTGCCGTTCATGCAGGCGCTGGCGGACGTGACGCTGGAAGTGGTCAGCGTCGAGTAGCGTGCCGCGCGGGCGGGGCCGGCGCGCTGCTGCGCAGCGGGTCAGGGGCGGGGGGGACCGAGCCCGCCTTCATGGCCCCGCGCCGGGCCGCACACCGCGGGCGCAAACGACCTTGAAGCGAATCGCGTCGTCCCGTGCCTCCATCAGCTCGAGGGAGAACCCGTCGAATCTCTCGGCGTAGATGCGGGCCGCGATCTCGTCGGCCGGATCGACGTGGTGGAAGCGCGCGGTGGCGACGCCGTTGGCGGTCTGCATGTTGACCTGGTCACCGGCGATGCGGCGCAGGGCCTGCTTGATGGCCAGCGCCTGGGTCGGGGTGGCGTCCAGAACGGTGACGGTCACGGTGCGGCGGGTCGACTCGCGGCCCAGTCCGGCGCTGATCGCGTCGCGCAGCTTCGGCGCCAGGAGGTTGCCGACCTGGCGCAGGGCGTCGATGCGGCCGGCGTCCTGATTGACGTTGATGGCCAAGCCCTTGGCGTCGCGGGTGGCGATCTGCTTGCCGGTGTCGGTGCGGAACATGCGGGCCTTGGCGAAGGCGTCCCAGGACCACTGGCGCTGCCCGGGCACGTGGCGATCGTCGGCGGTCGGGCCGATGCAATGGGCGTAGCCGACCAGGTGGTACTGTGCGCCCTGCTCGGTGGCGATCTCGCGAACGGTGGCGAGGTCGGCGTCGGAGAGCCTGGCGAAGTCCTCATGGATCCTGCGGAGCACCTTGTGGTGCTCGCTGACGATGATCTCGAGCGGAGGCGCGCCTTCGCCAGCGTCCTGGAGCAGTTCGGAAATCTGCTGCGCGACCCACGATTCCTCGCTGCGCTCGGTATAGCGGTCGTACGGCCAGACGCTGCCGTTCTCCTCGATGCGGTCCACGAAGAAGAGCATCACCGTCTCCGGGACGGCGCTGCAGCGGGACTCCGGTCCGGTCGCCAGTCTGGTCGACTGGGCGGAGGCCGCCGCGACCAGGAGCACCGCACACCCCGCGGCGGCTGCGCGGCGCCGCGTCCGGGACCATCGAGACGGTTCGTATGCCATTGTCGGTCTCCGCGAGAGGTTTCAGGTCAACGCCCGTCGGCCGCGTCGGGACCGGCGGCCAGGGTGGTCGCGCCGGCGGTCATGCGCTGCGCGCGGGCCTGCGCCAGGGCGTACTCGGACCGCATCTGGATCGGGTGGTCCCGCTGGGCGCGCGTATACCACAAGGCCGCTTCGGACCCGTCGCCCTTCATTTCGCCCAACAGCCCGAGCACGAAGCAGGCCGCGTGGTCGTCATCGTCGTGGGCGTAGGCCTGGAGTGCGGCGTCGTGGGCCCCGGCGCGGTCGCCGGCGTTAAGGCGCTCGATGGCCGCGAAGGCGCGGGAGCTGGGCTTGAAGATTTCGGTATCGACGTGCCGCTGGATAGGCAGGAAGTCGGAGAGGAAGTTGTCGACGTGCTCATCGACGAGCCGCGTCAACAGGCGGTCCTCGGAGGCGAGCTCGGCCGCGCTACGGCGCGCGTCGAACCCGAAATACCTGCCGGCGTCGGTCATGTCGGCGGCTTCGAGGTCGCAGGCGTAGGCCGACAAGGTCTGGTTGCTCGCGGCGCGCGACATGTGGATGTCGGCCGAGACGTTGGCGCGCAGGACGTACTGCACGCGCGCGGAAGCCGCCGGCGCGAGGCCGCCGACGCCGGGGATGGCGCGGGTGCCGGATGCGATGACCCACTCCTGCCACGAGGGTTCGTCGAGCAGGGTGTCGCGCGCGGTGGAGCAGGCGATGCGCGGAACGATGACCGCCGCGACCGCCGCGCAGGCCGGTCGCACGGCGACGACGTCGGGGTCGGCACCGTTGTAGAGCGCGTCGCGCTGCACGGTCTGCGTGTTGAGCCGGTCTTCGCGATTGACGATGCGCACGTCGGAGGCTGCCTCGCGGAAGCGCTGTTCGATGCGGCGCAGAACCTGTCGATACCAGCGGTGCTGCGGGTCGCGGACTACGCCGTCGTCGCGTTCGCGGCCGACGTAGGATGGCTGGGCGACCTCGATGACGCGGATGTCGGGCGCCAGCGAAGTCCGCGGCTCGACGCGGTACTTCACGCTGAGGCGCACGGTCCGCTCGGCGCAGCCGGTTACGACCGTCGCCGCGAGGGCGGCGATGCACCATCCGCGAAGCGGTGAACGAGGCATGGGCGTTCTCCTGGCGGGCGACACGCCGCGGCGCGGCGCCGCGGGCGTCGTCATCCTGCATCTACTAGCGGGCGGCGGCGGAAATCTTCGGAGCCCCCCACGAGGAAATACGCCGGCGGGTCGGGGGGCGGGTACGGCGGTTTCGGCCCAGGCTGTCAGTCGCGGTACTTCGCGTGGCAATCGCGGCAGGATCGCGTCACCCGCGCGAACTGCCGGCCCAGTTCGGCTCCATCGGCGCGGGCGGAGACGAACTGCTCTTCGAGACGCGCGGCGATGCCGGCGGCATCTCGCAACGCCTGCATGAACTCGGGCGCCTTGGCGCGGCAGCGCTCGTCGTCCTGGAGATTGCGCAGCAGGTCGGCCAGGCGCCCCGCCTCGGCCGCGGGGACGAGGTCAGGGTGGTCGGCCGGCACGGTCCAGCCGGCACGTTCGACGGCCTTCAGGCGTTCGAACGCCTGGTCGATTTCGACCATGGAACTCACGAGCCCGCTGGTCTGCCAGCGTTCGGGGAAGGAATCGTCGGCCGTCGCCAGCTCGTCGGAGCTGGCAACGGTCGCGATCGCGACGCAGCGGTAAAGCCCGGCGTAGCTCGGGGCCGTGCCGGAGACTCCCATCCGCTGCTGCGCGTGGTCGCGGGTGAGATAGCCGAGCGTGACGGCGGCGGCGGCGACGGCGGCGGCGCTGCGGTGCTTGCCGTGGTGGCAATGGACGTAGATGGGTCCAGGCAGCTCCTTCACGGCGCGGGCGAGCTCCAGCGTCCGTTGCCGGTCCATGCCGTCGTAGCCGATGGGCAGGTGAACGTAGCGCATGCCGCGGGCGCGGGCGGCCTCGACGTCCGGCTGCGCGCCGTCGACGGAGATGATGGTGCGGATCCCGAGCCCCGCGAGCGTGTCGAAGCCGCGCCGCCCCTCGGGGGCGGACCCGCTCAGCAGCCCGTCATGGTAGGCCACCAGATTATGCAGCCCGGGTGCGTCGGCGGGCGCGACATCCGCCGGTAGGGGGAAGCTCACGTCCGGCGTCGCGCGGGGTGGGAGGGCGGTGGTGCGACGCGAGCCGTCGGCGCAGCCCGCACACATCACGCAGAGCAGTCCGACGCGAAGCGCGGACTTGCGGCGGGCGCCTCGGGCGTGGGACAGACCGGAAGCGGCAACCCCGGGCACGGGTCGGATCGATGTCGTGCGCATGCTCGACTCCCAGTGCGCGCGGGCCGCCGCGCAAATCAGCGGGGATCATATCGCGCGGATCGGGGCGTCGCCGGCAAGGCGGGTGGCGCTGGGGACGCGAGGCACGCGCTGGACGCGCCGACGGGCGCCGGCGCGGCGAAACGGGGCACTCCCGCGAGGGGGTGGCCCAGGCCGAATCAGACGGATGAGCCGCATGCGAAGACCCGCGGGGGCGGGTGCGCCACGTCAGCCGACCGCCGGCGCTTCGGCATGCCGGCACTCGCTCACGAAATCGGCCAGGGCGGTGAGCGAGATGGGCAGCGCGCGGGCGCCCGCGGGCAGCGGGGTGTGTGCGTCCAGGTGGGCGACCAGGTAGAGGCGCGGGCGCGGCGCAGGTTGCTGAAGCAGCGCGGCCGGCGGCATGTGCGGAACGGCAATGATGGTGCCGTCCGCACCGGCGGGGTCCGCGGTACCCGGGACGAGTTCGGCCATGTGTGCGAGGGCGAGGGCCAGCGAGTCGAAAGGAGCGAAGTCGCTGTGGCGCTGGTAGCCGATGCGGACGGGATGGCGCGGAACGAGGGTCCGGCGCGGATCGTCAACGGCGGCGGAGCCGGTCAGCAGGTGCGTGGCGGTGATGACGTCGCCGCGGAAGGTCTCGACGTCGAGCTGGTCGGTTCTCAGGCCGGTGTAGTCGAGATCACTGCGCAGTACCGGTGCGACGGGGACGTCGGCGACGGACGCCAGAAGGAGTCCATGGGCGTGGTAGTTGCAGATGCGCAGTGCCGCAGCGGGGCGCGAGATACCGGCGGCCCGAGCCGGCCCGCGCGCGAACTCGCGGATGGGCTCGATGATGGCCGGGGGCAGGCCCATGCGACCGAGGATCAGCTCGGTGAGCTGCGGGCGGCCGATGCCGAACACTTCGACCGCGGCCTCATTGACGGAGCGGCGCGTGGCGCTGGCGAGGTCGACGGCGGCCTGGTACTCGTCGGGCATGAACTGTCGGAGCACGATTTCCGAGAGGTCGTGGCACAAGCCGATGAGGTAGGCGACGCCCCGGGCGGCGCCCCTGCGATCCGGCCAGAGGTGGTCCATGAGCAGCGCGACGGCCAGGCTGTGGCGCCAGCAGCGTACGATTCCGGACAGCCCGTGCGCGGCACCGGTGTTGAAGGAGTCGAAGATGCCGACCGTAGTCGCGAGGTTGTAGACGGCCTCGAAACCGATGACGGCGATGGCCTGCTCGACCGAGTGAATCTTGGAGCGTTTGGCGCCGTAGATGCTCGAATGGGCCATGCGCAGCACGCGTGCGGCAAGGACGGGATCGCGATTGAGCGCCGCCGCCAGGTCGGCGCGCTCGGCGGTCGGGGAACTGGCGATGGCGACAACCTCGGCGACGGCGCCGGAAAGCGACTTGAGCGGGCCCAGCGCTTCCAGGCGTGCGATCGTCTCGTCGCGGGAGAGGCGCGCCGGCCTCGTGACGTCGGTGGTGCCCGAGGCGCCGGGACCGCGGGCGTCGGATGGGCCGCGATCCGGTCGGTCGCCGGAACGCTGCGCCCGCGCTTCAAACCCTGCTGCCTCGGTTTGGCCCACGTGCGCGTGCGAAGGCGGCGCGGGTGCTGCGGCTCGCGCCGGTGGGAGCGCGGCCGCAATGCGGCGCAGCAGGTCGGCCAGATCGAGTCGCGATTTCAGGAGGTAGGTGTTGATGCCGATCCGCGCGGCGCCGAGGATGGTGTCGCGATCGGCCGACTGCGCAACGACGAAGACCGGGATTGATTGCCAGAGAGGGTTGCGGCGCAAGGTTTGCAATAGCGTCAGACCGTCCATGTCGCGAATGGCGACTTCGGTCAGGATGAGATCAGGAGGTTGCCGGCGGCACACATCCAGCGCCGTCCGCGCGTCGCCGACCGCGAGGGTGCGATAACCAGCCGCGCGGAGCGGGTCCGACAGGCGTCGCCGATCGTCAGCGTCTGCATCGAGAATCAAGATGGTGTACATGACCCCGTCCGACGCACAATCTGCGTTTCTCGGCGCCACCGGTGCGCGGGGCACCGCCACTCTCACATCGTGCAATACCTGGTTCGAAGTGAATTGCGATCGGCGGTTCGCGGGCGCGGGGGCATTCGCCTCAACCGGTGGGCCGCGCGGCGTCCGCGGGGACTTCGGGAGCGATGCGCGTGGCGGCGTGCGTCCAGGCGGCCGCGTCCGAGCGGTTCGGCTCGAAGAGGGCGGGTGTGAAGGACGCGGTTGCGATCCGGCGGGCGTGGGCGCGGTCGCGAACGATTCCCGCGCCGGTGGCCTGGACGAGGACGCTGCCGGCCGCCGTCGCTTCGATCGGACCGACGACGACGCGGCGCCCGGTGGCGTCGGCGGTCATCTGGTTGAGCAGCGTGTTGCGTCCTCCGCCGCCCAGGACGTGGATGACGTCGAAACGGCGCTGAAGGACGGTCTCCAGGTCGGCCAGCGTGCGGCGATACGAAATCGCCAGGCTCTCCAGACAGCAGCGAACGTACTGCCCGGGAGTCTGCGGCTCGGGCTGGCCGGTGCGTCGGGCGAAGTCGGCGATGCGTGCGGGCATGTCGCCGGTCTGCGCGAAGGCCGCGTTCTGCGCGTCGATGAGCGTTCGCAGCGGCGGGGCCGACGCCGCCAGCGCGGTGAGCGTCGCGTAATCGAGTTCCGCGCCGGCTTGGGCGAACGCGCGGCGACACTGCTGCACGAGCCAGAGTCCGGTCAGGTTTCTGTGGAAGCGGATCGTACCGCCCAGGCCGCCCTCGTTCGTGAACGGGCTGACGCGGGCCGCCGCACGGAAACACGGGGCATCGAGCTCGGCGCCGAGCAGGGACCAGGTGCCGCTGGAGAGGTAGCACCACTTCGCGTCGGCGGGCGCGGGTGCGGCGGCGACGGCGGAGGCGGTGTCGTGCGACGCGGGCAGGATCACTTCGACGGCGCCGCCATCCGGTGCGAGGATTGCGGCGACGTCGGGGCGCAGGGGTCCGAGCCGCGTGGCGGGCGGTGAGGGCGTGGCGAGCAGGCGGCGCGGCACGCCGACGGTTTCCAGAAGTCGGTCCGCCCAGCCGCCCGTGCGCGGGTCGAGCATCTGGCTCGTGGACGCGATCGTGGCTTCGTTGCACGCGACCCCGCTCAACAGGTAGTGAAAAAGGTCGGGCATGAAGAGCAGGCGGCGTGCGGCGGCCAGCAGTTCGGGCTCGGCCTCGAGGTGCGCGACGAGCTGGACCAGGGTGTTGAGCGGCATGTGCTGGATGCCGGTCGCATCGTAGATCGCCTCCGCGCCCGGGTGGCGCATGAGCCGCTGGAAGGCGGCCGCGGTGCGCGGGTCGCGGTAACAGTAGGGCAGGCCGAGCAGCTCACCCGAGCGCCCGAGCAGGGCGTAGTCGACGCCCCACGTGTCGACGCCGACGGAGCGAAGCGGCAGCGCGTGACCGCCGGACCAGCGTATCGCCGCGCTCAGGCTGGCGAGCACTTCGCGCCACAGGGCGGGCAGATCCCAGTGCAGGCCGCTGGGGAGGCTGATCGGCGCGTGGGTGAAGCGGTGCAGCTCGTGCAGCGTGAGCCGCTGGCCGTCGAGTACGCCGGCGATGGCGCGCCCGCTTCCGGCGCCGAGGTCGATCGCGAGATGGACGGTTGGATGCGACACGGTGGAAGGGTGCGACGGAGCGGCCGGGCGGAACCGACGACCGGTCACGGGCCGTAGGTGAAGTTTACGTGGCGGACACCGTGACAGGTGAGCGTGCAGCTACCGGCGAACCGGCCGCGGTCCTGGAACAATCGCTCGCCGCCGACGATGGCGAGATCGAAGTTGATGAGGTGGCTGTGGCGTGTGGAGTCGCCGTTGACGCCGTGCGGCGAGTGGCAGGCGCTGCACGGAGTGCGGCTGCGCTCGACGTGGAGACGGTGGAAGGGGAAGCTCTGGTCGCCGAGGATCGACCCGCGGTCGTGGCAGCGATAGCAAAGGGCGTAGGCCTGCGACGATTCGCCGGTGAAGTCAGCCGTTTCGTAGCGATCGGCCAGGATGAAGGGGAAGCGGGACCCGTGCGGCCCGTTGGGGCCGCTTCCGCCCAGTTCCCGTGCGTCGGGATTGTTGTGGCAGTCCTGGCAGTTGACGTAGATCTGCGCGCGGGCGGCGGGGGTGAGACTGGGCGTGTCGGGCGAGCGCCGCGCGGGTTGGGCGACGGGATGGGCGGAGGCGGCGGTGGGCTGGAAGAGGCGGCGAATATTGCCACCGTCGTCGCGCTGCCGGGCGATGCGGCGCACCATCGGGACGGGATTGTCGCCGTGACAGCGGAAGCAGACCTCGAAGTAGAGCTGGGCGCGCTCCTTGGCCGCGCCCGCCAGCGACACGCCCGGGACGTGCGCCAGCGTGGCCATGTTGAACGGACCGGCGTTGCGCGCGTGCGTCTGGGAGAAGCCGAGCGGATTGGGCAGGACGGCGTGCGGGTTGTGGCAATCGACGCAGTCGACGTGGTAGATCATGTGCCGCGCCTGCTCGGCGGGGTCGTGCCGCTCGAGGAAGCGTGACGGGCGGTGGCCGGAGCGCTGCCCGGCGACGGAGAGGACGTCGCGCGCGGTCAGACCGTTGTGGCAGCCGATGCACAGATCAAACGCCCGGTCGCGCAGCAGGCGCTCGGGATGGGCGGCGCCGTGCGGGACGTGACAGGTCTGGCAGGCGTTGTCGGCGATGGATCGGAAGGGCAGCGCCTGGCCGTGGGTCAGCGACGCCGGGACGGGCTTGGGGCTGATGGCGTGCGCGCTGCCGCGCCAGCCCGCCATCTGGTGACAAGTGTTGCACAGTGCGCCTTCGCGGAGGGGGAGTCGGAGGAAGTCGCCCAGCTCGTTGTTGTGCGGATCGTGGCAGGCGGTGCACTCGAGCTGCCCGCGGTCGCCCAGCTTGATGCGGTGGTCGATCGCATCCGGGGAGCGCAGTTGCCGGTCGCGGTTGGCGAGCTGGCGGTCGTAGCGCAGCCCGATCGGGTGGTCGTCCGACAGGTCGCTGGTGAGGTCGCTGGTGCCGGTCGGAATGAAGGGGTGGTTCATCGGAATCGGCTGGCTGCGGCTCAGTACCAGGCCCAGCCCGATGCTGCCGTCGTGGCAGCTCAGGCACAGCTTGCTGGCGCCCGAGGGCTGGTCGATGCGGGCATCGGTCGTGCTGCTGGAATAAACGCGGTAGTGCGTCTGCGGGCTGTGCCGGTTCCAGAGCGGTGCGACGGGACTGGCGTTGTGGGGCGTGTGGCAGAAGATGCAGACCTGGCTCTCGTCCGCGGCGCGCACCGGTCCGGGCCCGAATACGGACAGGTCGTGCCGGGAATGGAGGATGCTGTCGTCGGCGCTGGCGGCCACCGCCGCCGCCAGCGTCCACAGTGCGAAGCCGGCGCGCCGGCGGGCGCGGCGCGTCGACGTGCTGAGGAGAGGACCGCGCGACATGGCGCGTATGGTAGAAACGCCCGCGCCGAGGGGCCAGGGGTCGGTGCTGGTTCAACGACGTCGCGCACCCGCGCAGGCCGTCGCGGCGAGGCGCCTGTGCAAGCGTGCTCGTGGTCGAGTGCCCTTGCCTGGGGACCCCGATCGCGGATGATGGGGAGCCATGCCGGTTGATCCCGCGCCGCCGCGCGCCGCGACCCGTGACCCAGGTACCCAGGCCCCCGGAACGGGGCGAATCCGCGTGCTGGGGATCGACCCGGGGTTGCAGCGGACCGGGTACGCCCTTCTGGCGGACGACGCGGGCGCAGGCAGCCTGCTGGAGGCCGGATTGGTGAGGCTGAATCCACGGGAGGCGCTGGAACGGCGTCTGAAGGAGCTGGCCGACAGCCTGGCCGAGCTGCTCGCGGCGCACGCGCCCACGGCGCTTGCGTGCGAAGCGCTCTACGCGCACTACCGCCACCCGCGGACGGCGATCCTGATGGGCCACGCGCGGGGCGTGATCCTGGCCGAAGCGGCCCGGGCGGGCGTGGCGGTGGTGAGCGTCTCGGCGACGCAGGTGAAGAAGACGCTCACCGGCTCGGGGCGCGCGTCGAAGACGCAGGTGCAGCGGGCCGTGACGCGGACGCTGCGACTTGGGCGGCCGTTGTCGCCGTATGACGTGGCCGACGCGGTGGCGGTGGCGTTGTGCGGGCTGCACCAGGTGCGCGCGCCGCGGGCGGCCGGCGGTCGCGCCCGATCGGGGAGCATGGCGCGGCCGGGGGAGGCGCGATGATTCGGCGCATCACCGGGCGGCTGGCGGCGCTGGCCAACGGGGTGGCCGTCATCGAGGTAGGAGGCTTCGCGTACGAAGTGCTCGTTCCGGCCTGCGCCGAGTCGGCGCTGGAACGACGCCGCGGCGCGGAGGCGTCGCTGGAGACGATTCAGTACATCGAGGGGAATCCGAACATGGGCAACCTGGTGCCGCGCCTGATCGGGTTCAGCGATCCGGCCGACCGCGAATTCTTCCTCGAATTCGTGAAGGTGAAAAACGTCGGGCCGCGCAAGGCGCTGCGGGCGATGGTGGTGTCGGCCGCGGCGCTGGCGTCGGCGATCGAGAACGGCGACGAGCGCGCGTTGTCGGAGCTGCCCGAGATCGGTAAGCGCACGGCGGCGCAGATCATCGCGCAGTTGCGCGGGAAGCTGGAGCGTTTCGCGATCGGTGCGCCCGCGGCGGCGCCGGCGGCGCCCAGCCTGAGCGACGCGCAGCTCGTGGCGCTGGACGTGCTGACGCGCTGGGGCGATCGTCCCGCGGACGCCGAACGCTGGCTGCGGCGGGCCGCCGACCTGCACCCGGAGCTGAGCCAGCCTGAGGAATGGGTTCGGGCCGCGTATCGAATCAAGCAGGGGGCTTGAGCGGTCGGGGTGACGGCGGCGTGCGCGTGACGGACGAACCGCCCCGGGGGGTCGCGGCTTCACGACGGCGGGCGCTGGATGGAAGCGCGGCGACGCTCCACCGACGCTGGACGCAGGTCGGAGGAGCGCTTCGACGCCGGGCGCGGTCGGCGCCGTTGACAGGGACCCGCACCGCCCTACGATGCGCGTCACGGCCGGGAGCCATGTCCGACAGGATTCAGAAGGGAGTCCATTCATGCGAAACGCTCGATCGATCCTCGTGCTATTGAGTGCGGTGCTTGTGGCGGGTCCGGCGATCGCCCAGGACGACGTGCTCGCTGCACTACCGGAAGTTCCATCCGGGGACGCGACCGAGGACATCGTGGCGGGCGACTGGAACCGCGACGGCAGCCCGGACCTGGCGACCGCCAATCGCGACGCGGGGACCGTCGCGATCTTCGTCAATCCCATCGCGGGTGTGTTTGT
Organism: uncultured Planctomycetales bacterium; assembly: GCA_964401365.1. Taxonomy (GTDB): domain Bacteria; phylum Planctomycetota; class Phycisphaerae; order UBA1845; family Fen-1342; genus CAYNYG01. Next base: position 127,727 of record CAYNYG010000005.1, on the reverse strand, counting down.
CCGCACGCAGACGATCGATTGCGGCGTTCGGCCGTTCCAGATCATCGCGGGCGACTTCAACGGCGACGGGACGACGGACCTGGCGGTGGCGGTGGAGGGCGCCGACCAGGTCGCGATTCTGCGCGGCACCGGACTGGGCAACTTCATCGACCCGGCGTTCTTCGCGATCACGGGGGACTCACCGCGCGACCTGGCGTCGGGCGACTTCGACGGCGCGGACGGTCCGGACATCGCGACGGCCGACCGGGAGAGCGACACGATCAGCATTCTGCTGAACAACGGCGACGGCACGTTCAGCGCGGGGACGGCGCTGGACCTCAATGCGGACGAGGAGCTGCGCGCCCAGCCGCTGGCCGTCGCAGTCGGGGACTTCAACCAGGACGGGCTGCCCGACATCGCGGCCGCCAAGTCGTTCAACAACAACAATGAGGTTGCGGTATTCCTGGGGCTGGGCGGCGGGGCGTTCGGGGCGGCGTCGACGTTCGCGACCGAGGCGGGCGGTACCCCGTGGGCGCTGGCCGCGGGGGATCTGAACGCGGACGGCACGACGGACCTGGCGGTTGCGAACCAGGTGGGCGACAGCGTGTCGGTGCTGCTGGGCCTGGGGGACGGGACATTCGCGGCGGCGTCGACGTTCGAGGTCGGCAATGGTCCCGAGGACCTGATTCCTGCGGATCTGAACGGCGACGGAAACACGGACATCGTGACAGCCAACCGCGAGGCGGACAGCGTGACGGCGTTGCTGGGTGACGGTACAGGGTTGTTTGCGCTGAGCTCGGCCGTGACGACGGGCAGCGCACCGGTGGGGGTTGCGGTCGGTGATTTCGATGGGGACGGGAAGCTCGATGTCGCCACGGCCAACGAGGAGGGCGATTCCATTTCGATCATCACGCGCGGCGTCGACGTCCCGATCGACCTGCCAGCGGATTGTGCTCCCGGCGGGTGTGGTCCGGCGGGGACGGGAACGGCGGCGCTGACGTTCTGCGGGATCGCGGGCATGCGTCTGGGCTACCGCCGCCGCCGGTAGATCCGGCGGATTTCCAGGCGGAAAGAGCGGGGCGGCGGCCGGCAGGCCCCCAATGAAAACGCGGGTGGCGTTCCGCTGCGGACGCGAGTAAGATTACGCGCGCCGCACGCTGGGGCTGCGTTGCCGCGGGGCGATGGACCCGGATTCGGGAGGGCCGCGCGCTGACGCCGTCGGCTTGGCGTGCGGCCTGGCAGCCCGCGAATCGGCCCGCACCGGCGGACGTTCGCCGGCGGATGAGGACGGAGATGGTTGTGTCGGACAAGTTGCGGGTCCATACGCTCGCGGAAGAACTGCGGGTCTCCAGCAAGGACATCATCTCGAAGTGCGAAGCGGAGGGGATCTTCGACCTCAAGAATCACATGTCCGTGGTGAAGCTGGGGCTGGCGGAGTCGATTCGCGAGTGGTTCAGCACGCAACCCGACATCACGTCCGTCGAGCAGGCGGACCCGGTAGACCTGGCGAAGGTGACCAAGCCACCGTCGCGACGCCGGCGGCGGCGCGCGGACGCGCAGGCCGGCGTGGAGGAGCTTGCGTCCGCGCCTGAACAGACGGGCGTGGCGCTGGCGCCGGAAGCCGAGGCTGAGTCGCCTGAGGAAGCGGCGCCTGCCGTGGAGACAGCGCCTGGGGAGTCGGGCGCGGGAGAGGAAACCGCTCGGGAGCTCGCCGAGGAAGCCGCGACCATGCCCGCGGTGACCGCGGAGCGATCCGAGCCAAGCGTTCCGGCGGGCACGGAGGCGGCGCCGATGCGCGTAAGTGAGGCGGCGCTGCCGGAGTCGACGGTGAGGATTGAAACGCCCGAGGCAGCACCGCCGGTTCCGGCGGTTCCTGCGACGCTGGCGGCGCAAGCGCCGGCGCCGATCGAACCACCACCGCCGGCCGTTCCCGCAGGCCCGAAGCTGATTCCGCGTCCTGCGGAGCTGAAGGGGCCGCGCGTCATTCGGGTGGAAGCACCGGAGCCGACTCGCACACCGGCGCCGCGCAGTCGATTTGCGCCGCCACCGCCGCCGGCGCACACGGCGAGCACCTCGCCGCGGCGGGGGGTGGCGAAGCGGCGGGGCGGGCCGAGCGAAGAGGAGGCCGGACGCGCCGCCGCGCGGCGGCGCGGGGAGAGCGAGGCGCTGGTCAACGAGCGCATTCACGAGTGGCGCGACCAGGACATGCTGGAGCGGCGGGAGCGGTTGGCCGGGGTAACGGGGCACGGGCTGCGCGACCGGCGGGCCGCGGAGCGTCGGCGCGAAGCCTCGCGTGTGCCGCCGCCGGGCGCGGCACCGTCGCGGCGTGCGGCGATCGAGATCACGGTCCCGATTTCGATCCGGGAATTCTGCGCGGCGATCCAGGTTCCGTACGCCAAGCTGCTGCCCAAGCTGATGGAGACCACGGGGAGCATGCCCAACATCAACCAGATGCTGGGCGCGGAAGTGGCCGAGCTTCTGGCGATGGAAGTCGGAGTTCCGCTTCAGCTTGCACGTGCGAAGTCGGCCCTGGAGAAGCTGGAGGAGAAATTCAGCCAGCTCGAGCGACGAAACGTCTCGAAGCGCCCCCCGGTGGTGACGATGTTGGGGCACGTGGACCATGGGAAGACGTCGCTGCTGGACGCGATCCGGAAGACGAACGTCGCGGGGGGGGAGGCCGGAGGCATCACGCAGCACATCGGGGCGTATCGACTGGACCGGGGGGACTGGCACGTCACGTTTCTGGATACACCGGGGCACCAGGCGTTCACCGAGATGCGGGCGCGCGGCGCGCAGCTCACGGATGTGGTGGTGCTGGTCGTGGCGGCGGACGACGGGGTGATGCCGCAGACGGTGGAGGCGATCAACCACGCGCGCGCGGCGAATGTCCCGATCGTGGTGGCGCTGAACAAGATTGATCTACCGAACGCGGACCCGAACCGGGTGTTCGGGCAGTTGGCCGAGCACGGGATCCTGGTGACGGAGTGGGGCGGGGACGTGGACGTGATCCGAACGGCTGCGACGAGCGGCGTGGGAATCGACGCACTGGTGGCGCATCTGAGCACGCTGAGCGACCTGCTGGACCTCCAGGCCGACCCCACGATTGCGGTGCGGGGGACGGTGATCGAGGCGCAGCTTCGCGAAGGCAAGGGGGTGGTGGCGACGGTGCTGGTGCGCGAGGGCACGCTGTGCCCGGGGCAGGCGGTGGTCTGCGGCCCGGCGGCGGGGCGCGTGCGCTCGCTGGTGGACAGCTACGGGCGAAGACTGACCGAAGCCGGGCCGGGGACTCCGGTCGAGGTGTCCGGGCTCGACGGGCTGCCGGCGACCGGGGACCAGCTCTACCAGGTGGAAAGCGTCACGGTGGCCAAGGAGATCGCGGCGGAGGTTGCGTCGGACCGGCGTGAGAAGTCGCTGGTGTCGCTGAAGCGCGCGCGTTCGCTGGACGAGATGATGCGACAGCGGAGCGCGACGGAAGCGAGCGAGCTGAGCATCATCCTGAAGGCGGACGTTCAGGGGTCGCTGGACGCATTGCGGGCGCCGCTCACGGAAGTGAAGTCCGCCGAGGTGTCGGTGCGCATCCTGCACAGCGGGGTGGGTGCGGTGACGGAGGCGGACGTGCGGCTGGCGGAGGCGTCGGACGCGATCATCATCGGATTCCACGTGGTGGCGGAGGATCGCGCGGCACGGCTGGCGGAAGACGTCGGGGTCGAGATCCGGACCTACCGGATCATCTACGAGGTTCTGGACGACATCAAGCGGGCGCTGGAGGGGATGCTCTCGCCCGAGACGCAGGTCAAGGTGAGCGGGAAGGCGGAGGTGCGGCAGATCTTCAATCTCACCAAAGTCGGCGTGGTCGCGGGCTGCATGGTGATGGACGGCACGGTGCAGCGTTCGAACCGGGTGCGCGTGATCCGCGACGGTCGCATCGTCCGCGAGAACGCGGAGATGGAATCGCTGAAGCGCTTCAAGAACGACGCGCGTGAGGTTGCGGCAGGACTGGAGTGCGGGATCAAGCTGCGCGGCTTCGACGACCTCAAGCCCGGGGATGTGCTGGAAGGCTACGAAGTGACGGAGGTGGCCCGGACGCTGTAGCGTCTGCGCGGCCCGACGTGGGCGTGCGGACGACAGAAGAAGGGTGTGATGATCGTCGGTGTTCTGCGTGTACGGATCGCGATTTTCGGCGCCTTGTCGCTGAAGGACAAGCGGCGGGTCGTGAAGGGCATCAAGGACCGCGTGGGAAACCGGCATAACGTCTCGATCGGCGAGGTGGACGATCTGGATCATCGGCAGGCGGCGACGCTGGCGGTGGCGATGGTCGGGAACGAGTCGCGTTTCGTCGAGAGCGCCCTGTCCAAGATCGTCGACGAGCTGCGGCGTGTCCACGAGGCGTCGCTGCTCGACTATTCGATCGAGACGTGGTGAGGGCGCCCGCGCGGCGCGGGAGAGTCGAGGATGTCGCGAAGAACGGAGCGCCTGGGACACCTGATCCGGCGGGTCCTGGCCGACCAGCTTCAGCGCGGACTCAGCGACCCGCGCATCCCGCCGCTGACCTCCATTACGCAGGTGGCCGTCAGTCCCGACCTCTCGACCGCCCGCGTCCACGTCAGCGTGATGGGCACTCCGGCGCAGGGCGAGCTATGCGTGCGCGGGCTGCGGCACGCCGCCGGCCACCTCCAGCGCATCGTGGGCGAGGAGGTGCGCATGCGGCAGACGCCGCGGCTGGTGTTCCAGCTCGACTCGTCCATCAAACGCAGCTTCGAGGTGGTACAGCTCATCGACCGGGAGATGGCCGCGCTGGCGGCGCGCACCCCACCGGTCGAGGGCGACGCGGCGCGCCCGCCTTCGGGAGATCCGACCCCTGAGCAGGAGTGCACGTAGACATGCGAGGTGCGACGGAGTGCGCAAGGCGTCTCAAGCGCGTGATCCGCTCGATTCGAAGCGAATCGGGCCGTGCGGATCCGCTTCCGGCCGACGATCCGATCACGCACCTGATTCTGGGGGTTTTCTCACGGGACGCGCCGGAGAGCCGCGCCCGCGAGGCGCTGGAGCGCATGCGGCGGCTGGTGGTGGACTACAACGAGCTGCGGGTGACGGCGCCGCGTGAGATCGCCGAGCAGGTGGGGGACTACCCGGACGCCTACACGAAGGCGGAGGACATGTCGCGGGCGCTGAACCGCATCTTCGCGATCGAGCACACGGTCAGCCTGGCGCCGCTGGCGGGCCGGTCGCGCAAGGAGGTTCGCGACTATCTTGCGCGGATCGACGGGCTGGAGCCCTACACGCGTGCGCGCGTGATGCTGTTCGGGTTGCAGCAGCACGCCGTCCCGCTGGACGAGGCGATGTGGGCGCATGCCAGGCGGCTCGGGCTGGTCGACGCGCGCTGCTCGCTGGAGGAGGCGCAGTCGTTCCTCGAGCGCCAAATCGACCCGGCGTTCGCGGTGGAGTTCTTCCTGGGATTCCGACGTCGCGCCTGGGCCGAAGTCGGCGCCGCGGTGCGCCGGGGCGAGACGGAGAAGATCCGCAGCATCCCCCCCAAGCGTGCCTCCAAGAACATGCTGCGCCCGATCGATCTGAGCGAGCTGGGAACGGAGGGCGAGCTCGCGCCGGTCGAGACGCCGCCCCGCAAGCCGGGAGGAAAGGGCGCGGCGCGACCCGCCCGGGATGGTCGCAGTGCGCCGCAGGCGGTGTCGGGGGCCCGCAGCCGTACCCGCGCGAAGACGACCGCGCGCAAGAAGCCCCGCGCGAGTGCGACGCGACGGGCGCGCTCGGCATGACCCGCGACGAAGGCTCTCGATGCGCGAGGCGGGGCTTTCGCAGCGACGCAGGCTGAGGGATTCGGCCCGATGGACCCGACCGGACGCGCGTTCAGCGCGTGGATCCCATCCTACCGCGAGGCGCTCAAACGCTCCCTGGAAGCGGCGCGCGCGGATGGTTTCGGCCTGGTCGAGGCCGACGCCATCGCCGGCGAAATGCGCCCGCGCGACCTGTCGGGCAGCGCGCGGCGCCACCTGGTGCGGCACTTCCGCGACTTGGGGCTGCACCTGCACGGGCTGGCCGCGGAGTTCGACGGCCCGGGTCTTGCCGACCCGTCGCGGGCCGACGCGCGACTAGCCGAGCTGGCTGACGTGGCGGCCCTGTCCCGGGACCTTGGCGTGAGCCGGGTCCACACGCGCATGCCGAGTGCCGCCAGTCCGCTCGGCGCTCCGCTTCTGCGGGAGGTTGCGGCTCTGGCAGAGCGGAACGGGGTGCGCGTCGTGGTGCACGGCTCGCCGGAGGAGCTGGCGTCGCAAGTGCGGGCGATCGCGTGCGACCGGTTGACGGTCGGGCTGGACTCCTCGCTGGCCGATCCGGTCGGCTGCGCGAACCTATGCCACGGCATCCTCGGGGGCGTGTTTCTGCGGGACGTTCAACGGCGCGAGGGAGGCAGCATCCAGGTTCCGTACGGAGAGGGCGAAGGGGACTTCGCGCAACTACTGGCCGAGCTGGATCGAAGCGGCTATCGTGATCCGCTTACGCTTCGGTGGGACGGACCCGGAGGCGCGGAGGGGCTGAGACTGGGACTGGAGTACTTCCGGTCGCGGTTTGGCGTCGGGCGCTGAGGCGTCCGCCGGCCTCGAGCCGCGCGAATGAGCGGGATTCCCCCGCGACGGAGGACGTGGATCGCATGTGGATTCTGCTTGTCGCCTTGCTTGCACAGGTTGAGGCTCAGCCCGCGACCGGGAACAAGCCAACCACGCAGACCAGCGGCCCCAGCGTTCTGGAGGGGCCGCTGAAAATCGAGATGGTCGGGCTGGGCGAGCGCCGCACGCTCCAGGTGAGCGACCGCCCGACGTCGGACGCCCGGATGCGCCTGCAATTCCGGATGCGGGGGGCGGATCTGCTGAAGATCCGGCGCTACGGTTCGCTGGTGCTGACCGAAGTTATCGATGACCTTGGGAGCAACCTGGTGACCGAGCCCGCCGACCCGGCGACGGACTCGACGCGCCGGCTCGACGGTCAGGCGCTGTCGAAGCTGGCAGAGAGCGGGCTGAGCCTGGGGCTCGAAACGAAGGCCGCGCCGCGCGGGGCGAAGAAGCTGGCACGGATCCGCGGCCACGTTCGCGCCGTCTTCGGCGACGACCCCGAGAGCATCTTCATCGACAATCCGCGCGGCCGCATGGGCGCGGTGCTCGACCACCCGCGCCTCAAGGCGTTGGGCATCGAGATTCGCGTGCTGGGGCAGACGGAGATTCCGCAGCTCTCGAACTCGGCACGGCACATCTCCATCCAGTGCGTGCGCGGCGAGGAGATGATCGACGAGATGGCGTTCAGCGACCCGTGGCTCAAGCCGATCCGGGTGCGTCACTATCGCAACATGAAAACCTCGACCAACGAGCCGTGCCAGGTCTTTCTGGCCGAGACGGACATGACCGCCGAGCACTGCATGGTGATCCGAGTTTACCCGCGCATCCGGGATGAGCGTATCCCGGTTGAACTTGACGACGTGGAGCTGCCCTGACCTCGTCGCCGCGCCGCCGTGAACCGTGACTGAACCCCCAGCGCCGGTCCAACCGCCCTGCGACGACAGCGGCCCGGTCGCGCCGGCAACCGCGCCGCCCGCGGTTGCCCCGCGCCCGGTGCGCTCGCTCAAAATCAACCTGCTGTATGGGCTGGGCGGGACGGGGTTCTTCAACGCCTGCCGCTTCGGGGTCGTCAGCCTGATCGCCAAGTGCGGGACCCCGGAGCTGGTCGGGCACTACAGCTTCGGTTTCACGGTGGCGTCGCCGGTCGTTCAGTTCTTCACGCTGAATCTCCGCGGCGTGTTCATCTCGGACGCCACCCATTCCATTCCGTTCGGCAGCTATCTCCGCACGCGGACGCTGGGCGTTCTGGCGGCCGCGGCGGTCCTGGCCGGGGTGGTGGTGTGGAACGCGGCGTACCCGCACGAGTCAACCACCGGCACGTCCGCGTCCGCCAGCCTCGAAGCGGACCCCGCCTCCACGCCCGGCAGCGCGCCGGCCACGACGGCGGTTGTCGCCGGTGGCTTGGCGATGAGCGTCATTCTGGCCGGAGTCTGCCTCGGCCGACTGATCGACTCCGAGGTCGAAATCTACTGGGGGCTGTTTCTGAAGGACGAGCGCATGGACCGGGTCGCCTGGTCCAACGCGATGCGCGGCCTGGCGACGATCCTGCCGTTTGCGACGGCGGCGCCGGCCGCGTGGTGGCTCGTGCAACACGGCTACGCGGCGCCCGGCGCATTGGCGTGGGGGACGGCGCTGGGCGTGTCGGGGTCGGTGGTCCTCTCGCTGGCGATCACCCTGGCGTACGACCTTCCGCAGAGCCGGCATTGCACGCACTACGGCACCGAGTGGAGCTGGGAGCAGGTACGCGCGCTGATCGTCCGGGCGTTTCCCCTGGGCGTGGTGAGCCTGATGGTAACGCTGGTGCCCAACATCCCGCGCTGGGCCCTGTACGGTCTGCCCGACGGTGACCGGAATCTCGGGTTCTTCTCGGCGCTGTCGTGGGTGGTCTACGTCGGCAACCTGTTCGTGTCGCAGGCGGGCGTGACCGCGGCCAATCGCCTGGCCGTGTACTTCCGGGAGAACATGCGCGCCTTTGTGCGCCTGGTGCTCAAGCTCGAGGCGATCGCCCTGGCAATGAGCCTGCCGCTGTTCCTGGCGGCGCTGTTCGCGGGTCGCTGGATTCTGCGCATCCTCTACAAGCCCGAGTATGCCGACTTCTACCCCGAATTCATGATCATCGTCGTCGCGCAGTGCGTCAGCTTCTTCAGCAGCATCTTTGGCTTTGCCACCACGCAGATGCAGATCTACTGGGTGCAGGTCGGCATCTGGAGCGCCATGGGCGCGGCGGCGCTGGCCGGGTCGTGGTGGCTGATCCCGCACAACCCCATCCACGGGGCGTGCATGACCGTCCTGATCGTCGCCCTGGTCCAGTTCGTCGCCTACTTACTCTGCCTGGTGATCGGGATACGATTGCAGCCCCGGCTTCTGGCCCGCGTGGCCGCGGCGGACGCGGCCCAGCGAGGAATCGCATGAAGTCACGACGCACTCCGCCGTCCGAGCCGTTCGCGTCGCGCATCGCGCGCGTCCGCGACGAACTCGCGCGGCACAAGGTCGACGGCTACCTGATCCTGGATCGGACGGATCAGTACTGGCTGACCGGGTTCACGGGCGAGGACGGGGGCGTGCTCGTGACGGCGCGGGAGCTCCTGCTTCTGACGGACGGCCGGTTCGACCAGACGGCCGACATCGAGGCCCCGTTTGCCACGAAGCTGGTCCGAAAGAAGCGAACCCCCGACGTCACGGCGAAGGAGATCCGACGGCGCCGAATCCGTCGGCTCGGATATGACCCGGGCCACCTCGCTGTGCGCGACTTTGTGGCGCTCAAGCAGGAGTTGCGCGGGACGCGGCTGGTGGCCCAAAGCGACCTGATCGCCGGGATGCGCGAGTGCAAGGACCCTGGCGAGATTGCCTGCATTCGAAAGGCGATCGACGTGGCTGAGCGCGCCTTTCGCGAATTGTGCGGCTGGCTCAAGCCCGGGATGACGGAGCGTGAGGTGGCTGCGCGGCTGATCTACGACATGAACCGCATGGGTGCGTCGGCGCCGGCGTTCGAGCCGATCGTCGCGGTCGGAGCGGCGGGGTCGCTGCCGCACTACGAGCCCGGGGACCGGGTCGTGAACCAGAGCGAGGGCGTGCTGATCGACTGGGGGGCGCGGGTCGATTGGTACGTCAGCGACTTGACCCGGGTCGTATGGCCCGGTAGCATTTCAGCGCAATTGGCGACGGTCTATGAAGTTGTGCGCGAGGCGGAGCAGGCTGCGATCGCCGCGGTCAAGCCGGGCGTCAAGGCATCGACCATCGACCGCGTCGCACGGACCCACATCACCAAGGCCGGGTTCGGAAAGCTCTTCAACCACAGCGTCGGGCACGGTATCGGCTTGAAGGTTCACGAGGCGCCTGGGATGCGCAAGACGTCCGACGTTCGCCTCAAACCTGGGATGGTCGTGACGGTCGAGCCCGGGGTGTACATCCCAGGCGTGGGGGGCGTCCGAATCGAGGATGACGTGCTGGTGACGGAGACGGGTCGCGAAGTGCTCTCGAAGCTGCCCAGCGATTTGCCGTCGATGCGGCTGTCCCGCGCGTCGGGCTCGTAACACGCTTACTGGCAACAGATTATGGATTTGGATCACATTCGGAGCCTGGTGGAGCTGATGGTCGCCAACGACCTCAGCCGCGTCGAGATCCACGATGGCGAGACGCGCATCCTGCTGCGGCGGGGCCACCCCCCGGTGATTGCGCCGCCGTCCAACCCGATCGCGTATGCGCAAGCGCCCATGCTCGCGGCACCCGCGGGCGCTACCGGTGGGCCTGCGGGCGGCAGCGAGACCGCGGCGCCGGAGGCGGCCGGCGAGGAACTCTACGTTCGTTCGCCGATGGTGGGGACGTTCTACACTTCGGCGTCGCCGGACTCTGCGCCCTTCGTGACGGTCGGCTCGGTGGTGGGCCCCGACACGGTCGTGTGCCTGATCGAGGCGATGAAAGTCTTCAACGAGATCAAGTCGAGCGTGTCCGGACGGGTGACGCGTGCATTCGTCAAGAACGGCCAACCGGTCGAATACGATCAGAAGCTCTTCGCCGTGGCGCCGGCGTAGCCGGCCTTTCCATCACCCAGGACGGGCAGGCGCAATCCCCGCATGTTCAGACGCATTCTCGTAGCCAACCGCGGCGAAATCGCGTTGCGCGTTATTCGCGCAGCCCGAGAACTCGGCATCGAGACCGTGGCGGTCTACAGCCGCGCCGACCGCGAGGCGTCCTACCTCAACCTGGCCAACGACGCGATCTGTATCGGGGCGGAGAATCCGTCGGCGTCGTATCTCAACCCGGCGGCCATCCTGTCGGCGGCGGAAATCACGAACGCGGAGGCGATCCACCCCGGGTACGGGTTTCTCTCCGAGAACGCCACGTTTGCACAGATGTGCCGCGACTGCAACATCGAATTCATCGGGCCGCCGGCGGGCGCGATGCGCCGGCTGGGGGACAAGGTGCAGGCCAAGGTTCTGGCCCGCAAGGCCAAGGTGCCGCTGGTTCCCGGAAGCGACGGTGTGGTCGGGGATGAGGAGGAGGCGCTGGGCATCGCGCAACGGGTGGGGTACCCGGTCATGATCAAGGCCGCGGCGGGCGGGGGCGGTCGCGGGATGCGCGCCGCGGCCAGCGACGCCGCCCTGCGCACGCACCTGCGCAACGCGCGCGCCGAAGCCGAGAACGCCTTCAAGGACGGGAGCCTGTACATCGAGAAGCTCATTGAGCGCCCGCGGCACGTCGAGGTGCAGCTTCTGGGCGACGCCAAGGGGCACGTGATTCACCTGTGGGAGCGCGATTGCAGCCTGCAGCGCCGCCATCAGAAGCTGGTCGAGGAATCCCCCTCGCCGCACATCGACCGCAAGATCCGCGAGCGGCTCTGCGCCGCCGCCGTGCGGCTCGCCAAGGCGGCCGGCTATTACTCAGCCGGCACGTGCGAGTTCCTTCTGGATCTCGCCGGCAATTTCTACTTTATCGAGGTCAACGCGCGCATCCAGGTCGAGCACCCCGTGACCGAACTGGTCACGGGGGTCGATCTCGTGCAGTGGCAGATCCGCATCGCGGCCGGGGAGGAGCTGCGCCTGGCGCAGGCGGACGTGGAGCGTCGCGGCAGCGCGATCGAAGTACGGGTGAACGCGGAGTCGCCGGAGGACGGCTTTCGCCCGTGCCCCGGGCCGGTGCGCGAGTTCATCCCCCCGGGTGGGCCGGGGGTGCGCGTGGACACCTCGGTCCACGCGGGGAGCACGATCAGCCCGTACTACGATTCGCTGGTGGCCAAGCTGCTGGTGCACCGCCCGACGCGGGCCGAGTCGATCATCGCCATGCGGCGGGCCATCGAGGAATTCCGCATCGCGCCGATCAAGACCACCCTGCCCGTGCATCGGCTGATCTTCGAGCATGCCGACTTCGTTCGCGGCGACGTCGACACCGGCTTTCTCGAGCGTGAGATCGTACCCGGATTGCGCAGCGGGTGATGCAGGACGACACGCGGGACTCACGGGCGCCCTATTCGATCCCTCTGGCCGCCAGCCAGCGCTCCGCGTCCAACGCCGCCATGCACCCCGTGCCCGCCGCCGTCACGGCCTGACGATAGGTGTGGTCCGCGACGTCGCCCGCGGCAAACACTCCTTCGGCCGTCGTGCTGGTGCCGGGCAGCCTGGGCAGCACGACGTAGCCCTTCCCGTCCAGCTCCAACTGCCCGCGGAACAGGTCGCTGTTGGGCGTATGGCCGATGGCGACGAACAGCCCGCGACAGGGCAGGTCGCGCTCCTGACCGGTGCGCAGGTCCTTGAGCTTCACCCCGCTGATTCTCTCGTCCCCCAGCACGTCGCTCACCACGCTGTTCCACACGGGCTGCATCTTGCCGTGCTCGACGAGCCTGAAGAATCGGTCCTGCATCGCCTTGCTGGCGCGCAGCTTGTCGCGGCGGTGAACCAGGTACACCTTCGACGCGAACTTGGTCAGGTAGCTGCCCTCCTCGATGGCCGAGTCGCCCCCACCGACGACCACCAGCTCCTGGTTGCGGAACATCGGCAGGGCCCCGTCGCAGACCGCGCATGCCGACACGCCTCCCCCGGAGTCCGACAGGCGCCTTTCGTTGGGCAGGCCCAGCCAGTTGGCCCGCGCGCCGGTGGCAAGGATGACCGCGTGCGCTTCGACGCGCTGCTCGTCGCTGCGGACGACCATCGGCCTGCGGCGAAAGTCCACCTCGACCACGTCCTCCGTGAAGAAGCGCGTGCCGAATCGCTCGGCCTGGTCGCGGTGCAGCTTCATCAGCTCCTGCCCGTGAACGCCTTTGGGGAACCCCGGAAAGTTCTCGACCTCGGTGGTGAGCATGAGCTGCCCGCCCGGCGGCCCGCCGGCGGCGAAGCCCTCGAAGCACAGTGGTTGCAGATTGGCGCGGGCGGCGTAGATGGCGGCGGTCAGCCCGGCCGGACCCGAACCGATGATGACGACCTTTTCGATGCTCATGCGAACTCCATCGCCCCGAGCACCACGCGCCGGAGCCGTCAAGGATGATAGCTTCCGTCAGCGCTGTTGCGTGCGCAGGGCAGCGCGCGTGGCGCTGCGCGATCGCGCATGCCGGTGACGGCGATCCTGCATTGCTCCGAGCGGCATCAACCGCGGACAGTGCCGTCGTGAGTACCCAACCGGAGTTTCATCGGCCGAGTATGCCTGGCGGATGGGAGCGGGGGATGCGGCGCGGGAAGCGGCCGCGACCATGGGTCACTACACTCGGGCGGAGTCCGCCCGCGGTAGTTCCGACGGCGGGGCGAACCGGTGGGGCCCGACCTGCCGCGGCGCGACGCACACCGGGATGATGAACCGGTCCCGGCGGGTGAACCCCGGCGACATCGCCGCCGGGATGCGCGCGGCCGCCACAGTCCGGCCGGACCGGCCGGGGCGGTGCGTCCGACGACGGCGCCCGCGCGCAACGATGCTGCGGTGGTCAAGCACCCACGTCGGTCGTCCGCTCAGTCGTCGAACAGATCGTCGAAGAAGTCCTCGAAGTCCTCGTCGTCGTCCTCGATGTCGTCGATGGCGTCGTCGAGATCCTCGCCGACGTCCTCCAGCAGGTCGCCCAGCTCATCCAGCGTTCCGCAGCCGGCCAGGAACGGAACGGGCGTGACCAGGGCAAGACTCAGTACCAGCGAAACCCAGCGTGACTTACGCATGCGCAGACTCCAGGGGGGTCACAACACGGAACTGCGTCGCCGCATCCGCGCGACAGGCCGCCGCTACGTGGCTATTCTTGCGCGTCGCGCGGGGCGCGGCGCAGGACCAGCGCCTCCATCGGCGGGAGGTCGTCCAGGCTCGCCAACCCGAACATGTCCAGGAACTTCCGCGTGGTCGCGTAGAGGATCGGACGGCCCACGACTTCGGCCCGTCCCGCCATGCGGACCAGACCCAGCTCGCGCAGGCGGTTGAGCACCTCGCCGCAGGCGACGCCGCGAATCGCCTCGACGTCGGCGCGGGTGACCGGTTGCCGGTAGGCGACCACCGACAGCGCTTCCAGCGCCGCGTCGCTGAGCCGCGACTCGCTTCTTTGCCGGGCGAGTTTCTCCAGCCACGGTTTGAACGCCGCCAGCGTCATCATCTGATACCCGCCGGCGATGTTCTCGATGCGGAAGGAGAGGCGCGCGTCGACGTACTTCTGATTGAGGCGCTCGAGGTCGAGGCGCACGGTGTTGCCATTGCGAACCCCGACGATCTCAGCCAGGCGCGCCAGCGGAACCGGCCCGTCCGACGAGAAAAGGAGCGCCTCAAGAACCTGCTCGCGCTCCGGCGGGGACAGTTCGTCCGATTCGCGCCCGATCAGGCGGATGCTGACCGGCGCCGTCGCCGCGGCACCAGGGTCCGGGGCAGTGGACACCGGCAGCGTCGCGCCCTCGGAATAGCTCACCTCAATCGGTCCGGGACCACCCATGGCAATTGCGGGGGCTGCACCATCCATGATGAATACTCCGAGCCTCGTGCTCTGAAACCCGAAATGATTGTACGACACGGACAGGCCGCGGGCAACGTGAATTGCTCCGACACACCGCGACCGGCCGTCACGTTGCCGGCCATGATCCCGGCACGAAGCGCCGGCACACGCCTCACGGGGCCGCCGGAGCGACGTCGTCAGCCTCTTCCCGGGGGCGCGTCTTCCAGCGGCGGTGAATCCACAGGTATTGCTCAGGATGGCGCCGGACGGCGGCCTCGATCGCCGATGTGTACGTTCGCGTAATCCAGTGCAGCGGATCGTCCCGCGGCTCCCACTCCTCGGGCTGGATGATGCGCTCGACGCTGATGCGGTAGCGGAACCGGCCCGCGATTCGGGCGGCGTAGCCCACCAGGATCGGAACCCGATGCCGCATCGCCAGCAGCCCGATCGACTTGTAGGTCGACGCCTTGCGGCCGAAGAAGTCGACGAAGATCCCTTTCTTCCCGGCATTCTGGTCGGCGATGAAGCACAGCACCCCGCGGTTGTCGAGGATCTCCCCTGCGGTGGCCGACGCCCCTTTTTTCAGGAGCAGGGAGAGTCCGCCGGCCTCGCGCGAGTCCATCAGATAGGAGTTGATCCAGGGGTTGTCGAGCGGGCGCATGACGGCGACGAGGGGGACGCCCAGGCGCGCGATGGTGTAGCCCAGCAGCTCGTAGTTCCCGAAATGACCGGTGAGCATGATTGCGCCGCGCTGCCCCAGGAGCTCCCGGAGCGCCGGCCCGATGTCGCCCAGCTCCACGTACCGCGCCCAGGACCACTCGTGGATGAGGCGCGGGGTCTGGATCATCTCGACCAGGTAGAGCTGGGCGAAATGGCGGAACGAGCCGCGGGCGATGCGGTGCAGCGCGGCTTCGTCATATCGGTCGCCCAGCGCGGCGCGCAGGTGGTCCAGCGCCAGTAGGCGATGGCGTCGGCTCAGCAGCCACCAGAGGTCCCCGAGGGCGCGCCCGGTGACGAGGTTGGCGCGAATCGGGAATGCGCTGATGAGGAAAGCGTAGGCGCGCAGCGCGGCGTATTCGGCGCGATAGCGCCAAGCGAGCAGCCAGGGCGGCGCCGTGCGGCGATCCAGCAACCGCGCCAGCCGGGTCAGGGGCGCGCCGGTCATGGGGCCACGTCCGGAGCGCCACCGGCCGACTGCGCAGCCGCGCCCGTCGCCGGCCGCGTCGCGGCGGTCGGCGCGCCCGAGAGCAGTCCGGGGGGCAGCTCCCGGCTGGGCGGGGTGAGCGGCGGCTCAGGCCAGGGCGGCGGGCGGTTGCCGAACAGCACCAGGTGGCGCGAACGGTGGCCGGCGCGCGACTGAAGCCACAAATGCACGGGCGGCATGGCGCGCGGAGGGTTCAGCGCGGCCAGCTCGTCCCGCGCGGCGCGCAGGAACAGGATGAACTCCGGGCGCTCCGCGACGAACAGGCACAGCTCGTCGCGCCCGAGCTCTTCGATCAGACGTTCGCCGACCAGACGCCGTTCGCGCTGGGCCGTGCGCTGCCCACCCTGAAGCCGCAGCAACTGGAGCTGGTCGATGACGCGCGGGAAGCGCAGGTTGGAGTACCAGATGACCGGCGCGTTGTGGGTCGCGACGCTGCGCATCCGCGCTAGGTGCTCCGGTGACAACCGCTCGGTGAGCTGGCGGGCGAAGTCGACCTGCGGGGCTTGGGAGACCAGGATGGGGGCGAGGTTGGGCCACGCCCAGAACCACGAAGCGAGCATGGTCGCGACCAGGACGCCAAAGGACGCGTCGCCGCGGCGGCGGGCGTAAAGCCAGGCGGCGGCCGAGAACCCCAGCGTCATGATCGCGCCCAGCATCGAATAGGCCAGCCATAGCTGCCCCGGCGAATAGTCGCCGAAGGTCTCCAGCCGGCGGCGCAGCACGGCCGCGCCGCCGATCAATCCGGCCGGAACCCCCAGGGTGACCAGCCACGCCGCGGCCCGAACGCCGCGCCCGGCGCGGGGCGCACGGGAAAAGAGCTCGGACAGCTCCCCGCCCAGCAGGACGAAGAGGGGCGGAAGCGCCGGCAGCAGGTAGCGCAGCTCCTTGCCGACGGAGACCGTGAAAGCGACCAGCACGCTCGCGAACCAGACCAGCGCAAACAGGCGGCCGTCGCGACTCTCGTTCGGACGGCGCAGGAATGGGCGGGCGAGCGCGGCGAGAAGCGAAACGGAGTACGGCAGGCAGTAGATGAGTGGCGCGAGCAGGTAGTAGAACGCGAACGGCCAGCGCTTCTGCTCCTCGACGTTGGGCAGATCGCCCGTCACGCGATCGAAATACTCGACACGCCATTTCTCCAGCGCCGTCGGCTCGCCGCGGAAGACCGCGATCGCCCAGGGAAGCCAGGGCAGGCAGAAGATCACCAGCCCCAGGATGTGCCACGGGTCGGCCAGGAGCCGCCAACGGCGACCGATCAGCGCATAGGCCAGGGCCGGCGCGCCGACGCAGGCCAGGGGCACCGGCATCTTGTAGACCATCGCCAGCCCGGCCAGAAAATAGGCGGCAAGCAGCAGCACGCGACGCCGACCGACTCGCTCGGCCTGGTCCGCGAACCAGACGCAGGTGAGCGCCAACGCGGTGAAGGTCGCGAGTCCGAAGTCGCTGGCGGCGCGGTGCGACCAGATCAGCACCAGCACGCTCGACAGGGCCGCGAACCCGGCATAGACGGCCGCGCGCGGACCGCTGATCGAGCGCGTAAGGACGAAAATCGCGCCGACCAGCATCACGGCCGCGACTGCGTTGGGCAAACGCGCGCTGACCGTGTCGACCGGCGTACCGCGCAGCAGGCTGGTGAGCATCACCGCCCAGTAAGCGCCGGGCGATTTCTGCATCCGCGGCTCGCCCGCGAAGTAGGGCACGATCCAGTCGCCTCGCTCCCGCATCTCGCGCGCGGTCTGCGCCACCCAGCAGTCGATCGGCTCGAAGCGCGCCCCCCCGTCCAGACCGGTGAAGCACACCAGCAGCGTCGTGGCCAGCAGCGCGACGGTCCACGCGGCGAACGTGGTCGGGAGCATCGCGTCGCCGCTCGGCGCAGCGTCCGGTGGAGGTGATGTCGTGAGGCCCTGCATGCTGGCTCCGGCGGCAGGTCGATACGATGGATGAGCACCGCGCGGATTGCAAGGCGAAACGAGCGTTGCCGCGGTCCCGGGGTGATCCTAGAATGAACCCCAGTGGGTCGCGTCCCCCGAAGCATGAGGTTGATCATGGCTTGCAGATGCGTCGTTTCGTGCGTTCTGGGCGGCCTGGTGGCGAGCGCGTCGTGGGCGCAGGAGCCGTCCGCGACCATGCGGCCCGTCGTCCGCGAGAACACCGAGCCCGTCGGTCTCACCACGAGACGGCAGCTCAACTATTTCAAATATCAGCTCTACCTCACACCCGAGCAGCAGGCCAAATACACCGAACTGATGGCGACCTTCCTCAAGGACATGAAGGAAGACGCCCGGGCTGACGCGACCCATCTGGCGAAAGTGGCCGAGGTCACCGCGCAGCTCAACGAAGCCCAGAAATCGGGCGATATGCGGCGGCTCAAGGAGCTCAAGGCCGAGATGGAGAAGCTCAGCCCGCTGCGGCGCCCGGTCGACGAGTTCTTCGCGCAAGTCGAGCCGCTGCTGACGCCCCGACAGAAGCACACGCTGGAGGTGATCAAGGCCAAGCTCGCGGAGGGTGTGCCGTTCGATCTGCGGCTCAAGCCGCGCGAGGCGGTGCGGTTGCTGGAACAGATCGGCGTGACGCCGGAGCAGGCGGCCCGGATCACGGAGTTGCAGGAGCAGCTTCGGATGCGGCTCGACAAGATGCCGCCCAACGATGACAACTATCGTCAGCGTGCCGCGGCGCAGTTCTTCGTGGACACGGCGGCGCTGCTGACACCGGCGCAGCTCTCGGCCTGGGAGGAGAAGTGCGAAGGCCGCCTTCCGCGGAGCGTTCCGCCCGAGGAAATGCCGGAGAACGGGTGGGACGGTACGCGGATGCAGAAGTCGGTGGAGGTCCCGCTCACGCCGCTCGACGCGAAAGCAAAGCCCATGCCCCGCAGTGGCGGGGGCTGAATCGGCCGGGCGCCCGCGCCGGCGCGAACCCGCGCGGCGGCCGGCGGTCAGCGTCTCATGCCTGAGCTGCCGGACGTGGAAGCGTACGTCGCCTGCCTGCGGCCGCGGATCATCGGCTCGCAGTTGCGGCGCTGCGTGGTGCGTGGTCCGCTGCTGCTGCGGACGGTGGAGCCGCCGATCGATTCGCTGGTCGGCCGGCGGGTCGCATCGGTGTCGCGGCTGGGCAAGCGGATCGTGATCCAGTTCGAGGGCGAGCTGGCCCTCGTGGTCCACCTGATGATCGCAGGTCGATTCCGCTGGAACGACGCGGGCCGCGTCCCGGCCGGCCGGACCACGCTGGCGGCGCTGGTGTTCGACCGCGGCGCGCTGCTCCTGACCGAGGCGGGGACGACGAAGAGGGCGTCGCTGCACGTCCAGGAGACCGACGACGTGCTGCGCGAGCACGATCCCGGCGCGATCGAGCTGCTGGACGGTGACCGTCCCGCGGCATCCCTGGAGCGATTCGCATCTGCGCTGCGCCGCGCGAACCAGACGCTGAAACGCGCGCTCACGGATCCGCGGCGTATTTCCGGAATCGGCAACGCATACTCGGACGAGATTCTGCACGCGGCGCGACTCTCGCCGCTGAAGCAGACGGGCAGGCTCACCGACGCCGAAATCGAGCGGCTTTACGCCGCGGCGCGCGAGATCCTGGCCCTGTGGACCCGCCGGCTTCGGGAACGCTTCGCGAAGCGCTTTCCCGGTCCGGGCGAGATCACGGCGCTGCGGCCCGAGTTCGCCGTGCACGGCAAGTTCGGACAGCCTTGCCCGGTTTGCGGGACGCGCGTGCAGCGCATCCGCTACGCGGAGAACGAGACCCATTACTGCCCGCGCTGCCAGACCGCGGGCCGGGTGCTGGCCGACCGGTCGCTGTCGCGACTGCTCAAGGGCGACTGGCCGGCGACGATCGAGGAGTGGGAAGCCGGCTCGGGCTAGTCCCCGCGCTTCGATCGCCGCGGTGGGCGTGTCACGCAGGTGGACGCAGATGAGCAAGGGCGAATTCGAGCTGATACGACGCCTGGCCGCCGAGCTGGCTCCGCCGCGCGCCACTTCGCCCGGCGTGCCGTTCGGCGACGACATGGCGTCCCTGCCGGGGCACGAAGACCTGCTGCTCGCCACTGACATGCTCATGGATGGTGTCGATTTCGACTCGCGGGTGCATGCCTGGCGCGCCATCGGCCGCAAGGCGATGGCGGTCAACCTGAGCGACTGCGCCGCGATGGCCGTACGCCCGGTCGCGGCCCTGTGCGCCGTCGCGCTCCAGGACCGCGTGACCATGGACGACGCGCTGGAGCTGACGCGCGGGCTGCGCGCCTGCGGCGAGGAGTTCGACTGCCCACTGATCGGCGGCGACACGAACAGCTGGTCCTCGCCGACGGTCGTCAGCGTCACCGTCGCCGCCGTCGCCGACGGCGCGCGCCGCCCGCTGCGGCGCGACGGCGCGCGTCCCGGCGACCGGATCGGCCTGACCGGTCCGGTGGGCGGCTCGCTGCTGGGCCGGCACATGACGTTCGTGCCGCGCGTCCGCGAGGCGGTCGCGATCCACCGCGCGCTCGCGCCGCACGCCATGATCGACATCAGCGACGGGTTGGCGATCGACTTGTGGCGGGTGCTGGACGCGTCCGGGTGCGGCGCGGAACTCGCGGCCAGCGCCCTGGACGCCGCCACGCATCCGGACGCGGCGGCCCGGGCGGCCGCGGACGGCGTCTCTGCGCGGGACCACGCGCTGTATGACGGAGAGGACTTCGAACTGATCGTGGTGTACTCGGCCGATGCCCCGCCCGGGGCTGCCGCGCGGGCCGGCTTGATGGAGATCGGACGCTGCGTCGCGGGGCACGAGTGCGTCGTGGTCGAAGCGGACGGACGGCGCGCCCCGGTGCAGCGGCGCGGCTGGGAGCACTTCCGATGAGTGCCGCGCGGGGTCCATCCACTCGGTCCGAGGCCGGCGCGCCACATGCGCCTGGCGCCGCGGCGACCGGGCCGGCACTGACGCTCCGCAGCGGCAATGCCGACGACACGCGGCGGCTGGGTGCAGCGGTCGGCGCATTGCTCGGCGTCGGCGACGTGGTCGCCCTCTGCGGGCCGCTCGGCGCGGGCAAAACCCTGCTGACCCAAGGCATCGCCGCGGGCCTCGGTGTCCCGCCCGACGAGCCGGTCGTCAGCCCCACGTTCGTCCTGGCGCGGCAGTACGCCGGCCGCGTCGCGCTGTTTCACCTGGACGCGTACCGCTTGAGCAGCGTCGCGGAGCTGTGGGGGCTGGGATTCGAGGAGATGCTCGCCGGCGGCGCCGTGGTCGTGGAATGGGCCGAGCGCGTGGCGCCCGCGATTCCGCCGAATGCGACCTGGGTGGAGCTGATCCACGGTAACACGCCGGACGAGCGGGTTATCGTGCTCCGTTCCGCCGACGCAGCTCGCTGGACCACGGTCGCCCGCGCCCTTGCGACCTGCTGAGCGGCGCCCGCCCGCTCGTCCGCGCGTCAGCCGCCGGCGGCGGCGGGCGGCGGAGCCGGAAGCTGCCCCCATGCCGCGTACTTGTCGCAGTCCCTGCGGCTGACGGAGGGGGGCATTTCGGCGATGACCTCCAGCACGTCCCGCTGCGCGATGTCCCGCGGCGCGGCGCCGCCGACGGCCTCCAGGAACGGCCGCGTCGCGGCGCGCTCGCAAAGGGCTTTCACGTCCGCACCACTGTAGCCGTCCGTCCGCTCCACCAGCTCGGCGAAATTCACGTCGTCGGCCAGCGGCCGCTTCGCGAGGTACATCTCGAACAGCCGAAAGCGCGCCGATGGGTCGGGCAGCGGCACGTACACCTTGGCGTCCAGCCGGCCGGGCCTCAGCATCGCCGGGTCAAGACTCCACGGCTCGTTGGTCGCACCCATGAAAAGCAGCGCCCGGCCCGCCTTCCGGTCAAAGCCCTCCAGCTCCTGCAGGATCTGCGGCACGACGCGCTGCATCACCGTCGAATCGCTCGAGCGCCGCTTGGGAACCAGCGCCTCGACCTCGTCGATGAAGATCACCGCCTTGGCCTCGGCCTTGGCCGCCTCGAACAGCTTGCGGACGTTCTGCTCCGCCTCGCCCACCCACTTGCTCATGAGCTGCGCCGGCGTGATGACGAACATGGTCGCGTCCAGCTCTGCCGCGACGGCCTTGGCGATCATGGTCTTGCCCGTCCCCGGCGGGCCGTACAGCAGCAACCCGCCGCCCACGTCGATCCCGTATCGCTGCGCGAATTCCGGGTGCCGGAACGGGTAGATCATCTTCAGGTTGATCTCGACCTTCACGTCCTCCAGCCCGGCAATGTCGTCGAAACGGATGGTCGGCTTCTCGCGCACCACCCAGTCGGCCGCGTCCGGTCCGGCGTCGTCGTCTCGCGCCTTCTCGCGGCCCCCGCGGCCCGGCGGAGCGCCGCGCGCACCCGCGCCGCGCCGGAGCCGGCGGTCGCAGTCCCTGGCGAGGTCGATCAGCTCCCGCGCGTAGGTCTGCTGCTCGGCCTTCTGCCGCGCATCGGCGTTGGCCTCGGCCATCTCGATCATGCACTCGGCGGCCTGAATCAGATAGGGCTTGGCCGACACGTAGTCCCCTTCGCGCAGTGCCGCGAGCCCCTTGTCCTTCAGGCGCGCGAAGGTGGCGAACGTGGAGGGCATGGCGCTACCCCGGTCGGTCCGACCCGTACCCGACCGGTGCGCGAACCACGGGATCGACCGGGCCGGCGGCCATGACCGGATCATACCCGATCGCGACCACGGGTTGACCGGCCGGTCGGGCCGACCTCCGCCGCCGCGGCCGGCGCTGGCCCGCGGTCGTCTTCCGATCCCGCTCGGCGGCCGGTTATCATGCGGCGTGGAGATCGGTTCCGTTGCCGGTGCGCGCGAGTCGTTCGGCGCGTCCTCCATCCGGTCGCCGGCATTCCACGCGCTGGAGTTTGGATCTTGAACCGACAGACTTGGGCCGCCGTCGGGGCCGCTGCTTTGTCGACGGCGCTGTTGCTCGATGCCGGCCCGCGCGCCTTCGACGCCGGCGCGCCGGGCGAGCCGCCCGCGGCCCAGAGCGCCGGCGCCAACCGCGGAGCACAGTCGTTGCCGGCCCGCCGGCCGCCTGCCCCGGGCGAGGTCGTCCGCGGGACACCCGGCAAGTCGGGCCTGATTCGCACAAGCAGGAGCGCATCCACCGGCTTCACACTGTTTGCCCCGCTCGATTCGACGACCACGTACCTGGTCGATCTCGACGGGCGACTGGTTCACTCCTGGAACAGCCGCTACGAGCCGGGACACGCGGTCCATCTCCTGCCGGACGGGACCCTGCTGCGCAGCGCCCGCGATCCGACGCAGCGATACTTCCGCGGCGGAGGCCTGGGCGGACGCGTCGAGCGCCTCGCGCCGGACGGGACCGTGCTGTGGGAGTTCGCGTACGTGGACGCCGAGCACTGCCTGCACCACGACATCGAGCCGCTGCCCAACGGCAACATCCTCATGATCGCCTGGGAGAAGAAGTCGCACGACGAGGTGCTGGCCGCTGGCCGCGAGCCCGAGTTGATGGAGAGCGACGAGTTCTGGCCCGACTGCATCATTGAGGTCCGTCCCGAAGGCGCCCAGGGCGGGGCGATCGTCTGGGAATGGCACGTCTGGGATCATCTCGTTCAGGACCAGTTCCCCGGCAAGCCCAACTTCGGCAACGTCGCCGAGCACCCCGAGCGCATCGATCTGAACTACCGCACTCGGGCGCCTCGCGAATCGCCGGCGGAAATCCGCCGCCTGCGGGCGCTGGGGTACATCGGCGGAAACGACCCGGACGAAGACGACGACGAGGAGGCGCCCCCGCACCCCGCGCCGCGCCGCCGGGCCGCGTTCGACATGCGCGCCGACTGGTGCCACACCAACTCCGTCGCGTACCACCCCGAGTTCGACCAGATCGCCCTCAGCGTGCACAACTTCAACGAGGTGTGGATCATCGACCACTCCACGACCACCGCCCAGGCCGCCGGGAGCACCGGGGGCCGCCATGGCCGCGGCGGGGACCTGCTGTACCGCTGGGGCAACCCGCGCGCCTACGGCGCCGGGGACGACGCGGACCAGCAGCTCTTTGCGCAGCATGACGCGCATTGGATTCCCGCCGGGCTGCCGGGCGCCGGACACCTCATGGTCTTCAACAATGGGAGCGGACGCCGCGGGCAACGCTATTCGTCCGTGCTGGAGATCGCGCTGCCGGTCGATCCGTCCGGTCACTACGCGCGCGAGCCGGGCGAACCGTTCGGGCCCGACCGGCCCGCCTGGGAGTACACCGCTCCCGACCGGCCCGACTTCTTCTCCGCCCATCTCTCCGGCGCCGAGCGACTCCCGAACGGCAACACCCTGATCTGCTCCGGTGAGCAGGCCCGCATCTTCGAAGTGAGCCCGTCGGGCGAGATCGTCTGGGATTACGTCAACCCGTACGAGCCGCGCCGTCCGCCCGCGCGCAGCAACCGCCCGCCCGCCGCAGCGACGACGAACGCATCTACCGGGCGTACGCCGCACCCCGACCATCCGACCTCGCGGCCCGATTCGGGCCTGGCACTGCGGCCGGGACCCGCGACGCGCCCGGCGTCTGACCCTCCTTCCCGCGAACCCGCGCACGACGCTCCACCGCCCGACACCGGGCCGCGCCGCCGCATGCAGGCACAACGCCCGCCCCCACCGCTCGACCGCCGTCCGGCCGAACTCGGTCCCGACGGAGTCCTGCGGCCGCGACGCGACCCGCGACACGCCGGCACGGACGCGGGCCCTCCCGGCGGTCCGCCGCGCGGCGGCGGGCTCTTCCGCGCGACGCGACTGTCGCCGGATCATCCTGGAATCATGCGGCTTCTTGGAGCGAGGGCGCGCGAGTGACGTGGTCGGCGAATCCGCGTTGGGGCCCGGAGCGGCGACCAGCCGCGCCACGGCAGCCACGGCTCTCGGGGTTGTAGCGCCACGAGACCAGCTTCAGCGCGACCAGCCGCGCCAGGGTCGGGACGGGTGTGTCCTCGACGATCACCGCCTCGGACGGATCCGGAACGCACACCTCGCGCTGCTTGCGCGTGTTGCCGGCGATTTCTCCAGCGCTTTCTCCTGAGCATGCAGACTCCATCCACGTCCGGACGCGCTCACTTCGTCTCCTTCGTCCCGCTCTCGCCCTTCAGCGCCGCCAGCTCGGCCCGCAGGTCGGACATCTGCTGGCTCTCCTTGGCCGCCTCCACCTGCTCCTCCGCCGCGATCAGCCGGTCGATCTCCTCGTCGGTGATGGCCTCGGTCGGCGCCGCAGATACGTCGGCGGCCGCGCCCTGCTCGATCGAGTCAAGGAACATCTGCATGCGCTCCTCCATCGTCTGCGACTGGGCCAGGGCCTTTTCCCACTGGAGCTGCGTCTTGGCCAGGTCCGTCGCGCCGTAGAGCTTCTGCACCTCGCCGGCCATCATCGCCATCGCGCCGGAAAAGTCAGCCGTGGCCTCCGCCTGCCGCTTGATCAGCAGCGCATTCTTCACCGCCAGGAGCTGCCGCTCCAGCATCTTGCGGATCGTGGCCGTCTTCTTGAGCGAGTTGCGAATGAACTGGTACTGCGCGTTGTCGCCGATCTGCCGCGCGTTGCGGGCGTTCTTCACAAACTCGTCCGTGAACTTGTTCTGCTCGGCGATGGCCTTCTCGATCCGCCGGATGCCCTGGCGGATCTTGATGTCGCGCTCGATGCGGCGCTCGTCGGCGGACTTGAACAGGCCCATGAGATGCTCCTTGACGGCCACGACTCCGCGGGGCCGCCGCGCTCAGCAGATATCGTAGCGGGAACGTTTTTTTTTGCTTGACGCGGCGTGACTTCGTCGATCGTCGTGCCGGTGGGATGCATGGTACGTCACTGACGTATGCCCTCGAATTCTCCGCGCCGGGCGCTTCGAGCGACGCCTGTCATGCCGAGGCGCTTCGTTGTCGGTCAGGGCAACGGGCCTGAACCGAACGAGAGATGCGTGCGCACCACCGTAGCAATTGCGTTGCTTTTCGTCAGGTTTGGATTCGTACTGGGGGCTATCGGCGTGCCGGCCGTCCATTCCATCGTCATTGGCGTGGATGATCGCACGTGCGCCGGCGGCATCGGTACTCCACAAGTGTGCGGACAGTGCAACACGGGTGCGGTCAACATCCCGACGTCCTGCACGCAGTGCTGCGAAACGCATGGCGGCGCGACGAACGCGGCGTACAGCAGCCGCGACGGAGTGGGCGGTTAGCGTGCTGAATCCTCGGGCCCGCATCGTGTCATGTGCTCACGGGATCGCGAATACCGTCGGACATGAGGAGTCGCAACGTGCTGGCGGCGCTGTGGGACTCTGACAGGTCCGTAGGCCGGCCTGTTGCCGTCAGCACGGCGGCGCTGGTCGAAGTCGCACTCGCAACGCCGCTTCCCGAAACCATCGGCGATCCCCGGACCGTATTATCCGCCGTGACAGCGCCCGATTACGCCATCTACCGATCGCCTGAGGCTCAGCGACTCACCGGCCCCGACTCAGTGGCATTTCCACGGGTCACCGCGCCGACCACCACGTACGAAGCCGCGTACCGTACGAATGGCTGCATGCTCATGGGCAACACCATGTCGATCGTGCGAACCTCGCGCGGCTATGCTTTTCCCTCAACATCTATTGTTACTTCGTGCTCGAGCGGCGCGGGCAGACGGCACCGCGTTGACTCGGGGGCGTTCGCCGTCGGCCGGCGCGAATGCGCATCGACGCCAGGCCCGCCAGCATCAGCGGCATCGTCCCGCCCGCGCCCGCCCCGCACAAGTCGAAGTCCCAATCCGCGGCAAGCTGCTCCTGTGGAATGCCGGTTCCCGCCGCGACGTCGGGGCAGGCCACCGGGACGGCGGCGATCGCGGAGGTAAGGGTCGTATTCTCGCTGGTGCGGTTGCCTTCCTGGTCGTACGAGTAGTTGATGACGCCCTGTTCGTAGAGTCCCGTGAACGACTCCGCCGCCTGGTTGATGGACATGCGCGCGTCGGTAATTCGGATCAGCACCTCGCTCGAAAGCCGCTTCCCGCCGTTGCCGTCCTCGCCCAGCATGCTCCAGCGCAGTGTGGCGTCGAATTGCGACTGGTCGGACGTCTGGTTCACGATCTGCGCGACGTCGGCCAGATAGGGCGCAAACTCACCCGCATTGGGTCGCGTGAAGCGCATGTATTCGGTGTAGATGGGGCGCGGCAGCGGCTCCTCGGGCGTCGGCGTGGTGGCGCCGGTCTTGAACCACAAGCTCTCGATCTCGCCCTGTTCGTCAAGACGCAGCAGCAGCGTCGAAACCGTGCCGTCACTGTCCACGTCGAACGCCCAGCACCCGGCCAGGCGCTGGCACGGCACGTTCCCTTCGCGCTCAACGTAGATCCGCGTAGCGGCCCACGGCACCAGTCGCTTCTCCAGCGGGCCGAAATACTCCGTCAGGCAGCCGTCGCCGCCGCAGAACTGCCTCTCGACCGGAACGCCGCGCTCCGCGTTGCGGAACCCGTTCAGGTCCGCCATCGGCCACCAGACCAGGTTGGTGCCACCGAGGTAGTCGAGCACGGTGGCCTCATCGCCCGCAACCCGCAGCGCATTGCGGATCTGCCACGCACCGAAACGCTGCTCCGCCACCGCCGTGTGCGCCAGTCCGCGGTAGAAACCCTGCGCACCGCCGCGGCTGCCGGCGGCATCCTTCCAGAACGCGAACACCAACTCCCGGCCGGAGTTCGCAAAGCCCTCGACGGCCGATGTGATCAGCGGCGGCACGTCGACGCCCGCGTCCGCGCCCCCGACCTCCTCGAAGAACGTGTCCAGGATCGCCTGAATCTCGCTGGGCGAGATGAACTGGCAATCGACGCTCAGCTCCACGTCCGGAAACTTGCCCCGAACGCGCTGCGACCAGTCGTCGAACGAGCAGCCGCGGGCCGCAAACCGCGCCGTCAGCCACTCGCGCACCCCGGCGTGACACTGGTTGGCGCAGATCTTGCCGCTGAAGTGCCGCACTTCGAACAGCGCCGCCGTGCGGTCGTCCGACAGCGTGACCAGCGCACCCGTCTGCTCGGCCTGCGCCGGGTCGGTTCCGGCAAACTCCAACTCCATGGGCGGGTCGTCATGGGGCCAGGCCGCGCCGAGCGGCACGCGCAGCGTGGCAGGCGCGCTGAACGTCAGTCCCTCCGGCTCAAGGATCGCGCCCGCAATCAACGCCGGGTCGAGCCCCGCCAACCGCGCCGCGGACACGGGCGTAATCGTGATCTGCGTATCCTGCGCCATCGCCCCGCCGGGAATGTCCAGGCTGTAGCCGTCGGGAGTTTCGATGATTCCGCCCTCGTCGGCGGAAATCAGCGCCGATGCGGACAGAACGTCGCTGCCCGCGCCGTCGTCTCCCGCGTCCCCGTCGCCCCCCGCGCCTCCAGCCCCGCCGTCGGGCTGGCCCGAATTATCGGGTGTATCGGCCGCGTTGGTGTTCGACGGACCACCCGGTCCGGCCGCGTTGGGATCACAACCCCCGAGGCTGAGGGCGGCCGAGATCGCCAGGAGCGCCGCGGCGAATCCGACCGACGCGCGGCTTGCGCGAGCGTGAAGTGACATGGGAATGCTCTCCAGCGGTCGCCCGCCGCGATCGTGCGCCCCGGCAGGCTGTTATTGAGACGTGACGAACGCCAGCGTTCATCAGCAATTCTAGCCCGCCCACAACGCCAAAATCGGCTCGCTTCGAACCCACGCCGCTGGACTCTGCCTCTCGCGAACCCGCCGTTTCGCCCGGTAGAACGCCCCGCCGCCGCCTTGGATCCGGTCTGGGCCATGACCACCGGTGCGGTTGTGCCGGTGGAATCCGATGACTCTCAAGACTTGCGCTCGCGGGGGCCGCGCGACGGCGGATCCGCAGCCGTCGGCCGTCACTCGGCGGCGCTCTGCCGCTCGCGGACGCGCCGTTCCGCCTCGTCGAAGGCCTCCCCGCTGTCCTTGATCAGCCCGGCGTCCATGGCGTCCCACACCTTGAGCAGCTCACCCGCTGCCGGTGAGATCGTGCTGGACGCTTCGTCGCCTTCCAGTCCCAGCCGCAGGATTTCGTCCAGCCGCTCCTGGTACATCTCGGCGGTGATCTTGTCGTTTTCGATGAGCCGCTCGATCGCGCCCAGGTCGCCGGCGCGGATCAGTCCGCGGCCCGTGCCGCGTGTCCCGGCCCGCTCGGCGGTCTCGCGCGCCATGCGCAGCCGCGAAACGGTAAGCAGCTCCTTGGTGCGGATGCTCAGGTGCCGGTTGAGCATCATCTGCTCGGTGTGCAGCAGGTCGTACTGCTGCGCGAAGGCGCGGCGCACTTCCGGCGATTTTTCCTTGGCGCCCTTGTCGATGATCTTCTGCTTGTCGCCGGCGAGCTTCTGCACCTTGGCAAGCATCTGGTTGCGGTCGTTCTCAAGCAGCATCTCCTCGGAGCGCAGCTCGGTGGCGCTCATGGTCGAGATGCTCTTGCGCTTGGTTGTCAGCCAGGTGAAGAAGTTCATGGCGGCGATCTACTCGCTACGCGCGACGGTCAATGGGAGTGGCAAGACCCGGCGGCACATCTCGCGCATCTGTTCATCCTAGCCGGGGCCTTAGGATCGCAGCCGCGTCAGCGTCGCCTTCCGCCTGATCGACGCAGTCTCGCACGTCAGCCGAGAGAGCCTACAGCACTCGTCCCTGATGGTTGGTGCGCTATCGGACATCTCACCCCACCTCCGGCCGCGCCCTCTCGCTCTGCGGCACCGGCGGCGGCCGGGCCGCGTCGCGAACGCCTCGCGAATCCGTCCCGGAAGCCGTACGGAGCGCGTCCGCCGGCGGCGCTTTCTCGACCACGGGGGCCGACGGCGCCGGCTCCGCCGCGGACTTGGCGGCCGCCCCGGCGGCCTCGAACTCCGCCAGGATCGCCGCCTCCTCGTCGCTCGAGCCCAGCGCCTGACCGGTCACCTCGATCCCGCGCGCCAGCTCCGCGTTGGCGCCCAGCTCGGCCACGATCTTTTCCGCCTGCGCCGCCTCGCGCGTCAGCTCCTCCGCGCTGGGCAGCTCCATCCGCCGCCCGCGTTCCTTGAGCGTAAGGTGGTGTACGTGCGTGCCGAGAATGTCGATCTGCCGCGTCAACATCTCGGCCTGCGTCTTGTGCCGCCCCAGCTCCCGACGCAGGCGCATCAGCCGACCCGCAAGCTGCTTCTTCTCCACCTCCGTCGTCGCCGCCGCCCCGGACTTCACCGTCTCCACTTCCTGCTTCTCGAGCGCCGCGACCTTGCTGTCCAACTCGAATCGCTGCGCCTCCAGCCGCACCCGCTGCTCGGTCAGCATTCGCACGCGCTCCGCCGGCGTGGGTTTCATCCGCAGCCACCTGCGGATTCGGCTCCAGATGCTCATGGTGTTGCCTTCCTCCGACAGCGGCGAACGGCACACGCGCGTCTGCCCGTCGATCATGATCGTCATCAGCCGCGCGTCGTTTCGCGCCGCCCGCCGTACCAGCGACTCCACCTTGCCCCGCTCCACACCCAGCCGCTGCGCCAGCTCCTCCATCGACAGCCCGCGCGAGTCCATCAGGTCGGCACTCTGCTCGATGTGCCGCAACAGCCGTTCCGCCAGCTCGTCCGTCGTCTCCAGCTCGAAAAGCCGCGCCCATGGCGTCCGCGCCAGCGCGTCCGGCATGTCCACGTCCCACCCCCCGTCCGCGCGCCGGCCCAGCAGGATCACCGTCGGCGGTCCGTGCGTCCGAACCAGCGCACGCGCCGCAGGCGAAAACCCCGTCGCGCTGGCAAACACCGCCCCCGTCGGCCGCTGCGCCCGCGGCATCAGCTCATACCGCGCCAGCGCGTCCAGCACCTGGTCCCGACTCACCGGTTGCGCCGCCCGACCCGCAACCAGGTCTTCCACCGGCGCCAGGACCTGCGCCCGGACCCGCGCCACCGTGTTGCGCAGCAGCCCACCCAGCGCCCGCCGCGTGAACCGCAACTGCACCGCCTTCGTCCCCGGAAGCCGGTACAGCAGCTCCCGATCGAATACCTCCAGCCGCGTCAGCGTCGCCCGGGCGCCGTCCACTCCGTCGGACACCGGCTCGACGTCCACCCGGTCCGCCGGCAGCGCGCCGCGCGCCAGCACCGTCGCGCGCCCGCGGAGCTGCGCCACAAACTGGTCCTCAAACTGCCGCTGTGCCTCCAGCTCATCCATCGGCGATTGCTTCCCTATGCAGCGGCAACGCCCGGCCGCACCGCCCACAGTACCGCGCGCCGCGCCGATTCGCGTGCCCGCACCGCACGTCCGCGCAGATCCCTTGTCCTTCGCCGCCCGAAACCCGCGGCGGATGCGGGACCGACACCGCGCGGAAACACGCCCCGAATGCCCGGCACACCAGCACGATCGTCATGAACACAAACCCGAACAACCCCACCAGCATCAGGCCGCCGATCCACAGCACCATCTGGCCCACCAATGCCCGGCCCTCCCTCAGCCGACGGCCGAGTGCGACAGTTCGTGGCCGCAAAGCACGCAGAATCGATCATCCGACGACGGAAATCCGCGGCATCGCGGGCAGCGCCGCGGCTCCCGCACCTTCGCGCCGCAGTGGATGCAATAGTTGTCATCCGGATCGTTCGGCCGTTCACAAACGCGGCACAGGCTGCGCCCCGACCGCGCCGCCGGCAATGCGCGCAAGTCGCCGTCCGCGCGCCGCGCACCGCCCGCGACGCTCCCCGGCAGCGGTGGCGGCGGCGACCCGCACGCGTCCAGATCGGACAGCGCCTCCCCGGCACTCGCATAGCGCCGGTCCGCGCGGGCGTAGAGTCGGCGGAAGAAATCGTCCAGCCGCGCCGGCACGTCGGCGCGCAGCGCGCTGGGCAACTCGGCGCCCGCCGGTCGCTCGCCGGTGAGCATCTCGAAGAATACGACGCCGGCCGAGTACAGGTCGCAGCGCGGGTCGGCCTTGGCCCGCCCGTCGCGCAGCTCCGGCGCCATGTAGGCCAGCGTTCCCACCAGCCCGTCGTCGCGGTTCAGCGAGCCGGACTGCGCCATCGACCGCAGCGCGTCGACGTCGCCCACGCCCAACCCGAAGTCCCCCACGCGGACCTGGTCGATCGCAACGTCGCGGACGGACCCGGTCCCCAGGTCCAGCAGGATGTTGCCCGGCTTGACGTCGCGGTGCAGGACGCTCGCGTCGTGCGCCGCCTGAAGCGCCGACAGCACGCCGCGCATCACCACGCCCACCGCCTCGATCGGCAGGCCCTTGGGATGGTCCGCGATCACGGTCTTGAGCGACGGCCCCCGGACCAGCTCCATCACCAGGTACGGAATCTCCGCGTACGGGTCCATGCCCAGCACGCGGATCACGTTCGGGTGCCGGATCGCGTGAACCACCGCGCCCTCGTGCCGCAGGTGCCGAACGTACTGCGGCTCCGTCGGCAGCTTGACCGCGACGTGCTCGTCGGGCCAGACGTGATGCCGCGCGCGCCACACCTCCCCGTACGTCCCGGCCCCGATGCAGTCCTCGAGGATGTACTCGCTGACGCGCGTGCCGCTCGAATACTTCGTGACCATCGTGCGACCCAGCTTGGGCACGGCGTTCCGTCGCGCTTCGCGCGCCGACCCGTGCCACGGCCCTGCGATCGTTGCTACCCCGTCTGTTCGGCCAGGTACTCCGTCACAAGGTAATTATACACGCCGGCCAGCGACAGCAGCCCGAGACTCAGCAGCCACATCCACCCGCCGGACGGCCAGGCGGTCATCAGAACCAGCGCCGCCACCACGTCCGCTCCGACCAACGCCGCAAGCAACCCCGCCCCCGCCCAGTTGCTGCCCGACCCCACCACGCGACTCATGACGAACCAGCTCGACCAAGGCAGCGCCGCGACGACGACCACCCACAGCACCGTGCGCCACACTCCGCTCCAGATGGCGGCTTTCGTCCCGGCCGGCGTCTGCCAGATCGCCACCCCCAGCGCCACCAGGATCCCCAGCGCAATCCACCCCAACACCCGCTCCCCGAGCCGCGACCAGATCGACGGAGACGTCTCCATTGGCAAAAGTCTAACTCCTCCCGCCGGACTGCGCGGTTCCAAATCGCCGGCGGATTACGAATCCGCCACGCGTGCGCAGCGCGACCGCGGCCAGCGGCGATGCGCATTGCGTATTCGCGGACTCCCCGCCGACATTTGGCGTTTCCCCGCCCTTCGACGCCCACCCCACCAAACGCGATCTGGCGGCGGCGCGCCGCATGCGTTGCAATCCTTGGCATGCCCATCCGCGCCCTGGCCGCCTGCCTGCTCCTGGAGTCCATCGTCTATCTGGCGTTGTGCCGATCGAACAGCGCCGCCTCGTCCGTGACCTACGACGAGCCCAGCCACCTTCTGGCCGGCTACGTCAAGCTGGACGAATGGGATTTCCGGTTCGTCCCGGAGCATCCCCACCTCGCACAGATCTGGGCCGCCTTGCCGCTCATGGCCATGGACATCTCGCCGCCGCGCCGCAGCGCCACCGACTCGCTCTGGTTCGAGACCGACACCTGGACCGTCTCGCGCCGCTGGCTTCACCGCGAGAACCCGCCCATGCGGCTCCTCACGCCCGCGCGGTTCATGGTCTCGCTGCTCGGTCTGACGCTCGGCGGCACGGTCGTTGCGACCGCCTACCGGCTCGCGTTGCGAACCGAGCCGCCTCCGGGGCTGACGGCCCGGGACCGGGCGCGGCGCGCTGCCGCGATCGCCGGCGCCCTGTTCGCGCTCAGTCCCACGATGATCGCGCACGGGTCGCTGGTGACGACGGACATGGCCGCCGCGCTCGGCATCTTCGGCGCTACGGGGGCCTGTGTGCCGTTCGTTCGCCGCCCGTCGCCCCTCTCCGGTTTGCTGGCCGGCGCCGCCGGCGGTGTCGCAACCATGCTGAAGTTCTCGTTCCTGCTCGTGCTCCCGGGGCTGGCGGTCTGGTGGGTGGCGTGGCGCGTGCTGGCGCCGCGCGGGCGGTCACCCGCGGCGCGGCCCGGCGGCCGGTTCCGCACCGTCCTTCGCGCCGGACTGGGACTGCTGTGCGCCGCGTGCGTCTACGTCGCCGTGATCTGGGGCTGCTACGGGTTTCGTTTCTCCACCGCGCCCGGAGGCCCGGGCTCGTTCCGATACCTGACGCTGGTGGAGCCGAGGCCGGCCGACCCGTGGGAGTGGGTGCTCTCCGACACCGGCATCGCCGGCCGCGCCGCCGCGTTCGCCCGCGCGCATCGCCTGCTACCCGAGGGCTTCATCTGGGGAACGGCCTATGCCGGTAAGATCGCCGCCACGCGGGCATCCTACTTTCTCGGCCAGATCCGCATGGAAGGCTCGCCGCTCTACTTCCC
The DNA here is from genome assembly GCA_964401365.1 of uncultured Planctomycetales bacterium. GTDB lineage: Bacteria > Planctomycetota > Phycisphaerae > UBA1845 > Fen-1342 > CAYNYG01. The sequence goes on along the minus strand of CAYNYG010000005.1, from coordinate 93,810 downwards.
CACCGTCTTTCTCATCAAGACCCCGATCCCCACGCTGCTGCTGCTGGGGGTGGGCGCGGCCTGCGCCGCCCGTCGCTGGCGCGCCCTCCGCCTGTGCCGGCCGCATCCCTGGACCCTCGGCGCGGTGTGCGTTGCGGGGGCCTGGTCCATCGCCGCCCTCTGCACCGATTACAACATCGGGCACCGACACCTGACCCCCATCTACCCCTTCCTCCACGTGGCCGCCGCGTTGACCGCGGCGCGTCTCAGCGCGGCACGCCGCGGCGACCGTTGGGGTGTGGCGGCCCTGGCCGTCTGGTACGCCGTCGGGCTGTCGCGCACGCATCCCAATGAGCTGGCCTATTTCAACGAATGCGTCCCCGGCCCGGCGGCGGCGGCCGCCATCGTCGTCGACAGCAACCTCGACTGGGGACAGGACATGCTCAAGCTCGCCGAACTTCAGCGGCAGCGCGGCTGGCCGACCCTCAAGTTCTCCTGCTTCACGAGCGGCGATCCCGGCGCGTATGGTGTTCGCGCCGAGTACCTGCCCAGCGCCGACGCGCCGGACGCGGTCGAGTCCGCACGCATCGAACCCGGCGTCTTCGCCGTCAGCGCCAGTTGCCTGCGCCTCGCCGTCGTCTCGCTGCACCCCATCGAGCACGTCACCGAATGGAGCCCGCGCCTGGCGCGCGCGTACGCCAACCTCACCGCCAAGGTGGCGCGGATGCAGTCCGACCCGGGCCAACCGGTCGAGCAGCGCGAGCTCGACGCGTGGAACGTGCTGTGCTTCGTGCGCCTCATGACGGCCCTGCGCGACCGGCCGCCCGATGCCATCGCCGGACGCTCCATCTTCGTGTACGAGCTCGACGCCGCGACGCTCGCCCAGCTCATGCAGCCGTGAGTCGCGGCGACGCGCCGGCCGCCCGAAACGAAGGAGCCCGCGTCGCTCGACATCGAGCGACGCGGGGCCTGAAAGGGGGACACGACAGCTTCAACCTATTATTCCAACCGCTATTCAAGTTTTCCGCCGGAAAACCCGATTTCATCGCGATTTACGCCCGTGCTCGGCGCGCCGATATCCGCGCGGCTTGCGTTCGCGCCTCGCCGGCCTATTATCAGCCCCATGCTCGATGCGCGAGACGATCGTCCCCGGCGGATGCACAACCGCGCCCGGCCCTGCCTGGCGGCACTGGGCCTGGTGCTGCCGACGCTGGTCGGCTGCATCGCGCCGCCCGCCCCATCCCTGGAGCCGATCCGCTTCACCGTGCGCGTATCGGACTACGACGCCTTCATCGATCAGACGCTTACACTGCTGCGCGAGCACGATTTCGAGCCCACCCGCGTCGATCGCACGCGCGGGCTCATCGTCGCCGGGCCCACCACCGGCGGACAGTGGTTCGAGTTCTGGCGCGGCGACGTCCAGGGGCCCTACCAGGTCGTCGAGTCCAGCCTGCACACCATTCGCCGCAGCGCCACCGTTTCGATCGAGCCGCTTGACGCCGCTTCGCAGCCCGCGTCCGACGCCGTGCCGACCCACCGCGCGTCGCCCGACGACGAGCCCGCCACCGGCGCGACCTGTCGCGTGTCCGTCGAAGTCGATAAATCCCGCTACAGCGCGCCCGAGCGGCAAGTCACGGCCACGTCGGGCATCCTCGGCGTCTACAGCGAGCGCGCAACCATGGAGACCGGGTTGCGCGGCGCCCGGTCGCTGGGCGAGCACTGGGTCCCCCTCGGCCGCGACGGGCTCCTGGAAGCCCATCTCCTCTCGCGCCTGGCGGAGCTCCCTGCCGTCGAGAGCGTTGAGCCGCCTTGACCCCGCCCCGCTTGCACCCGCCTCGTTCGCGCCGCCCCGCACTCAGCCGGCCGCCGGGGCCGCGGCTTCGACCGGCTCCACTGCGCCGGTCCGGTCGTTCGGCAGCGTGAACAGGAACTGTGCTCCCCCACCGGGCGCCGGCTCGCACCAGATGCGCCCCCCGTGCCGGTCCACAGCGCGACGGCAGATCGACAGCCCGATGCCCGTGCCCTCGTACGCATCGCGGCCGTGCAGACGCTTGAAGGGCGAGAAGATCTGCTCGGCGTACTGCGGCGGAACGCCGATGCCGTTGTCGCGCACCCCCAACAGCCAGCCGGCGGGAGTTTGCTCCGCGAGGACGTGAATCCGCGGTGCGGCTTGTCCGTGGAACTTGAGGGCGTTGCCGATCAGGTTCTGGTAGAGCTGCGTGAGCAGCGTGCCGTCGCCCAGCACCACTGGCAACGCGTCGCGCGTGATCGTGGCGCCCGTCTCGGCGACGCGCGCCGCCAGCGCGTCCAACGCCGCGTCGCAGCATCCTTCCAGCTCGACCGGCTCGCGCTTCGACGTGCTTCGCCCGGCACGCGACAGCAGCAGCAGGTCCTGCACCAGTCGCTGCATCCGCGTCGCCGCCTCGATAATGAAATTCAGGTCCTTGGCGGCATCCGGTGTCAGGTCCCCGCCCACGTCCCGCGCCAGCAGGCTCGAGAACGCGATCAGCTTACGCAGCGGCTCCTGCAAGTCGTGGCTCGCGACGAACGTGAACTCGTCCAGCTCCGCGTTCTTGCGCCGCAGCTCCTCGTTCGTGTGCGCCAGATCGCGGTTGGCGGAGCGCAGTTCCCGGGTGCGCCGCGCAACCTGCTCTTCCAGTACGCGGTTCATCGACTGGATCTGGTCGCGGACGCGGCGAACCGCCGTCACGTCCCGGAACACCGCCACGCCCCCCGTCACGCCTTCCCCACGCAGCGGGCGCGCATTGACGCTGATGTAGCGGCCCTCCGCCAGCTTGGGGTTCCGGATGAACAGCTCTGCGTCGTCCGTGGTTTCGCCGCGCATCGCGCGCACCAGCGGCAGCTCGGGCGTCGGCACAGGCGTCATCCCGTCAGCGTGGAAGACCCCGTAGCGCGCCGTCCATTCCTCCGGCGGAGCGGCCACGGCCCCCACACCCAGGATCTGCTCCGCGGCCGCGTTGAAGACGAGAAACGCTCCGGTCGTGTCCGCGACCACGACGCCGTCCGACATGCTCCGCAGCACTGAGGCGAGAATCGTCTCCTGACGCCGCGCCGCGAGCGACGCCGCCGTCCGCTCCTGCTCCGACTTCTGGAGCAACAGGGACGCGAACCAGGTCAGTGTCAGCAGCACCGCCGTGGTCCCGACCGTGCGGATCGATACGCTCAGCGCTACCCCATACAGCCCCGCCACCTCCCCCAACAGCCGCAGGTAGTCGAACGCGATCGGCACCACCAGCACGGCCAGCATCAGCCGCCGCGTCATCGTGCCCGCAGGCGTGGGCGACGCGACGACCGACATCAGCCGCCGCTCGGGCCGCGCCAGCAGCACGCCCCCCGCCAGCGCGGCCAGCGCCGCCGCCGTGTGCACCGCCATCTGGCCGTGCAGGACCATGCGCGGCAGACCCGTGCCCTCGAAGAGATTGCCCGCCAATCGCAGCAGCCCCAAGAACCCCACCACCATCGCCAGCGGCTCGGTCGGATGCCAATGCGCGCGGGTCGGCCAATCCAGCGCCAGCACCGCGGCCGCGATGAGCAGCAGCGCTACGCTGGTGTCCACCGCCGGTCGCCCCGGCACGGGCGATGCGGCACTTCGGACCGGGTCGATGAAGAGGCACTGGTCGATGCCCAGGTCCCACCCGGTGATGTGCTCGAAAAGGGTGGCGGCGGCGATCAGGCCCGCTCCCGTCGCCGCCGACCAGCAGGTGATCCGACCGGCCCGCGTCGCCGCGCCACGGTGGGCGATTCCCAGCGCGATCGCGCAGAGAACGAGGCTCAGCGCGGTGTTGACCTTCATCGTGGCCAGGCCCGGCAGCACGCTCTTCAGGCCCTCCACGTCCGCCGCCCACCCGGCAAGCACCGCCAGCCCCAGCAGCGCCACGCCCAGCACGCAGGCATCGACACAGAGCCGGAATCGGCGCGCCAGGCGTTCGCCCTCGTCGAGCGTCACACATGCACTCCTCTAGGTTGCGCCGCCCGCGTACCCAGAAGTGTTTCGGCGATCTATCATCCGCGATTGAGCCGGGCCACCGACGCGCCCGGCGCGGCAACCCGCGGACTCCGGCGAATGCCCGTTCGGTGGGAACTCGACGACGTGCTGATCTCGCCCGCCGGGCCCGTCGATGCCGTCCTGCGCCCGCCCGGCTCCAAGAGCCTGACGCAACGCTACCTCGTCTGTGCCGCCTTGGCCGACGGCACCTCGCGACTTCGCGGCGCGCTGCTGGCCGACGACTCGCGGCGGCTCACGGACGGACTCCGCCGCCTCGGTTTCCACATCGACCTCATCGCCGACGACGACACCATCGTCGTCCACGGCCGCGGCGGGGTCATCCCGAGCGACGAGGCCGAGCTGGACGCCGGCGCCGCCGGTACCGCCATGCGCTTTCTCACGGCGCTCGTTTGCCTGGGCCACGGGATCTTCCGCATCGACGGCTCGCCGCGCATGCGCCAACGACCCATCGGACCGCTGGTCGACGCCCTCACGCAGCTCGGCGCGCGCATCGGTTACGACGGGACAACCGGCTTCCCGCCGCTCACCATCGCCGCGCACGGCCTGGCCGGCGGTGAGGTCGAGTTCTCCAACCCGCCCTCGAGCCAGTTCGTCAGCGCCCTCCTCATGGTCGCGCCCTATGCGCTCCGCGACGTATTCCTTCGCATCCGCGGCGGGCTTGTCAGCCGGCCCTACGTCGCGCTCACGCTCCAGGTGATGCGCGAGCTGCGCGTCGAAGCGCTCGCCGGCGAACACGGCAGCTTCATCGTGCCCGGTTCCCAGCGCTACCACGCCGGTGACTTCGACGTCGAGCCCGACGCGTCCAGCGCGTCCTACCTCCTGGCAGCCGCCGCCGTCACCGGTGGCCGCGTCCGAATTCCGGGGCTGACCCGCGGCAGCGCTCAGGGCGACGCACGCTTCGCATCCGTGCTCGAGCGGATGGGCTGCACCGTGGCCGACACGCCCGCCGGTCTGGAGTTGCGCGGCCCCGCGGGCCGGCTTCGCGCCGTCGACGAGGACATGAACGACGTCCCCGACACGGTCCAGACGCTTGCCGCCGCCGCGCTCTTCGCCGACGCGCCCACCGTGATCCGCAACGTCGCCAACCTCCGCATCAAGGAGACCGACCGCCTCGCGGCTCTCGCGACCGAGCTGACTCGCCTCGGCGCCCGCATTGAGGCGCGACCCGACGGCCTCACCATCCATCCACCCGCCACGATCTCCCCCGCCGCGATCGACACCTACGACGACCACCGCATGGCGATGGCGTTCGCCGTCGTCGGACTGGCCGCCCCGGGCATCCGCATCCGAAACGCAGCCTGCGTCTCCAAGAGCTACCCTGCCTTCTTCGACGCGCTCGCCGCTCTCCACTCCCGCGCCCGGTAGACCGACCACCTCCCCGCCCCGCGCGCCCGGCGAACTCGGGACCCTGCCACCTCGCACGCCAGCCGGTGTCGCCTCCTGACCCGTTGCGCCCGTTTGACGCCCCGCCCCGCCGGACGCGACCATAGCCCCCATGCGGGCCGGGCTGTCCGACATTGCGATCAAGCGGCTCTTCATCGCGCCCACGCTGCTCCTGCTCATCGCGATGAACGTGTTCCCGCTGCTCTGGTCGCTCTACCTGAGCTTCACCGACTACAACGCGCTCGACCCCACCGCCGTGCCCCGCTGGGTGGGGACCGCCAACTACGGCCGCGTGCTGGGCGACGCCGAGTTCTGGGGCTATTTCGTGCAGACGGCGGGGTTCGTGGCCGCCTGCGTCGGAACGGAGTTCGTGCTGGGCTTCGGGCTGGCGCTGCTCCTGATGCGCGTACACACCGGGCGCGGCGTGCTGGTGGCGCTGCTGCTCATCCCGGCCATGCTCTCCCCCTCCGTGATGGGTACGTTCTTCAAGTTCCTGCTGGAGCCCAACCTGGGCATCGTGAACTCGCTGCTGCTGTGGGCTGGCGTGCTCGAGCCCCCGGATTGGAAGGGACCGGGCGGCGGCTGGTGGGGGGTCTACCTGCTCGACGTCTGGCAATGGACCCCGTTCGTCATGCTCATCGCGCTGGCGGGACTGAGCAGCGTGCCGGCCTACCTCTACGAAGCCGCCGCCATCGACCGCGCCGGCTGGTGGTTCCGCTTCCGCCGAATCACGCTCCCGCTGGCGGCGCCCCTTCTGCTCCTGGCGCTGCTCTTCCGCGCCATGGACTGCTTCAAGCTCTTCGACAGCGTCGTCGCCATGCTGGGCTCCACCCACGCCGTCCAGACCGTCTCGGTCGCCATCCGCAACGAGGCCTTCGCACGCAACGACACCGGCGTCTCCTGCGCCCTGGCTTACGTCCAACTGGTGGTCGTCACCGCGCTGGCCAACGTCTGCATCCGTTCCCTGGACCGGGCGGCGGCACGGCGCTGACGGACGGACCGCGCGCCGACTTCCACACCCTGCGCTTGACTTCGCGTCGCGCGGACTCCTCAAATGAAGCGGAGAGGCCCACCGTGCGCGCCGCCGCGCACGCCCGTCGTTGTATCGGTTTTAGGACGTTGCCGGAGCCGCTGCATGAGCTGCGCCCGCTGCCGAGATGCCGCCAACGCCCAGCACGCGCGTTGCGGTGCGTGCGGGACCGAGACGTTCGCGACGACGCGGACCGCGGCGCGACGACCCGCGCTGCCGGACGATGGGGTCGCCTCGTACCGCGCGCTGGGCCTGGAAGTGGAGCTGGTCGCATTCGCTCGCAGCGCCCGCGATTCGCGCCGCGTACGTTCCGTGCGCGACCTGCCGGGCGCCCTGGGCCACGAACGCCGATCGCACGCCCGGCAGGAACTCCGGCCGGCGGTCGTGTGGGGACTGGCGGTGGCGGCGGCGATCCTGCTGGCCGGCGGGATCGTGCTCATGGCGATCGGCGCCCATCAGCCGGGTTGAGCGGACGTGGCCCCGCCTACCGCCGGCACCCCTTACTCTGACAGCGATTTCTCGTCCACGCGGATGGTCAGCACCGGGCACGGCGCGTGCCGAACGATCGACTCGGTGGTGCTCCCGATCAGAGCCCGTCGAATGCCCGTCCGCCCGTGCGTGGTGATGACGATCAGGTCGATGGCGTGCCGCGCCGCGTAGTCGCACACGCTCGACCAGGGCGTACCCAGCAGCGCCTCGCAGTGGATCGACTTGTCCCCCGCAAACTGCTCCTCGACCAGCTTCTCCAGCCCGGTCACGCAGGCCGAGACCAGTTGCGGCTGGCTCCAGGTCAGCGGCACGTCCGTGGGCAGCACGAACGCCGTGTCCGGGTTCAGCGGCGGTGGGACCACATGCACGACGTGCAGCTCGGCGTTGAACGCGGCCCGCAGGCCGCTCGCGTACCGGACGGCCTGGAGCGAAAACTTCGAGAAATCCGTCGGCCACAGAATCCGCTTCACCACCATGCGCTTCTCCACGTCAGCCCGGCGCGCCGTTCGACCCCGCGCCCGGCGGGTCAGTGTAGTGCCAAACGAATGGGGCGTCTGCCGGCACCCAAGAGTGCCGCCCGCACCCGTTGAGCCACGGGCCTGCGTGGGCTACATTGCGCCGGCCTGGTGGCGTAGCTCAGTTGGTTAGAGCATGGGATTCATAAACCCAAGGTCGTCGGTTCGACTCCGACCGCCACCACTGGCGCGGGCCAGAGCGATCGGATGAGCGAACCACAACTGCGAGTCGAAGCCTCCGGGCCGGTGACGCGCGTCGCCTTCCCGGCCGGGTTGATGCTCGATTCCGTCACGATTCAGAAGATCGGGCGCCAACTCTACGAGGTGGTGGAGCGGCCCAGTGGGAGAGTCGTACTCGATTTCGACGGTGTGCGGTTCATGTCGTCGCAGGCGCTGGGCGTGCTGCTGACGATGCGGCAGAAGGCCGACAAGTCCGGCACGCGGGTGGTGCTGTCCGGCATCCACGAGAAGCTGTTTCGGGTGTTTCAGATCACCAACCTCCACACGATGTTCAAGTTCTTCGACGACGTTCCGCACGCCGTGCAGCACCTCAGCGACGGCGCGACCGGCGCCGCTCCGAGCTGACGCGACCATGTTCGAGCCTGCCGCGCCGCTGCTGTCGCTTTCGGTTCGCGGTGGGGTGCTGGTGATCGACGTGGCGGCGGCGCAGTTGAGCGCGTTGGGGATGGCGGACGAGTTCATTGTCGAGCTGGAGCGCCTGCTCACCGCGCGCAGCGAACGGCGCTGGGTGATGAACTTCGGGGCGGTGGCATTCCTGGTGACGCCCGTGATCGGGACGCTGATCCGCGTCAATAACGCGCTGCGCGAGACGGGCGGACGACTGGCGCTGTGCGGGCTGAGCCCCAACATCCGGCAGGTGCTGAAGCTGGTGCGGCTGGACGAGACGGTGGCGTTCGCGGGCGAGGTGGAGGAGGCGGTCGGGCTGCTTGGGGGAGAGCGGTGAGATTCCAGCAACTCTGTTTCACGTGAAACACGATGGCCGATCCCGCGGGGGGCGGGGGCGGCGATGGTGCATTATAGGACGTGACGGCGCCCGCGGGCGGTGCGGTTCAGACCGGCAAGGCGCGCACGAAATCGCGAATGAGGATGTTCTGGTGCTTGTGGTACCCGGAGCAGACCAGAGGGTAGACGAGTCGGCCGAACTGCCGCGCCAGGCGGAAGACGGCCCGCTGCCAGAGGCTGGAAGCGGCGCTCATGCGGCGTTCGAAGTTCTTCTGCACCAGGGTCCAGACGTCCTCGGCGAGCTTTTCGGCGGTCCCGAAGGCGCCGCAGACGGCGGTGTCACCGGCGCGGATGGCGGCGAGGACTTCGGCGCGGGTTGCTCCGTGGGTGAGGGTGTAGGTGGTGCCGACGCGGTCGGTGTGAGAGTCGCTGCCGGCGACGAGGGACTTGCCGGCCGAGCGGGTGGCGTACCAGGCGAAGGCGTTGTGCGCGTAGCTGCGTGTGCCGTTGAGCGATTCGAAGGCGGGGAAGAGTTCGAGCATGATCTCGATCTGGCGCGTGGTGAGCACGCGGTGCTGCTGGTTCCACGTCATGTGGTTGAGGACGAAGAGCCTGTCGATGCGCCGGCAGTAATCGGCGAAGTCGAAGATGTTGGACCGGACGCGCTGGAGCTCGCGGTGCTGGGACTCGTCGATGTCGTAGACGTTGACGTGAACGATGGTCCCGTCGTCGGGGAAGACGACCGAGACCTCTTCACCGACGATGAAGTCGGGCAGGCTGCCGCGGCGATCGAGCAGCGCGAGGCAGCCGTCGATGGTGTCATGGTCGGTGAGGGTGACGAAGTCCATGCCGCGCGACTTGGCCAGGTCGTAGCTCTCCTCTGGCTCGAGCAACGGGTGATAGAGGATGCCCGGGAGGTACTTGATGCGTTCGTCGGAGAAGCGGGAGTGACAGTGGAGGTCGATGCGGGTGACGGCGGGGAAGGCCCGCCTGCGCGGACGATCGTCGTCGGGTTCGATCCGGTATTCGAGGATGGGCTCGAGCAGGTCGTTCATGGATACCCTACTGCGCCCTTGGAGAATAATCGGGCGCCATTGTAATGGATTCGTGCGCGGGGGGTGGAAAAATGGTGGACAGCGCGCGGTCAGCGAGAAGGGGACCCGCGATCGGGGGAGGGACGGGGAAACGCAGGAACCTGGAGCGAGGGAATGAAGAGCGCGGCGCACGGGCTTGCGCCGGCGTGCCTCCGGGCGGGCGCGTCCTTCTACGGCGGCGCAGGGGGTGCTATACTCGATGTCGGCGCCAGGGACGGCGCCGCGTCGCACACCCTAGCGCGGAGGCGAAAATCCAATGAGACCCGAGATCAAGGCAGCCATCGTGGTCGGCGCCGTCATCTTCGCCGGCGGGATCATCTGGGCCATCAACAGCGGGCGGTCGGCGAAGCAGACGGACATTCCGATGGACGTTTCACCGGCGGACCTGAAGAAGAAAGACGTGGCGCTGGCGGGGGACAAGCGCGGGACGGTCCCCGAGCTGAAGAAGCCCAACGGCCTCGCCGCGCCCGGCGGCTCCCGGACGACCGGCGCGGGCGGCGCGAAGCCCGCCAACGAGCCGCGCATCGAGCCCAGGCCCGCTCCGACGAGCGCGACCCCGCCGCACGACGGGTCCCGGCGCCCGGCGGAGGTTGTGATTCCGGGCGGTGCGTCGTTGAACGCGTCCGAGTCCAGGCTTCCGGTGACGCAACCGGGCGCGCGGCTCGAGCCCGGGACGAGGCCTTCGGAGCCGGCGACGCCCGCCGGCCCGTCGCGGGAAGGGCCGGGCGAAACGGTGCTCACGCCCGGCCGCGGCGGGTCCGACCGCCCGGTCTCGACACCGCCGAAGCCCGAGTCGGCTGCGGCCACCCCGCGCAACGACCCACCGCTCCCGCGGACGGAGACGCCGGTGAAGCGCGACACGGCCACAACTGCGCCGCCCGGGGGCGCGGCGCCGCTGGGAAAGCTGGACAAACCCGGCGAGGCGGGCACGACGCACACGATTGCAGCGGGCGACACGCTGGCGGCGATTGCGCGGCAGAAGCTCGGGCGGGAGAGCCGGTGGACGGAGATCGCGGCGCTGAACCCGGGGATCGACCCGCTGCACCTGCGCGAAGGGCAGAAGATCAAGCTTCCGCCGACGACCGGTGCGGGAGGCGGGACGACCGGTCCGGTGGCTGGGACGCGCAAGCCCGGGGAGAGACCGGCGGCCGGCGGCGGTGGGGCGAGCGCCAGGCCGACGGACGGCGCGGCGGGTGCGAAGCCGGCGGGTGACGCGAGCGGGGCGGGGACGTACAAGGTGGAGCGCGGGGAGACGCTCGTGGCGATCGCGAAGAAGGCGCTGGGAGACGCGGGGCGCTGGACGGAGATCTACGAGCTGAACCGAGACCTGCTTAGCTCGCCGGACAAGGTGCGGGCGGGTATGTCGCTGAAGCTCCCCGCCCGGAAGAAGCCCTGACGCCGGTGGCCGCTGTCCGATGCGGCATGGCGCCCGTGTCTCAACTGCGGAGTCGTGATTCATGGCCGTCAGTCTCAAGGGGCGCAGTCTCTGCTCGATGAAGGACCTCTCGGCGGAGGAGCTGTGGCAGGTGCTGCGGACGGCCGAGACGCTCAAGCTCGAACAGCTTCGGGGGCAGGCGCATCCGCTGCTGGCGGGCAAGACGCTGGCGATGATCTTCCAGAAACCGTCGCTGCGCACGCGCGTGTCGTTCGAGGCGGGCATGACGCAACTGGGGGGACACGCGATCTACCTGGCCCCGGCGGACATCCGGCTGGGGGAGCGTGAGTCGACGGAGGACATCGCGATCGTGCTGTCGCGCTACGCCGACCTGATCATGGCGCGCGTGTTCGGTCACGACCTGGTCGAGGGGCTGGCGCGCGGGTCGCGGGTTCCGGTCATCAACGGTCTTTCCGACCGGGAGCATCCCTGCCAGGTGCTGGCGGACCTGTTCACGATCTGGGAAAAGCGCGGGACGATCGCGGGCCTGCGCCTTGCGTACGTGGGCGACGGCAACAACATGGCGCACTCGCTGATGTACGGGGCGGCGATTGTGGGGATGCACATGACGGTCGCGACACCGCCGGGCTTCGAGCCGCTGCGCGAGATCACCGAGGACGCGGTGCGGATCGCGCGCAGGAGCGGCGCGGCGATCGACGTCGTCCACGATCCGCGGGAGGCGTGCCGCGGGGCGGACGTGGTGTACACCGACGTGTGGGCCAGCATGGGGCAGGAGTCCGAGGCCGCGGCGCGGCGCGAGAAGTTCCGCGGGTTCCAGGTCAACGCGGCGCTGCTGGCGGGCGCCAAGCCGGACTGCACGATCCTGCACTGCCTGCCGGCGCACTATGGGGAGGAGATTGACTACGCGACGTCGCGCCTGCCGAACTCCGCGATTTTCGACCAGGCGGAGAACCGGCTGCACGCGCAGAAGGCGCTGATGGTGCTGCTGGCGGGGTGACGTGATTTCGCGGCAAGCCTGATAAGGCGTGGGGCGCACGGCGTCCGTGCGCCCGGGACTTGGCGGGGGGAATATCGGAACGATACGCGTCCGCGGCGCGTGGTGATGGGGCGGGCTGCGCATGCCGACCTGATACGCGGGTGACCGCAGTCGGCCGGGCGCGTGCGCGCCGGGGAACGCGGACTCTGGAGGAGCCTGGATGGCAACGCGTCGGGCGATCCGGCGGTGGGCGCTGGCGGTACTGGCGGCCGGGCGAGCATGGGCGTGGGATGGATCGGCGGAGACGGCGCCGGGGGCGAGCCCGGAGGACCTGGAGCGTGCCTTTCGGGAGGTCGCCGAGCGAGTGGCGTCCAGCGTGGTGGCGCTGCGCGTCGAACGCCGGTCCGTCCTGCCACAGCCCGACGGCGTTCCAGTGAGCGGTCCGGCGGAGCAGTGGGTGGTGGTGAACGGGGCGGGGATGGTGATCGACAGCGCCGGGCTGATCGCGACCAACGAGCACGTGGTGCAGTCGGCGCAGTCGATCGAAGTCGTGTTTCACGACGGCGATCGCCGGCGGGCCGAGCTGCTGTCGAGCGATCCGCGCTCCGACCTGGCCGTGCTGCGCGTCGAGCGGGGCGACCTGACGGCGGCGCGGATTTGTGAATGGACGACGGTGCGGCGCGGGCAGTGGGCGGTCGTGGTCGGGAATCCGTACGGACTGGGCTCGGACGGGCAGGCGAGCCTGGCGGTCGGCGTGATCTCGAACCTGGGGCGGCGACTGCCCGGGCTGGGCGAGATGGATGACCGGTTCTACGGCAACATGATCCAGACGACGGCCCCCATCAATCCGGGCAACTCGGGCGGGCCGCTGTTCAACCTGCGTGGGGAGGTGGTGGGCATCGTGACCGCGATGCACGTTCGGGCCGGGCAGGGCGACGGCATCGGGTTCGCCATCCCGATGAGCCCGTGGAAACGCGCGCTGCTGCGGCGATTGGCCGGCGGCGAGAAGGTCGAGCACGGGTTCATGCACGCCACCATCCGCGAGTCGCTTCCCGCCGAGCGGCGCGCGCTCGGAGCCGGACACGGCGTGGTGGTGGTGTACGTGGACGACGAGTCGGGCAGCCCGCTGCGCGCCGGCGACCTGATCACGGAAATCGACGGGCAGGCGGTCGAGAGCGTCTCCGTCGCGGCCGAACTGATCGGCTGCGCGCCGGTCGGGGGCTGGGTGACGGCGAGCGTGCGCCGCGCGGGCGCGGCGCTTGCCGTCCGCGTGCCCATCGACCGACGCAGCGCGGTGGGCGTTCAGTCAGTGCGGCAGGCGCGGCGCAGCGGCGCGTAATGGACGCCGCTCAGTTCGCGTCCGAGAGTCCGAGTTGGGCCAGGAAAGGCTCCATGCGCGGCTCGCGGCCGAGATAGTCCTTGACCATCTCCAGCTCGTCGATCGTCCCGCCGCGTGCGAGGATCTTCCTGCGGTAGTACATGCCCGCCTCGGGGTCGAGCATGCCGAGCTGCTTGAATCGCTCGAACATGTCGGCCGCGTAGACCAGCGACCACATGTAGCCGTAGTACCCGGCGTTGTAGTGGATCAGGTGTCCGAAGGACGCGTGAAAGCAGGTTTCGTGGACGGGCTCGAACTGCTCGACCTGCGCGAAGATCTCCTCCTGCTTCCGGGTCGTGTCCACCTCCCCCATCGGGGCGGTGTGGAACGCCATGTCGGTCAGTCCGTAGAAGAACTGCCGTTCGGCCCATAGTCCCTTGCCGAGGTACTTGGCCTTGAGCATGCCGCCGACGAGCGCGTCGGGGATGGGCTGACCGGACTGGTAATGCCGGGCGAAGGTCTTGAGCACCCTTGCGTCCCAGACCCAGTTTTCGAACATCTGCGAAGGGGCTTCGACGAAGTCGCGGGCGACGTTGGTGCCGGCGAACCAGCCGTAGTCGGCCTCGGTCAGGATGTTGTGCAGACAGTGCCCGAACTCGTGGAAGAACGTCTCGACGTCGTCGTGCGGCAGGAGGGAGGGCTTGTCGGGCGTGGGCTTGGGGAAGTTGCACACCATGGCCGCCAGAGGCTTTTGCAGCGTGCCGTCGGTGAAGCGCTTCCGCGCGTGCAGCCCCCAGCAGGCGGCGTGCGTGTACTTGTTGGGCCGCGGAAACAGGTCGATGTAGAACTCGCCCAGGAGCTGGTTGGCGGCCTTGTCCCACACCTCAAAAAGCCGCACGTCCTCGTGCCACAGTGCGCGGCCCTTGGAGGCGGCCTTGTCGGTCACGTCGCGGTATTCGATGCCATAGAGCGCCTGGGTGATCGAGAACAGCCCGTCGACGACGCGCTCCATCGGGAAGTATTCCTTGACCTGCTCGGAGTCGACGGCGTAGCGCGTCTTGCGGAGGTAGTTTTCGTAGTAGGGCTGGTCCCACGCGGCCAGGCGCGCCTGCGGGTCCTTGGTTTCCTCGCGCTTGGCGGCCTGAAGCTCGTCGAAGTCGAGTCTGGCCTTCTTTCGCACGATGGGGCGCAGTTTCTCGTAGAAGTCGAAGACGGCCTTGGCGTTGCGGGCCATGCGCACCTCGGTCTCATAGTCGGCGGGGCTGGCGTAGCCCAGCAGCGACGCCGCCTGGGCGCGCAGCTTCAGGATCTGCTCGATGAGAGCCACGTTCTTCGACCCGCCGCGGCGTTTGTAGGCGATGAAGCACTTGGCGCGGGTGTGTTCGCTGCTGCACTGCTCGATCAGCGGGATGTAGGTGGGGTAGTCCAGGCTGACCAGGTAGACGTCGCCGCTGCGCTTGAGCCCGTTGAGATACTCCTCGGACATGCCCGGCAGCTCGGCGCGGGTGAGCGGGACGCGCGTCTCGTCGTCGGCGATGTTCTTCTGGAACTCGAGTCCGAGCCGCGTGACCTCCTTCTGGATGCGCACCAGCTCGTCGCGCTTTTCGCGTGGCAGCTCCATGCCGGCGCGGCGGAAGTCGCGCATCAGCTCCTTGAGGAGCTTGGCCTGCTCGCCGCTGAGCTTCGGACCGGTTTCCGAGAACGCCTTGACGGCGCGGTAGAGGTCCTCGCGCGTGATCAGGTCGATCTTCCAGTTGGTCACGTCCTGCTCGGCGGTCATGCCCGCCGCGCGCTCCTCGGCTTTGGTCGAGACGTGCGCCATGAACTGGATCATGGCGGTCTCGGTGTCGAGGCGTACCAGCAGGTCATCGAGCGCGCCGACGGTGTTGTCAAACGTCCGCGCGGCGCTGACGTCCACGATGGCCTTCACGGCGGCGTCGGCGCGGGCCAGGGCGTCGGCCACCGGGGACGGCGCGGGGGTCTGCGCCAGGGAATGTCCTGCACAAGCGGCAACGAGCACGATGTCCAGCAGTCGTCGGTTCATGGCGGTTCCAGCGTAGAGGGTCAGAAACTGGGCGATAGCGTATCCGTCATCCCCGGTGTGCGGCAATCGCGCGCCGCCGTGGCGCGGCGCCCGCGAACGGCCGCTAGCGAACCGCGCCGGCCGCGTCGGCCCCTACGTGCAGCGACGCCTCGAACGGCTGCACGCACAGGCCGCGCTCGAGTACGTCGCTCAATGGCTGGTGCACCTGGAAGTGGATGCAACGGTCCAGCACGTGGTAGCTCTCCGCCTCGCGCCCATCGCGGCTCAGGTACTTGAAGATGGCGGCGCTGGCCACGTAGGCCGACCGACCCAGCAGCAGCCGCTCGACGCGGAACGTAACGTCGCCGCGTCCGTGGAGCGTGGGCGCGCCGAGCTCTTCGCTGGTGACGATCCACTGCGTGGCGCACTGCCCGTCGGGGAGATAGACACAGAACACGAACACGGGGTTGATCAGCGGTGCGTCCGTCTCGAACTCGAGCACGACCCGCAAGGCCTGGCCGGTGTGCAACACGCGGCACTCGCGGCCCAGCGCGTCGTAGAGCCGGGCGGCGACGATCCGCGCGCCCCCGGCGCCGTATTCCGACGCGCTTTCCGGCAGCGGCCCTTCGGCGGGCTCCCGCGGCGCCCCCGCGTCGCCGGACCGCGCCAGGGCCGCGATCTGGGCCGCTTGAACCGGCTGCGCCTCGGCCCGCCGCACCTCGCCGGCGGCAGATTCGGCGGGAAGGGGCGCGCCGACCTCGCGCAGCACTGCGGCCGGGATAGAGAACTCGCTGACGCTGCGCTCACCGGGCTGCACGCACCCGAGCCGGACGTATTCGTCGTGGTGGTAGAGCTCGACCGCGACGGGCGGCTCACCCCCGCTGGTCAGCAGGCGCAGCCGCAGGGCGGATTGTGCCGCCCCGGCGCGGTAGGACTTCGGGATGGCGAACTCGAAGGGTGCGTGGGCGTAGCGTCCCTGAAAATCACCGTAGACCCGATAGCGCCCGTGGCGGTCGCTGTCCGGCGGTCCCCAGTCCATGTAGCGCGGGGTGTCGAGCACGTAGTGCTGGTGGTCGGGCGAGTTGTCCATCGCGCAGCCGACGTCGATGCGGCCGATCTCGTCGCCGCCCAGCGCCAGCGCGATCTCGTATACGCGCGTCGAGCCGCGCGGCCGACCGCCCGCGGCGGGCACCAGCCGGAAGAGCAGCTTGTCGTAGACGTCCTGGAGCGAGTCGAGCAGCATCGCCTGCTTCTTGAGCACTTTCTGATCGCGGGCCCGGAGCCGCACGTCCTCCTCGTGGCGCACCATGGCCGAGTAGAGCTTGATCACGTCGAGCGGCTCGCCGCTCTGGCGGATCTTGCCGCGATCGACCCAGACCGCGCGGCTGCACAGGCGCTGGATCGTGCTCAGGTCGTGGCTGACGATCAGCACGGTGGCGCCCGACTCCTCGGTGAGCGTCTTCATGCGCTCGACGCACTTGCCCGCGAAATAGGCGTCCCCCGCGCCGAGCACCTCGTCGATGATCAGGATTTCCGGCTCGATCGCGGTGGCGGTCGAGAACGCCAGCCGCGCGTACATTCCCGCCGAGTAGGTCTTGACGGGCTGGTCGATGAACTCATCCAGCTCGGCGAAGTCGATGATCTCCTCCTCGCGTGCGCGGATCTCCGCGCCGCTCAGACCGTGATAAGCCAGCGACGCGCGGATGTTCTCGCGGCCGGTGAATTCCGGGTGAAACCCCGTCCCCAGCTCCAGCAGGGCCTGGATGCGCCCGCGGACCTGCACGCTGCCCTCGGTGGGGGCGAGGTTGCCGGTGATCACCTTGAGCAGCGTGCTCTTGCCAGCGCCGTTGCGGCCGATGATGCCCAGGCGCTCCCCGCGGCGGACGGTCAGGTTGACGTCGCGGAGGGCCCAGAACTCGCGGTAGCGCGTCTCCGCCCGGCGCCAGAACGTCCAGCGCGCCAGCCCGAACACATCCAGCACCTTGTCGAGCGGCCGGCGGTAGAGCTTGTACATCTTGCCCAGACCGGCGATCTCGATGGATGAGGCGTGAGTCATTCACTGAAGTGTAGTAGCGGCGTGCGAACGGCGGCAAGCAGGCCGAGGATCGGGCGTGCCTGCCGGAATCGGCGGCCGACGCTCACGCCAACCCGACGGGACTTCAACCGCGGGCCGCGGGCGCAGCGCACGCGCCTGAAGTGAAGCGACACCTGGCGCTGCGCCGATACGAGGTGCGCATGGAGG
This sequence comes from uncultured Planctomycetales bacterium, assembly GCA_964401365.1. Taxonomy (GTDB): domain Bacteria; phylum Planctomycetota; class Phycisphaerae; order UBA1845; family Fen-1342; genus CAYNYG01. The sequence continues at coordinate 76,375 of CAYNYG010000005.1, read as the reverse complement.
CGCGCACCCGGCCGTTGTGGATCGTTCTGGCGACCGTCGTCGTCGCCGCGCCGGGCTGCCAACTCATCCAGGCCCACCCGCAGCGTCACGAGTCGTCGCCGCCCGACCCGGAGAATGACCCGGTCGTCGTGAGGTTTCCGGTTGCGTCGCAACCGGTGCAGGACCCGCTCGAGCGCCGCGTGCTGGAATTCGTCGATCGCGTCGACCAGGCCGCCCACGCCGTGACTCGAAGAACATCTTCCGGGGCGGCCGACGCCGGCGAACCGGCGGCGGAGCTTTCGCCGCGCGCGGCGCGCCGCGCCGCGGACGATCCGACGCGCAGGCCCGCCCCGAGCGCGGTCGCTGCCGCGGAGGATTCGCCCGCGGGGGACGCGGGCGCCGCCGATTCGGAGCGAGACGTGGGCGCGGCGGCTGCGGCGGTTCCGCACGAGCTGGCGACGTCGGCGCCGGCCGGTCCACCGCCGACGGTGGTGCGCGCGGTCGCGGCGCGTGCCGCGAGCGAGCCGGCGACACCCCCCCTCGAAGCGACGGTCGCGGGCGTAAACGCACCGGCTCGTGCCACGACGCGCACGGCGACGCTGCGGGCGCTGGTGTCGTCGTGGCTGAGCGAGTCGCCGGTGGATGCGTCGTTTCGCGCGCAGCTCGACGCGCGTCTGCTGCACGTCGCGACGGGCGACTACGCCGCGGCCCGCGCGCCGCTGTCGCTGGTCAGCGCGGAGCAGGGCGAGCTGGCGTCCGGACTGATCGAGTCCATGATCGCGGTGCGCGAGGGCCACCTGGGCGATCCGGCGGCCGCGCAGGCCGCGGCGCTGCGCGAGATCGAGCGGCTTTCGGCGACACTGAGCCGCGGCGCGGAGTTTGAGATCGGCGCTTTGGTGCCGTGCACGGAGGTGCGCACGTTCGGCCAGTACCAGCCGATCGAGCCGGCGCGCTTTCCGGCCGGCGTGGCCAACGAGTTCGTGGTGTATTGCGAGCCGCGGAATTTCGGCACGGAGATGCGCGAGGGGCTGTGCGAATCGCGGTTCAGCATGCGGACGCGCGTGCTGCGCGGGGCGGAGGTGATTCTCGACCTGATCGACGCGGAGATCGTCGACCGCTGCCGCTCGAAGCGCCGCGACTGCTTCATTGCCAAGCTGGTGGCGCTACCGGCGCAGCTATCGCCGGGGGACTATACGGTGAAGGTGACGCTGGAAGACCGGCTCAAGAATCAGGTGGCGGAGCGGCACTGCGAGTTTCGCATTCTTGCTTCGCCATGACGCCGGCAGCGCGCGGTCGGCCGCGGCGACTGCGCCCCGCGCCTGGTTCGCGCCGACCCGCGCGTCGCCCGCTAGAATCTTTCCATGCTCTACCATCGGCGGCCGTGGCAGGAGGAGCTGGAGATCGTCGATCGGGTGATGCGGGCGGTTTCGGACGTCCGCGATCCGAACGAGCTGGTGCGCATCTACTGGGACGGCATCCACGAGCTTCTGCCCATCGAGAACTACCTGGCGCTGTCGCGCCGCGGGGTGGAGCCACCCTGGTACCTGGTGACGCGCTCGTCGCGCTTCCGCCGGCATTTCAATCCCTGGACGGAGCGTGAGAGGCTTCCGCGGCTGCGGGGCGGGCTTCTGGGGGAGATCGCGTACGCGGACCGCCCGCTGGTGATCGACGACATTCCGTCCCGGCTTTCCGGCGACGATCCGGGGCGCTATTACCTGGAGGGGTTCCAAACGCTGGTGGCGCTGCCCAACTACGACCAGGGCCAGGGCCTCAATGTGGGCATCACGCTGTTCGAGCCGGGCAAGGAGTTTCAGCGCAGCGTGGTGCCGATGATGCACTGGCAGGCGGGGCTGTTCGGGCGCGGCACACAGAACCAGGTGCTCCGCAACCAGCTACAGGACGCGCTGGGGGAGCTGGAGCGTGAGCTTCAGACCGTGGCGGACATTCAGCGCTCGCTCCTGCCGCGGGAGCTACCGGAGATTCCGGGGCTGGAGCTGGCGGCAGACTACGTCACCAGCGCCCGCGCGGGCGGTGACTACTACGACATGTTTCCGCTGGGCGAGGACGAGTGGGGCCTGTTCATCGCCGACGTATCCGGGCATGGGACACCGGCGGCGGTGCTGATGGCGGTGACGCACGCCATTGCACATTCGCGGCCCGGCACGCCCAAGCCGGCCCGCGAGCTCATTGCGCACCTCAATCGGCACCTGACGCGCTCGTACACGACGTCGGGGTCGTTCGTGACCGCGTTCTATGGCACGTGGGCGCCGAGCCGCCGAGAGCTGACGTACGCCGTCGCTGGCCACAATCCACCGCGGTTGCGGCGCGGGCAGCGCGTGGAGGCGTTGGACGGGGTGGCCGGGCTGCCCCTGGGCATTCTGGCGGAAGAGACCTACGCCGAGGCGCGCGTGACGCTGGAACCTGGCGACTTGCTGCTGCTCTACACGGACGGTGTCACGGAGACGATGGCGCCGGCGGACGAGGCGGGTTTTCGCGACCTGTTCGGGACGCAGCGCCTCGACGACGTGCTGCGCGGATGCCAGGCGTGCGGCGCCGCGGAGACCATCGAGCGCATCCGCGAGGCGCTGGGCGTGTTCTCCGCGGGCGCGGCGCCGGGCGACGACCGCACGATGGTGAGCGTCCGCTGCGTCGGCTGAGCGCGCCGTTCGCGTTGGGCGGCGGCCGGGTGCGGTCCGGTCACGCGCGCGACAGGCGCTGCATCAACGCGGACACGGCGTGCGCGGTGTCGCGTTCGTTGCGCCGCTGCGATTCGATCGACCGCTCCGCGTGCAGCACGGTCGAATGGTCGCGACCGCCGAAGTGGCCCCCGATCTCCTGGAGGCTGAGGGAGGTCAGCTTCCGGGCCAGGAACATGCCGATCTGCCGTGGATAGGCGATCGAGCGATGCCGCCGCTTTCCGACCAGTTCCGCCAGTCGCACGCCGAAGTACTGGGACACCGCCTCGAGCACGTCACCGATCTGAACCGGCCGCGGGCGTACGCCGCACAGCTCGTCGAGGATGCCGCGGGCCGCGTCGAGGGTGATGGGTTCGCCGGTCAGCTTCCCGAAGGAGGCCGCCTTGTGCAGCGCGCCCTCGAGCGTACGGATGTTGGTTTCGACGCGTTCGGCGATGAGGTCGAGGATCTGGTCGGGCACGCTGTAGCCGCGGCGGCGCGCCTTGCGATCCAGAATGGCGCGGCGCGTTTCGCGGTCGGGCGCGGCGATCGCGGCGGTCAAGCCCCAGTTGAGCCGGCTGATGAGCCGGTCCTGAAGGGCGGGGATCTCGCGTGGGGGCGTGTCGGCGGTCAGGATGATCTGCCGCTGCGTCTGGTGCAGGTCGTTGAAGGTGTGAAAGAACTCTTCCTGGCTGGATTCGTGGTCCGCCAGGAACTGCACGTCGTCGATGGCCAGGACGTCCGTCGAGCGGTAGGCCTCGCGAAAGTGCTGCATCCGCCCCGACTCGATCGCCGCGATGAACCCGCGCACGAAGGCCTCGCACGAGACGTAGCACACGTTCCACTGCGGCTGCTGCCGGTGAATCTCCCAGCAGACGGCCTGCACCAGGTGCGACTTGCCCAGCCCCGACGCCCCGTGCACCACCAGCGGGTTGTAGGTGACGCCCGGCCCTGCGGCCGCGGCGCGGCTCGCCGCATGGGCCAGCCGGGTGGACGCGCCCACCACAAACTCGTCGAACGTGTACTCCGGGTTGAGCGGCAGGAAGCGCGGGGCACCGCTGGGAACCGGGCGCGGGCCGGAGGAGGGGGAACAGGAGCGGAATGAGACGCCGACCAGGTGCCCGGAGACGACCGAGGCCGCCTCGGAGAACGAGGCCGCGCAGCGCTCCACCAGGTACGCCAACCGTGCGGGGTCTGAAACCTCGACGACGACCTGCCCGGCGAAGATGTCGCTGGCGGTCAGCGCCTCGAACCAATCGCGGTAGAGGTCCGGGTAGTCATGGCGCAGGCGATGGCACACCTGGACCCAGAACTCGGGATGCCCCGATTGCATGGGGAGCGCTTCTCGCCGACCGGTGCCTTCCGTTCCGTGGGACGAGGCTGGCCGTACCGCCCGGCGGCGTGCGTCAACCGTCGCCCGACTCGCTCTCCTCGGCGCCGAAGCTCAGGTTGACCGCGTCGCTGAACAACTCGCGCAGCAGACTGGTCGCGTAGCAGCCGCGTGGGAGGGCGAACTTCAATTCAAGATAGGGTCCGGCGTGATCCGCGCCAAGCTCGACGCTGGCGTCGGCGGGCTGAAAGCGGATCGGGCGGCGCATGCCCTTGACGCGATAGCCGCCCGCCTTGAAGGCGTGATCGGGGAGCATTTCGGCCGCCAGCACGCCCGCCTCGAGTTCTCCGGGTTCGCCGCGCGCGGGCGTCATTCGAAACCCGAACAGCGGGCCGCTGGGGCTGATCTCAAAGCGATCGGCGCGGGACTGCTCGGCCGCGGCGTCGTCCACGGCAAACACCGCCCCGGACGCGTGGATCCAGGCCAGGTCTCCGGGTTCGAGTCTCCCCAGGCCGCGTGGCACGCGCAGCGCCACCACGCGGTTGAACAGCAGCGATTGATAGGCCGACACGTAGAACTGGTGCGAATAGCGGTCGATGGCGGCGATGGCGCGCTTGCGGTTGCCGTGCGTCCGTGCCAGCGTCTTCAGCGCCGTCCGCTCGTTGTAGAACATCCGCGGCCAGGCGCGTGCCGCCTCGCGGAACTTGCCCTGGGCGAAGTAGCGTCGCGCGGCGCCGATCTCGCTGCGGTCGGCCGGGTCGGGCCGACCCAGCAGCACGTCGAGCGCTTCGTCCGTGTCGCGGCGCAGCAGGGCGCGCCCGACCGCCCACGTGTCGCCGCGCTGCCCGAAGCGCTGCGGGCCGAAGTAGTTGGGCGCACCGTCGCGGTGCAGCGCGGCCAGGGCCTCGCGCAGCTCGCGCACGCGGTCGAGCGGGGTCTCGCGCACCTTGATGACGAAACGGTTGCCGCGCAGGTGGCCGATGCGCAGCTTGTTCGTATGGCGCGTGACGTCCAGGACGCGCAGGCGCGGAATGCAGAGCTGGCGGACACGGTCCGGCTCGACGTGCTCGATGGAGAACCACTGCCGGGTCACACCGCGCGCGTCCTTGAGCCCGGCGAACCCGACCGCGTGCCGCGCGACGTCGAGCGCCCGGGCCAGGTCGTGCGCCGCCTGCCCGGTGCTCAGCCCGGCCTTCTCCACCAGCATGTACGTATGCGTCCCGGAACCGCTGGCCTCGTAGAGCGGCAGCTCCTCGACGAAGAAATCCTCGTAGTCGGCCTTGATCACCCCCGCGGCGGGCTCGAACGACGACAGTACGCGCGGCAGTTGCGCCATGAACGTGAATCCCGGCGGCGTCCCGCCATCACGCCCCGGCCGCGGCCTGGCGCTGGGGCCGCGGCGCAAAGCGCGGCAGGGTCTTGTCGCCCTTGTAGGCGGAAAGCTCGATCGGCTTGCGCTCGACGATGTCCAGGATGAACTTTGCCGCCGCCGGCAGCACCTTGTCCGCCGGCGCCAGGTTTGCGTGCCAGATGCGCGGCCAGTCGACACAGATCCACCCCGCGAAGGCGATGCCTTTGAGGATCTCCAGGGTGCGCTCCACCTGAGCGTGTCCCTTGCCCGGCTCGGCGAAGCCTTCGAGCAATCCGTCCTGGTCGCCGAAGCGCGCGTCCGAGGCGCGCACCATCCCGAGCGCCGCCCCGAGCCGCGGAATCGAAACACCGCTGGGCTCGCCCAGGATTCGGGCATTGAGCGGGTTCCAGCAGATCTTCAGCGACGGCATGCGTACGGCGTCGTGGACCATCCACAGGTCGCGGCTCAGCCCCAGGTCGCCGATGTTCTCGATCATCAGCAGCACCCCGCGCGACGCGGCCGGCTCCGCCAGCTCGCGCAGCGCCTGCGACGTTTGCTCGATCGCGCGCGGGCGCGACATGCCGCGCGGCAGCACGTCCCCGCACACGATCACGCTCTCGGCGCCCAAGGTGGCGGCCAGCTCGACGTGCGCCCGCACCTTGTCGCGTGCGGCCGCCAGTCGCCTCCGGTCCGGTTGGCAGAACGAGAGCGACGTGTTCAGCGCCGCCAGCGCCACACCCGCGTCGCGCAGTCGGCCGCGGATCAGCTCCGGATCGCGCTTCAACGACGGCGCCGCGGTCAGGTCCAGCGTGCCGTCGAGCATGCGCAGCTCGATGCCCCGGTACCCCCAATCGCGCGCCTTGCCGATCAGCTCGTCCAGGCCGAGCTCCGGGCAGGCCGCGTTGCTGAACGCCAATCTGGTCACCGCGGTCATTCCTCGCAAAGACGGGAAAGCCTACGGCCAAGGGGCGCATGGGTCAACGCACGGCACCGGCTGTACGATGCTGCCGTGGACCCGCGCCAACCAGACGCCCAGTCGAACCCGTCGGGCGGGCCCGTGCCCGCGCCGGCCGACCACACGCCGCTTATCGAGGCGGCCAGGCGCCAGGCGGCGCAGGCCAGCGCGTGGCGCGAGCGCATCCAGGGCGCGCTGACCCGCACGCAGCTCGGCGCCACGGGTAGCCGGGCCCCGCTGCGCGACGGGTTCGTCGACCCGGGGCGTTTTCCCGCCGGCACCGTCCTGGCGGAACGCTACCGCATCATCGAGATGCTGGGCCGCGGCGGAATGGGCGAAGTCTATCGCGTCGACGACCTCAAGCTGGGGCAGACGATCGCGCTCAAGTTCCTCACCCGCGCCGCGGACGTTTCGCTCGGATCGGATGACATGCACCGCGAGGTGCGCATCGCGCGCCAGGTGTCGCATCCCAACGTCTGCCGCGTGTACGACATCGGCGAGATCGAGGGACACCCCTTCATCTCGATGGAGTACATCGACGGCGAGAACCTGGGCGTGCTGCTCAAGCGCATCGGTCGGCTTCCGCCCGCCAAGGCGCTGGACGTGGCCCGCCAGCTTTGTGCCGCGCTGGCCGCGGCCCACGACGCCGGCATCCTCCATCGCGACCTCAAGCCCACCAACGTCATGATCGACGGGCGCGGAAAGGTGCGCATCACCGACTTCGGTCTGGCGGGGATCGCCGAGCAGTTCCACGCGGGCGAGGTCCGCGCCGGCACGCCCGCCTACATGGCGCCCGAGCAGTTGGCCGGGACCGAAGTATCCGTCCGCAGCGACCTGTTCGCGCTCGGCCTGGTGCTCTACGAGCTGTTCACCGGGCAGCACCCGTTCCCCTTCCGCACGGACGCGGATCGCAACAGCCGATCGACGCCCACCCGGCCGGCGCGGGTCGTGCAGGACATCGATCCCCAGGTCGAGCGCGTCATTCTGCGCTGTCTCGAACGCGATCCTCTGCGGCGTCCACCGTCGGCGCTTGCCGTCGCCGCGGCGCTGCCCGGCACCGACCCGCTGGCGGCGGCGCTGGCCGCCGGTGAGACCCCCTCGCCAGAGATGGTCGCCGCGGCCGGTGCGGTGACCGGCGTCACCGGGCGCACGGCGCTGGGCGCCTACGTGCTGGTCCTGGCCGGCGTGCTCGGCGTCGCGTGGCTCAATCCGCGCGCGTATGTGTGGGCGCTGGTCGCGCTCCCCAAGCCCCCGGAGGTACTCGCCGATCACTCGCGCGGAATCATCGAGACGCTCGGGTATCACACCCGCCCGGCCGACACCGCGTACGGCTTCCGGGAGGATGCGGCGGCCTTGGGGAGCCTCGCGCGCGACGACGGGCGCGAGGGAGGCAGCGCCGCGGCCACGCGTCCCGGCGCGATCTACTTCTGGTACCGCGAGTCGCCGGTCCCGCTGGTGGCGCGCGACGCGGGCGGAGTGGTCGCCGCCGACGATCCGGCCGCGCTCGAATCGGGGATGATCAACCTTCGCATCGATCCGCGCGGGCGACTGCTGGAGTTTCGCGCCGTCCCGTACCCGGACCCGGATCGGGCCGCGTCCGACCCGCTCGATGCCGCGGTGCTGCTCCGCCTGGCCGGGCTGCCGGCGGATCCGTTCCAGCCGGTCGACGCGTCCATCACGCCGTCGGTCTACTGCGATCGGACGGGCGCGTGGGAGGGGCGCTGCGAGGAGTTCGGCGACCGACCCGTGCGGCTCGAGGCAGGAGCCTGCGCCGGGCGGATCAACTACGTTCGCATTTCGACCGGCACCGCGGGTGCGTCGCGATCCGAGGCGCGAGACTGGACCGCGACGGCGCTCCAGGCGTCCAACCTGATCATCGCCGCCATCGGCCTGTTCGGGGGCGCGTTCCTGGGCTGGCGCAACGTGCAACTGGGCCGCGGCGACCGGCGCGGCGCGGCGCGCATCGGGGGGTACGTGTTCGCGTCCTACATTCTGATCTGGCTGCTCCTGGCCGACCACGTCGCCACGCCCGACGGTGAGTGGGACCTGTTTCTGCGCGGGGTGGCGCGGGCCCTGTTCTTCGCCGTCTGGGCGTGGGTGCTCTACCTGGCGCTGGAGCCCTACGTGCGACGGATCTGGCCCAACAGCATCATCACCTGGAGCCGCCTGCTCGCCGGGCGCTGGAGCGACCCGGCGATCGGACGCGACATCCTGATCGGGGGACTGCTGGGCGTCGCGTCGCAGGGGGTCGCGCTGGCCGATCAGTTCGTCCCGTGGTGGCTGGGGCTTTCGCCGAGTCGCCCGTTGCCCGCGTTCCTCGACACCCTGCTCGGATTGCGGCAGGCCGCCGGGCTGCTCCTGTGGGGGCAGGTCAACGCGTGCTTTCAGCCCATGTTCGCGCTGGTCATCATCCTCGTGTTCCGCGTCGTGCTGCGCAGCCTGTTGGCCGGGTATGCCGCGGTCTGGATCCTCTTCGTCGCCTGGCTGGTCCTGTCGCGGCACGCTCTGTCCGACCCCGCGCTGCTGGTGGACCTGGCCCTCTTTGGACCGCTCGTCGCGACGTGGATCTACGTGCTGAACCGCTACGGACTCCTGGCTGCGATCGCCGCCTACCTGTTCGTCAGCCTCGTGTCGTATTACCCCCTTTCGCTGGATCTGACCGCCTGGAGCGCCGAAACGTCGCTGCTGATCCTCGCGTCGACGTTCGCGCTGGCGACATTCGGCTTCGCCAGCGCAGTCCGCGGCCGCAGCGTCTTTGAGGATGAGATCGCCGTCGCGTGAGTCCGCCGCCGCGCGCGGTCCGGTGTCACTGGCTGTCGCGGCGGGCCGGACGGCGCCCTTCACGCTCCGCCGCGCTGGCCGCCCTGGAGCGCCGCTTGCAGCAGCGGCTTCCACCGATCGCCGGTCACCGCGCCGCGCAGCCGCCCGTCGCGCCCGATCACGAACACCGCAGGTGTCCGCTCGACACCCCAGGCTTGCGCGAAAGGATGTGCGGCCCCGAGACCGGAGAACCACTGGGGCCATTCGATTCCCAGGTCGGCGCGGGCACGGTCGAAGTCAGCCGGAAGCACGTCGAGATTGACCCCGACCAGCCTCAAGTCCCGGCTGTCCCGCGCGAAGGCGTCGATCTCGCGGAGCAGCGACCGCGATTCCGCGTCGCGCGAGACCCACACCACGATTGCCACCGGGCCGCCGACCCACGCGGAGGAGTCGTGCGCCTGCCCGGCTGCGTCGGTGAACGCGATGCGGAACGGCTTTCCGACGGCGTCCAGGCGCGCCAGGGTGGCCTGCGCCTCGCGCGTGACGAAGGAGCGCGGGTGATCGCGTTCCAGCAACGCGGCGATGCGCTTCATCGAATCCCGGTCCAACTCGCGCTGCGCCTGCGCAAACGCATCCCGCAACCTGAGCACCGGGCGCCCGGTCGGTGCGTGCTCACGGTCACCGGATTCGCTCGTCGCCGGGGCCGCGGAGACGGGATCGCGCAGCACGCCCCGCCAGTAGGCCGCCTCCGCCCGCTCGTCCGGTGTCCCGTGGGCGCCATACCACGCGATCCGCTGCCGAAGTCGCCCGAAATCGCCACCCGACAGCGCGCCGGCCTCGAACAGCGAAAGCAGCAGGATTCGAACCGCATCGGGGCGGTGCCGGCCCCCGGGGTAGATCGTCAGGTATTCCCGCGCCGCCGCCGCCCGCACCTCGCAGCGCTGGCGAGCGGCCTCAAAGTCGGGACGGGCTCCGGCCGGCGCCGGATCGATCGTCGCCTGACACACGTCCGCCCAGAGAGCCGCCTCCGAGGGCGTGGGCGCACCCTGGATCGAAAAGGACGCCACGAGCAGGTGCAGGACGGCTGGAATGGGAGCGCCTCCTCAGGGCGGCGTCGCCGACGATCGCGGACCGACGCCCAGCCCGGGCATGGCCGAGAGCGACAGACTGCCCCCGTCGCAGACGATCCCCGTGTAGGGGTCGTCGGCGATCAACAGGTGCCCGTCCAGGTCGACCCAGTCGGCCAGCGACGCGATCGCCAGCGCCGGCGCGATCGCCAGGCTGGTGCTGACGAAGCACCCCAGCATCACGCCCAGCTCCAGCGCCCGCGCCAACTCGATCATGCGCAGCGCTTCGCGCACCCCGCCGCACTTGGTCAGCTTGATGTTCACCCCGTCGACCAAACCACGCAGCCGCACCACGTCCGCGGGTCGCTCGCAGCTTTCGTCGGCGAAGATGGGCGCCACCCCCAGCTCGCGCAGCGTCGCCAACTGCGGCGTCTGCTCGCGCGGAACGGGTTGCTCGATCAATGCCGGCCGGAACGGCGCCAGCCCGCGGATGCGCGCCGCGGCCTCGCCGCCCGCGCGGCCCGAAGCGTCCCACGCCTCGTTGGCGTCCAGCAGCAGCGGGCCGTCGAAGACCTCCCGGATCACGCGCAGCGTTTCGTGATCGTGGTCGACGCCCACCTTGGCCTTGATGGCGCGGAAGCCCGCCGCCGTTGCCTCGGCGATCTTCGCGCGGACTTCCGCCGGTTCGGCGACGCCGATGGTCAGGGTGGTGCGGACGCACGGGCGCGGCAGTCCGAGCAGTCTCCAGACGGGCAGCCCGTGGCGCTTGCCGACCCAGTCGTGCAGGGCGCTGTCCAGGGCCGCGATCGCCGCGCGCTGCCCGTCGCGGGTGGCGATGCAGCGCTCCACGACGCGGTGGATGTCGTGCGGATCGTCCCCCAGGTGCTCCGCGAACTCCGCCAGCGCCGCCTCGGAAGCCTCGATGGACTGCCCGTACAGGCGTGACGGGACGGCTTCACCCAGGCCGGCCAGCCCGTCGTGCTCCAGCGCAACGTCCAGCACTTCGCGCTCGGTGATCCCGCCGCGCGCGGTCGCGAAGCGGGCTCGCGTCCGCACGCTGCGCCGGCCCCACGACAGCCTCACGGCACGAAGTCCTCGCGCTGCGCCGGCGCTTCCTCGCTGACGACGTCGTCCAGCGCCGACAGGCTGACGACCGCGTGCCGCTCGACGAACACGCGCCGCCGGTTGATGCGCCGCGCCCCGCCGCGCTCCAGCTCGCTCGCAGTGTTGATGTAGTCTTCCTTGGTGCTGTGCCCGTCGTTGCGGTCGTGAACGTCGACATCCTCGAGCCAGTAGCCTCGGTCGTCGTGCGCCGCCAGCGTTCCGATGTAGAGCATGGGACCGTTCGTGTCGATCACGACGCGCCGGTGGAGGCACTCATCGAGCCGATACGTGCTCATCGCCCCATTCTACTCCACCGGCCCTGCGCCGCGAACGAACGACCCGACGGCACCAGCGCCGCCGCGATCCCCGCCAGCAGCGCCAGGAACAGGCACATCGCCAGCACCTCGTCATTGCGCCCGAAGTGGATCTCGTTCAGCATGCGCAGCGCCACGCTGCCCACGCCCCCGGGCCGCGTCAGACAGCTTGCCGACACTTCCGTGAGCGACAGCATCGTGACGATCAGGAACGAGGCCCCCAGCGTCGGGACCAGTCGCACCAGCCGCACGCGAACGTACGCCTGTGCCGGCGTCGCGCCGTCGACCCGCGCGCAGTCGACCAGCTCCGACGCCGCCCGCTCACCGGTGATCAGGGCGATCGCAATCACGCCGAAGCGGGCCGTGGTCGTGGCCGCCACGATCGTCCAGTGCTCGCCGATCCACGCGACGCGGCACCAGCTCGCCGCCAGCGCGTCTCCGACCAGCGCCGCCGGGATCACGGCCGCCAGCGTCGCGGCGATCGCCAGCAGCGCCGTGACGCCTCGCACCGCGGCGTTTGCGCGGCGCCACCACGCCGCGTCGAACGCCATCGCGATGCCCACGGCCAGGGCGCCGGATAGGAGCGCCCCGGCGCTCGAGTCGCCCAGCTCGTTCGCAAACGCCACCCAGGTCGTCCAATACGCCGCCGCCGACTTGACCGAGAGCATCGCGATCGCGCCCGGTGCGAGGAGCACCGCGATCGAGGCGAGTGCCGCCAGACCACGGCCGCGGGCGCCGCGACCCGCCAGCGCTCCGATCTCGAGGTCGGGCGGATCCAAGCGCGCCCGACCCAGCGCCGCGGGCAGGATCCCGCGGTTCATCCAGACCACCAGCGCCACCACCCCCGCGCCGATCAGCATCGGCCAGGCCATCGCCAGCCCGCGTCCCGGCGTCGACAATCGCTGGAGCGATGCCACCACCTCCGTGTTCATCGTGGGGACCAGGCACAGGCTGCAAACCGTGTCTTCATTGAAAGCCAGCAGCGACGGGAAGGCGATCGACAACAGAATCCACGCCCGCATCGCCGGCGCGGCGCCCCACACGAGCGCCGCGAGCGGACCGGCGTCGAGACGGGCCGCCTCGTACCCACGACGGCCGACGGCGCGCCATCCAGCCGCCAGTAGCAGCGCGGCAATCGGACTGGTCCAGCTTGCCAGGCACAGGATCGCGCGTCCCTCCGTCGCGGCAAACTCCCCGAGCGATCCTCCCACCCCGGTCGCGTCCCCGACGCCCGGGACCGTCCAGGCCAGGCTCCACCAGTAGGCGTAGATGTAAGGCGGGGTGAACACGACGGTCATCGCGGTCCAGCGCGATACACAGGCCAGAAACCCCGAACCCCCGGCAAGCCCCGCCGCCAGTCCGGCGCCGAGGATCGAGGCCAGCGCCCCGCTGGCGATGCTGATCCGCGACCCATTCCACAGAAGCAGTAGCCGCCTGACACTCAGCTCCGCGTCACTCCACGCGCCCGCGGTGCAGAGTTCGCGCGCCACCACCGTCGCCGGCCAGACCCAGACCAGCGCCGCGACGGCCAGTCCCAGGACGACCACTCCCGCCAGGAAGGCGCGCATGCGGCATTTATGGTTCGTGTCGCGCCCGGCGTCGAGTCCGCGGCACGGGGAACCGGAGCGAGATGGCCGTATTCATTTGTGCAAAAACGAGTTACGTCGCAGCCCCGCGCCAGGGACAAAATTCTCGCCGCCCCTGGAATACGCGTCAGTCCCGCCGGGTTTATTGGTTGGGGGACCATGATATTCCGCACTCGTCGTGCGGAAGATTGACGGGTCGATTTCGGCTCGCCCTACCCGTCAATTTGGATTCGGCCCGCTCTCTGGTCGGAGGGAGCGGGTCTTTTTTCGTTTCGGGGCCTCGACCGCCTACGCGTACGCGTCGATCTCGCGCCCGATCGGGCGCGGGTCGCGGGCTGCGTCGAATTGCAGGATCTCCGCGAACACGCGCGCCGTGGCGCGCAGCAGGCGCAGCACGTGCGGCTCCGCCTGCTCGACCGATCGCTCGCGCTCGGTCGCCGCCCGTTCGCGCGTCCCGTCGCGGGAATCCGCTTTCGGGTCATCCCGGACGGCGTGTCCGCCCGGCATGGACGCGCCGGTCGGCGGGAGGGCCGATGTCACCGGAAGCATGGTCGCACCTCGTGAAGCCGCGTTCCCCGGTGCGTGTGTCCCGCCTGGGGCAGTGTTCGATTTGCGGACGCCGCGTGCAAGTGTTGCGCGTGCCGGGGGGTTCGGCGCGGTGGACGAACGGACCGGTCGGGGCGGTCCCGGGTCCCGGAATGCAGCCTGAGAGGCGCGCCCACCGCGGTTTCCGGGGAGTTGCCCGACCCGCCGCGTGCCGATGCGCCCTTGGCGCGGGCGTGCGCCCGCGGGACGCTTCCACCGACTCCCATGCACGTCGCCATCGTACAGCGTCGATTCGCGGAACTGCTGCTCGACGGGCGCAAGCGCATCGAAGCGCGGTTTTATCGCACCCGCCGCGTGCCGCTGGGGCGCATCGGCCCGGGCGAGTCGATTCTCTTCAAGCTGGCGGCGGGGCCGACCTTCGGCATTGCGCGCGTGCTGCGCGTACGGCAATTCCACGACCTGCACCCGGCGCGGCTCCGTGCGCTGCGCGAGCGATATAACGCCGAGATTTGCGCGCCCGACGAGTACTGGCGGGCCCGGTGCGGCGCCAGCTACGGCGTGTTGGTCTGGGTGAGTCCGCTGGCACAGCCACCCAGGGTTTTCGTGCCGCGCCAGCACGGGTCAGGATGGGTGATCCTGTCGTCGGATTCGGGCGGAGACTTGGGCGACGCGTGCGGGCGGGCGCGCGCCTGAGCGCGAGCGAGGGGGAAGCGCGTACGCTAGGTGTGCCAGCCCCGATCGCCGACCAGGGGAACGAAGCGGCAGCGCATGATGCGGGACCGTTCATAGTGCGTACCCTGGCGCTCCAGCATCACCAGCTCCTGATCGTCGAGCGGCCCGACGGGCGCCAGCAACCGGCCGCCGTCAGCGAGCTGATCGGCCAGCGGGTCGGGGATGTCGGGCGCTCCGGCGGTGACGATGATGCGGTCGAAGGGCGCCATCGCCTGCCAGCCGCAGGAACCGTCCCCGCAGCGGCCGGTGATTCCGCGGAGCCCCATGCGCTCGAACCGGGCCCAGGCGTCCAGCAGCAGGCTCAGGTGCCACTCGATGGTGAAGACACGCGCGTGCAGGGTCGCCAGGATCGCGGTCTGGTATCCGCTGCCTGTACCGACCTCGAGCACGCGCGCCGCCGGGCGCAGGCACAGCAGCTCGGACATGCGCGCCACCATGTAGGGCTGGGAGATGGTCTGGTCGCGCTGCGTCGCCAGGGCCGCGTCGTCGTAAGCGCGCTTGGCCACGGCGCGCGGCACGAACCACTCGCGCGGGATGGACGCCATCGCCTCGAGCACGCGGCGGTCGGAGATGCCTCGCGCGACGAGCTGGGTCTCCACCATCGCGGCCCGCTCGGATGCACGGCTCGAATCGAACGCCGGGAGGGGCATCGCTGGAGTTGATTCCTGTTGTCGGCGGGCGGCCTGAAGCCAGTCGCGCGCGGTCAGCGCCGCTGGGCGCCGAGCCACTGCTCGACCGCGCTGCGGCGGAAGCGGTACGTGCCCGCGCGGGCCGCTCCGCTCTTGACCAGCGCGCTGTCCGGATCGATCAGCACCGGGATCAGCTCGTCGCCGCGGCCGGTTCCGAAGAAACCCTCCGGGCGCGACAGTCGCGGGGTGCCCGGCGGGAGCTGAAGCGGCGGCGTAACGACGCCGCCCGTCTCGATGCTGCGCTCCAGGACGCGGGTGAACTCGGCTCGGTTCGTGGAGCTGGAAAGATGGATGACCATGGCGGACCCGCCGCCGGGGTTCAGCACGCCGACGCCGTCGTTCTGAATGCGGTTGAAGGCGACTTCGACGTCGCCCTGGCCGAGGATGTCGGGAATGGCGACGTTTCGGCGAATCTGGGCTTCGTCCGCCCAGCGCCGCATCGCCTGGGTGACGACCTGGCCCGGAAGGAGGCGGCGGGTGTCGCCGGTGGCCTTGTGGAGCGCGTCGACCAGCCCGTATTCGAGCAGGAAGATCTCGAAGCGCTGGGTGTCGGGTTCGTAGGAAAGCCCGAAGTTCCACGTGCCTCGCTTGGAAAGCGTGGCGACCGGGCTGTCGACGGTGAAATCACTGACGAGCCCGCCCTCGGCCACGCCGGCGCGGACTTTGCCGTACCCGACGCCGACGCGGACGCGCTTGGTCGTCTCCGTCTTGTGGATTTCGCTCAGCTCGGTCAGCCCGACCGACTCGATCACCAGCACCGAGTAGGGCTGCTCCTGCCCGAGCTGGAGCTTGATCGACGAGCGGAGTCCGGTGCGGATGCGGGTCGCCTCGGGGTATTCGTCGTCCAGCTTGCAGGCCGACCACTCGCGGCTGCCGGCGGGCGCGTGCTGCACGTCGCCCTGGACGTCGATGACGCGCGCGAAGACGGGCTGGCGCGTTTCGCCCGCCGGCTGCGTCGCGGGCGCGTCCTGGGCCGTGGCGCAGGCCGCGCTGAACCATGCCGTTACGATCCACCAACTGGGGTGTGGGCGGGACATTCGAACCTCCGGCGTGCTCGGGCGACGGCGCGGAACGGGCGCCGCCAACTGGATTATCGGAAGCGCGCGGGTGGAATTCAACTTGGGGCGGGATTTGCGGCCGGCGGTGGCCGTTGCTTGGGGAAGGCGGATCGGGTGGGATTCCGATAAGATCGGGGTGCGGTTTCAGGATCGCGGTTCAGGACAAATCGGAGAAGTCATGAAGAACCGGGCATTCGGGCTGATTTCGTTGGTTACTATCGGACTTGGCATGGTCGGATGCAGCGGCACGGGCGCGGCGATCACCGGCGCTCAGATGGGTCTGAACCTTGCCAAGCAGACGACCTATCTGCGCATCAAGCTGGATGGACACCAGGCGAAGGAGAATCCGGCGGAGAAGGCCGTAAGCGGGTACTCGCGCTGGCGGATCGACGAGCGGGTTTCGACGTCGCCCAAGCTCGAGTTTCACATCAAGGACCCGGACAAGCTGGGACGGATCACGATCGTGACGGTGTCGATCTACCAGGCGTTCGAGGCGGACTATTCGCACCAGGCGGACTTCACGATCGTGGCGCGCGAGGGCAACAACCCCGCGGCGCAGATGCGCCCGGACACGCCCTATGACCTGTCCAACCCGGGAGAGGGCTTCCGCGTGCTGGACCTCAATGGCAAAGAGCTGCCCAAGGTCGAAATGAAGCCGGGCATGAAGTACAAGGTCGTGCTGAGCATCCGGGCTGACAAGAGCGAGTCAGCGGAGATCTTCTTCAAGACGCAGTAGCACTCGCGGGCCAATTCGCGCCGTTGCAGGCCTTGCACGCCGCGCGGGGTGCGCGGGTGCCTTTCGGTGCCGCGTCGCCTTAGAATCCCGGCGGTTGCCGCGCGAATCGGGCGGCGCGGTGCGCACCGGGAGCAGCGAGCATGCGCAATCGAAGGGCGGTGTTGGCGGCGCTGGCGTGGGTGTGGGGAGCGGCCGGCGGTTGCGTGCCGCAGCCGCTGGACATTCAGCCGGCGGAGCTTCCGGCGGGGGTACAGGGCCGGGCGTACAGCGAAGTCCTCGGCGTGGACGTTGACGCGGAGGTGAGGTGGGAAGTGGCGTCGGGCTCGCTGCCGGCGGGACTGTCGCTGACGTCGGACGGCGCGATTGCGGGAACGCCGGCGGACGCGGGCACGTTCGGTTTCACGATTGGCGCCCGGGCCGACACGGCGCCGCTGCCGCGCGAAGGGACGCGCGGCTATTCGATTCGGATCATCCCGCGGCTGGCGCTGAGCGTAACGCTGCCGGTCGCGCGTCGCGACGTTCCCTACGCGGCGACACCGTCGATCAGCGGCGGGCAGGAGCCGTACCAGGTCAGCGTGACCGGGCTACCGGCCGGGATGTCGTTCGACGCGTCGAGCGGCGCGATCGGCGGCACCCCGATCAACACCAGTGACGGCGTGACGCTGCTGTTCCGGGTATTCGACGCCGGCCAGCCACCGCTCCAGCAGACGATCGAGTCGTTCGCGACGCTGATCATCAAGCCTCCGCCGGTGGCGATCGCAACCGGCGAGCTGCCCGGCGGCGCGGTCGGAGCGGCGTATGAGGCGACGCTGACCGTCACGGAGGGCACGGGCGATCCGCCCTTCACGTGGTCGGTTTTTTCCGGCGTGCTGCCGGACGGGCTGCGGCTCGACCTGGGGACGGGAGTGATCAGCGGCACGCCGACGGTCGCGGGCACGTTCACGTTCACGATTCGCGTGCGCGACGACGATCGACCCGCGACGGACGCACAGCGCGAGTTCTTGATCACGGTTGCGGAGAGCTGAGCTATCCCGGCAGCCGATGGGCATTGGGGGCAATCTCCGAGGCCGACCGGACCGACAGCTCGAAGGCGCCGTTTCCGTTGTGACAGCGCAGGCAGACGAAGTCGACGGTGACGGCGGCGCGGCCGTCGGCGTCGCGGCGGACCTGCGTTCCGTCGTCGGTGACGAAGAAGCGGAAGTCGAGGGGGTTGGTGTTGATACGAAAGATGTGCGTGCGCACGTCGCCCACGCGTGCCGCCGGTCCGACGACCGCCTCGCTGGCCGCCGCGCCGCTGAGGGTGGCCAGGGGCATGTGACAGCTTACGCAGGTGAGCGCCTCGACGTAGTCGGCGCGGCGCAGCACCTTGCCGTCGTGGCCGGCCATGTTCTGGAGGGAGTGGCAGGCGCCGCATTCGTTGCGGATGGCGCTGCCGCGGTCGTAGGCGACCGAGCGGTGCGGGTCGTGACAGATGGTGCAGGCGAAGGACGCATGTCCGCCGCTGGACCGCAGCTCGGCGAACTGGGCCTGGCTGGCGACGAAGCCGGCGCGTGCCGGGATGCGGCCGGACGTGTCGCCGTAGGCGCCGCTGTGGCACTTGTTGCAGGTGTCGTCACCGGAGGCATCGACGAAGACCTGGGAGGTGTCGATCACGACGCGTCCGGCGGCGGTCGAGAAGTGGTGGGAGCCGGGCCCGTGACAGGCCTCGCATTGCACGCCGGGCTCGTGCCAGGTTCCGGCCAGGCCAGGGCGGTTGTCCTGGAAGCGCGGCGCGGCAGGGTCGGGTGGGAGCGGGCCTGTGGTGTGGCAGACGAAGCAGGAGTAGTCGTAGGGGGTCGGTCCGGTTGCGCTGCCTTCGTAGGCGGCGAAGGAGGGGACGGCGCCGTTGGGTGGGAACGCGAGGTTCCACTGCGTGGCGGCGCCGGACGCTCCGGCGGTGAGGACGAAACCGTCCTGGTCGACGAACAGGGCGCGGTGCAGATAGCCGCCGATGACGTAGGAGATGTCGCTCCAGGCGAATCCCGCGGGGGGCTCGGGCACGCCGGCGCGGGCGGCGCCCTGCGGAAAGGCCGGCGGTCCACCGGCGATCGGGCTGAGTTGATGCGCGTGTCCGTGCAGCTCGTGCATGGCCGCCACGTCGCTGTGGCAGTTGCGGCAGGCGGCGGATCCGACGAACTTCGCCCCGGTGTTGGAGGCGTCCGCGAGATTCGGGAAGCGGATCGCCGCGTCGCCGTCGGCGGCCTGGGGGCAACCGCCCAGGAGCGTCGCCGTTGCGAGCGACGCCAGCAGGCCGGCGAAGCGTCGCGCTGCGCGTCGGCGGGGCGCGGGTCGGGAGGTTGGAGCATGGTTCATGCGGCGTCACTCCGGATGGCACGCGGTGCAGAGCGTGACCAGGTCGACCCGCAGGTCGTGCTCGCTTCCGGGGCCGCGCGCCCGGGCGCCGAGCGCGGAATCGTGCGGGAAGCAGCCGGGCGGGTGCGGCGTATGGCAGGTTGCGCAGTGTATCTGCCCGTCGGCCAGGGGCAGCCGGTGCGCCTGCCCGCGGCGCTCGAGCGTGGCCTGCCGCGCGTCGCTGAGGAACCGACCGAGGTGGCCGCCGGGGGCGGGATCCGCGTGCATGGTGTGGCAGTTCAGGCAGAGCTGCGTGGGCTGGGCGCGAAGCTGCGGGTCGCCTCGCCGGCGCCCGTCCGCGGCCTGAGGCACGGGCTGGTGACACCAGCGGCACGCGTCGGTGGTTCGGTGCGGGTTCTCGCGCTGCGGCTCAGGCAGGTGGCACGCGGCGCACGAAGCGAGTGCGTCGGCGGGGTCATGGCCGCGCACCAGCGCCGGGTTCGCGGCCGGCCGAACGGCGGTGGTGTCGCAGTGGCGGCGGATGTCGTGACAGGTAAGGCAGGCGATGCGACCGTCGTCGAGCGGCCAGTCGCGCGGGGCTCGGGTGCGCAGTCCGGCCGCCGGCCATCCGATGGGGTGCGCTTCGGCGTGGGCGCGCGTTCCGTCGTGACATGCGACGCAGAGCGTCGTGGCGGCGGCGACGCTGATGGCCTGTGGCGAAGCGCCGGTGTGGCAGGCGAGGCAACCATCCGCGCGCCAGTGCGGATTGTCCGAGTGGCTTCGGAGAGCGGGCGCGGTCGGGGAAGGCGGCGAATCGGGGAGTCGGCTGCGCCAGGCGTACACGCGGATTCCGGGGCGGAGCAGCGACTCGGCAACGAGGACGAAGTAGTCGGCGCGAAACCCGTCCGGCACGGCGCGCTCGGCGGCGATCGGACCGGGCGCGATTGCGACGCCGGCCGGCAGCGCCAGTTCGTCCGAGCCATCGGCCACCGCGCCGAACACGGTCAGCGGCGCTCCGTCCGGGCGGAACGCGTGAACGCTTCGGGTTCCGACGTCGCTGACGAAGATGACGCCGTCGGGACCGACGGCGACGCCCTTGGGCCGGCTGAGGCCGACGTAGCCGCGCGTCGGCGCGCCGAGCGAGCCGAGGAAGGCGCCCGCGGGTGCGAACCGGTGTACGCGTGCCGCCAGCAGGTCGGCGACCAGGACGTCACCACTGGGCGTGGTTGCCAGGGCGAGCGGCATGGCGAACTGCCCGGGTTGGTCGCCGCGGCTGCCGACGGTGCGCAGGTGGGAACCGCCGCGCAGGTCGAAGACCTCGATCCGCTGCCGGGCGGCGTTGGAGACCCACACCTGGCCTTCCGCGACGGTCACGCCGGCGGGACGAAGCGGTGCATCGTCGAGCGCGAAGAGACGGACGCGCCGTCCACCGGCGTCGAGGAGTTCGACCCGCTGCGTCGCGGCGTCGGCGACCAGCACGCCACCGTCCGGGGCGAGCGACAGCGCGATGGGGGCCCGCGCGGCGCCGGCGTCGGCCGCCGCCTGCATGTGTGGCGCGGCCGTCCGCAGCGCCACGACGGCGCCCAGCCCGACATCGCCGACGAGCAACCCCTCCTCGCGCGCGCAAAGGGCGACGGGCCGCTGGAGGCCGATCGGGGGTTCCGGGGGCGCGCCAAACAGGAACTCGGCGAGCTGTGCCTGGGCGGGAGTGACGGGGGAAGCAGTCCGCAGGTTTCCCAGAGAGCGGGCGTGCGCGGCCGGCGCGGGCCTGGCGGCGCCGGAGGCGGCCGGCCGCGCGCCGCGCTCGGCGCAGGCCGGGGTCAGCAGCGCGAGCGGCGCGAGCAGCAGCGGCCAGGATGCGCGTTTCAGATGCGGTGGCATGCGAGACAGAGCCGCGAGCGCTCGTTGGACTCGACCAGCATGCCGCGATGGCGTCCGGCGTTGTGCGGGTCGTGACAGGAAACGCACTGGATGCGGCCGTCGGGCAGCTTGATGAGACCAGCGCTCTCGACGGCGGCGCGCGAGTGGTAGCGCGGATTCCCGACCGGGTAGCGCGTGCCGACGGGGTGACTGGTCAGGCGTGCGCCGCCGGGGGGCAGCCCGGCGGAATCGCGCTGCGTCCAGGTCATCGCGTGAGGCCCGACGAGCACGCCGGGCGCGGCGACGCCGTCGTGACACCCGAGGCAGATGAGAGACGATTCGCTCAGCACCGCGTCGTCCAGCCGCACGGACGGGACCGGCCGGGCGGGACGCGTGGTGGGGCCGGTGGGGATCGGGGAGAGGTGCGGGGTGTGGCACGGCAGGCACAGGTCGCGCGGGAGGCGCCCTGCGTCGGTGAAATCGTGCTTGCTGCCGATGAGGCCAGCGGAGAATCCGGCCGGCGGCGGGGCGTCGGTCGGCTGCGATTGGGTGCGGGCCAGGCTGGCCGCCAGGCTGAGGGTGACAGCGGCGGCGATTGCCAGCGAGGCGGCGAGGCGGCGTGGGGACATGGCGGCATTCTACTGCGGACGCGGGCGGCGTCCGAGCGGGTCAGAGCAGGAACAGCAGGGTGAGGATCGCGAACAGGGGCAGGAGCACGGCGCCGCTGTAGGCCATGAACCCGAAGAAGCTCGGCATGCGGACGCCGGCCTGCTCGGCGATGGACTTGACCATGAAGTTGGGCCCGTTGCCGATATAGGTGTTGGCGCCCATGAAAACCGCGCCGAGGCTGACGGCGGTGAGCAGGTCGGCGCGGATGAACTCGCCGTTCACGAGTTGGAGGATGCCGGGCCCGGGGGCGTGATTGAGCTGATTGGCGATCTGGAAGAAGACCATGTACGTCGGCGCGTTGTCGAGGACGCTGCTGAGGACTCCGGTGGCCCAGAAATACTGCCAGGGCTGCGTGAAGCCGCGCTGGGCGAGATTGGGCGCCCAGGCGTGCAACAGTTCCAGTGGCACCTGCATGGTGATGAAGATGCCGATGAACAGGGCCGCAACTTCCGCGATGGCGTGGAAGTTGAATGCGTTCTCCCTGCGACAGCGCGCGGGGGTGGTCATCCAGCCGGCCGCGGCGGCGCCGAGCATCACAGCCTCGCGCAGATAGCGCGGCGCGTGCCAGGCGGTGCCGGGGACGGGCTTGGACGGATCCAGCAGCGCGACCGCGGCGATGACGATCAGCAGCCAAAAGATGTTGCCCAGCCCGGCCTCGCGCAGCGGGCTAATCTGCGCGCGGTCGCGTTGAATGTCGCGCGGTGCCTCGGCTCGAAAGACGTACGCGTCCCAGACGTAGTAGACGGCCAGGAGCAGCAGCAAACCGGCCGCCCACGGCTTCCACAGAGTGAGCGTCCACCAGAAGGGCACGCCCAGCAGGTATCCCAGGAACAGCGGCGGGTCGCCGATGGGCAGCAGCAGTCCGCCCATGTTGCTGACGATGAAGATGAAGAACACCACGGTGTGTTGAACGTAGCGGCGCTCGCTATTGGTCTTGAGCAGCAGCCGGATGAGCAGCATGGATGCGCCGGTCGTGCCGACGACGCTGGCCAGCACTCCACCGGCAGCCAGGATGAGCGTGTTGTTCCGCGGGGTTGCCCGCAGGTCGCCGCGGACCACCACCCCGCCCGCGATGACGTACAGACTGAAGAGCAGGGCAATGAACGGCACGTATTCGTCCAGCAGGGCGTGGTGCAGCACGGTCAGGACCGTCTGGGCACCGGCCTGGGTGGGGTGGGCGCCGCCGAGGCCGTACCCGCGCTGGTGGTAGTACGCCAGCGTCACGGCCCCGAGAACGACGGCGGTCAGCAGTTTGTTGGAGTTGCGCTCCCACCACGCATGCGTGCGCTTGAGCAGCGGCAGGACGGCGATTGAAAGCAGCATGGCCAGGAAAGGCAGCACCCAGACCGGCGACGGCGCCGCGGGCGCGCCGCTCGCGGGGGCGGACTGGACGTCGGCCAGCATGGCGTGGAACATCGGCACGCGTCCTGCCAAGGCACCGGGCGGCCCGGCGGCCGCGAGTCGCGCAGTCTGAGGGCGGGGCGTTGGACCGTCAATCCGGGGACGGAGCCGCTGCGCGAACATTTCCACCGCGCCTTGACAGCGGCGGCCGGACGCGCGCGAATACGCGATCGAGTCGAAGCCGGTCCGTGCCCCGGGTGTCTAGACATCGGGATTGGCGGGCGCGGCGCTTGATCCGCGATGCACGAAAGGAGCCGACCATGCCCCGAGAGTCGATGAACCGCCGCGAGTTTGTGAAAGCCACCGCGGGTGTGGTCGCGTCCGGGCTGGCCGCGAGTGCGCTGGCGGGTCAGGAAGGGTCGCCGCGGGGATCGACGGCGGCGTCGAAGGCGCGTGTCCTGGGCGCCAACGAGCGCATCCGCATCGGGTGCATCGGGGTGGGCGGCATGGGGGGAGGACACCTGCGCAGCCTGGTCCGCAACTCGACCACGTTCAACTGCGAAGTGGTCGCGGTGTGCGACCTGTTCTCCAAGCGTCGCGAGTACGCAGCGCAGCACGCGGCGTGCAAGGGGTACGTGGACCATCGCGAAGTGCTGGCGCGCGACGACGTGGACGCGGTGGTGATCGCCACCCCGGACCACTGGCACGCACCGATCACGATTGACGCGATGAAGGCGGGCAAGGACGTCTACTGCGAAAAGCCGATGACCTACACGTCCGAAGAGGCTCTGGAGGTGTACCGGACGCAGCAGGCGACCGGCGCGGTGGTGCAGATCGGGACGCAGTACACGTCCGAGGACCAGTACTGGCGCGCGCGGCAGGCGATCGCCGACGGGCGGATCGGCAAGGTCGTCTGGGCCCAGACGGCGTTCTCGCGTAACAGCCGCGGGGGGGAGTGGAATTACTACGCCATCGACCCGGCCGGCAACGAGAAGACGATCGACTGGGCGCGGTTCCTGGGCGACCGGCCGAAGATCCCGTTCCACGCCGAGCGGTTCTTCCGTTGGCGCAAGTACTGGGACTATTCGGGGGGCGTCGCGACGGACCTCTTCTACCACCGCCTGGCGCCGATGCTGCTTTCGATCGGGCCGAGCTTTCCGCTGCGGGTCACCGCCGGCGGGGGCATCTGGATCCAGAAGCAGGAGCGCGAAGTTCCGGACACGTTCTTCACGCTGATCGACTACCCGGGCGAGTTCAGCGTCACGATCCTGGCGACCATGAACAACGCTCACCCGACCGAGACCGCGATCCGCGGGCAGTACGGAACGATCCTGCTGGATCAGCCCGGGCAGGTTCTGCGAATCAAGGGGGAGGGGGATTGGATGGAGGAGTTCAAGAAGCTCAACGGGGGCGCGGAGCAGCTCGACGAGAAACCGCTCACGAGCGAGGACTTCTACATGCTCCACATGAAGAACTTCATGGAGTGCGTGCGCACGCGCAATGCGCCGAACTGCGATGCACGGCTTGGGGCCATGACCATGGTCGCGGTCGCCGCGTCGGTGAAGGCCTTCCGGGAGAACCGGGTCGTCACCTGCGACCCGGCGACGGGGCAATTGAGCTGACGGACGGCGGCGCGCGGATTGGGCGCGTGCCGCGGGCCCGCCAACGACGGGAGCCGCCCATGCCGGACATGGTGAACCTGGGGCCCTTGAACCTGCACCACGACGACCGCTCGTGGTGTTTCACGCTGGCCAACCCGTCGGAGCAACTGCTGGAGGTGCCGCCGCGGTTCGAGGCCGAGCTGGCGGAGCGGCTGAGCGCGCTGACGCCGGTCGGCGGCCCGCCGCCGCGCGTGGTGCTGGACCTCGAGGGACTGCCCGCACTGAGCAGCCGGCAGCTCGGCGTGCTGATCAGCCTGCACAAGGCGGTGCGGTCGCGCTCCAAGCGCCTACCGGTGGTGGGGACCAGTGCCGGCGTGCGGCACCTCTTCGCCGTCACGCGTACGGGTCAATTCTTCGAAGTGGAGTAGGTCCGCGACCGGCTCAGGCGTGCCGCGCCAGCACGTCCGCAAAGCACCACACTTCCTCAAACGTGTTGTAGAGCGGCACCGGCGCCACCCGGATCACGTTCGGCTCGCGGAAATCGCACACCACGCCCTCGGCGTGCAGCTTCGCAAACAGCTCCCGCGGGCGATCGTGGACCAGGATCGAGAGCTGGCAGCCGCGCTGCGCCGGCTGGCGCGGCGTGATGATCGAGTAGCGCTCGTGGGGGAGCCGGTCGAGGCACGCTTCCAGGAAGCCGGTCAGCCGCTCGGACCGTTCCCGCAGGGCCGGCATTCCGACGCGGTCGAAGATGTCCAGCGACGCCTTCAGCGGCGCCATGGAGAGAATGGGCGGATTGCTGAGCTGCCAGCTCTCGGCGGTGGGGACCGGCACGAACTCCGGCTCCAGGTGCATGCGAAAACGGGTGGCCGGATCGTTGCCCCACCATCCACCGAGCCGCGGCAGCGAGGGATCGCGCGCGTGCCGCTCGTGAATGAAGCAGCCGGCGACGGCGCCCGGGCCGCTGTTGAGATACTTGTAGGTGCACCAGACGGCGAAGTCCACGTTCCAGTCGTGCAGGGAAAGCACGACGTTACCCGCGGCGTGGGCCAGGTCCAGGCCGACGCGGCAGCCCTTGGCGTGCGCCGCGGCGGTGATGCGCGGGAGGTCGAAGAACTGGCCGGTGAAGTAATTGACCCCGGAAAACAGGACCAGCGCGATCCGGGCGCCGTCGCGATCGATCCGCGCCTCGACGTCCTCGGTGCGCAGCGTGTGCTCGCCGGGGCGCGGCGTCGCGACCAGCAGGCTCTCGTCCGGAGCGAACCCGTGGTGCGCGATCTGGGTGCGGGCGGCGTAGGTGTCGCTGGGAAAGGCGCAAGACTCCATGAGGATCGCGTGCCGCTCGCGGGTCGGGCGGTAGAACGACGCCATCGCCAGGTGCAGGTTGACCGTCAGCCCGTTCATGAAGACGACTTCGCCGGGCAGCGCGCCCACGAGGCGCGCCCCGGTCTCGCGAAACAGCTCGTGATAGGGATACCAGGGGCGGCGGCCCCGGAAGTGGGCGTCGACGGCGAGCGTGGCCCAATCCTCCAGCTCCTCGTCGACCAGTAGCCGGGCCGCCCGCGGCGCCAGCCCGAGCGAATGCCCGCAAAGGTAGACAGCGGGGCTGCCGTCCGGACGGGGCGGCAGGCAGAATTCTCCGCGGAGGACCGAGAGGGGATCGTCCGCGTCGAGCCGCCGCGCGTAATCGCGACTGGCCGGTGCCGGTTGGGACGCCGTGGCCGCGTGCGGGACCATCCCGGCATGATAGAGGCGAAGGCGGGACGGGCACAGACGACGCGCGGTCGGCTCCGGGAGCCGGCGCGCGGGCCAGGCTCAGCGACGCGCCCGAGCCGGTGCGGCGTGCGGACCGGTGTTCGCAGCGGGGGGCCGACGGCGGACGGCGCGGCGCGCACCCACCCAGGCCATCCCCAACGCGGGCAGGACGAGCGCGCCACACGGCGCCGGGCGCACCGCGCGATCGATCGCCCCGGTGAAGAAGGTCTCCGGCTCCCCCGCCGGGTCGCCGGCGGATTCCGGCTCGGCTCCGCGATAGGCGAACGTCACGCCGCCATCGCCGGCGACGTCCACGACGAGGTATGCGACGCGGTGGGTCTCGAAGAACGCCAACCCGTTGGCGGCGGCGACGCGGTCGGTGAAGCCGGTCCCCAGCGCCTCCACGACGCGGCGGGTCGCGTCATCGTTCGGGGCGCGCAGCACCGCACTCGCGATCTCGAACGCCGACTGGAACGCGGTCTCATTCCCCAGCGGCCCGACGATCAGCTCCGGCACCGCGGCGCGCCCGGGGAGGCGGTAGTCCGGGCGGTGGCGGCGGAAGTAGTCACCGACGTCCGGATTGTACGCGTTGGCGTGGATGTCGGTCGTAAGCACCACGACACCGGGCGTCGCCTGCCGGTCGATGGACTCCAGCAGCGCGCGCCGCTGGCGGTCGTAACCGTCCCATCGGTCGTACGGAAACACGCCGAGGAACGTCATCGGCACGTTGTTGAGCACGAACTTGTTGGACGCGGTCGACGCCGCCAGGCCGCTCGTCAGCCACGCGAACTGCTCGGCGCCCAGCATTTCGCGCGGCCGCTTGAGCACTTCGACGGCCGAGTCGTCGTTGAGCAGCGGCCCGACGATGAGACCATAGGGATCGAGCTGGTAGCCGCAGCGGGACGCGGCCGACTCGGCGCGGTATTGCCGTCCGTCGGTGGCGAAGATGTCGACGTGCGCGCCGAACCGGAAGCGGCGGTAGGTCTGGAAGGCGGCGCCGTCGGCGCGCGGGATGGGGCGGATGGGCATGTACTCGAAAAACGCGCGGTAGCCGGCGTCGCGCTGGAGCGCCGAGAGGGCGGGGTCGAGGCCGGCGTAGTCGTTGACGACTTCGTGATCGTCCCACCCGGCCAGCAGCGCCATCCGCGCCAGCAGGTCGCGGATGCCCGGGTCGGAGCGCACCTGGCGGTACTTGGCGCGGTACTCGTCCAGGCTGCGCGCCGGGGCGAGTCCGCCCCCGCCCGCGTCGGCATAGATCGTGTCTCCGAACCAGATGAACAGGTCGGCCTCCTCGCGGGCCGCCATGCCGGCGACGCCGAACGGCGCGTGGGCAGCGTTCGTGTCCCCCGAGAACAGGAAGCGCAGCGCGGCCGGCACGTCGGGTGGAGCCGCGGTGCGAAAGCGCCCCGTGCGGCTTACCACCGACGGGTCGTCGCCGCGCCGGAAGCGATAGAAGTACGGGGTTGCCGGCGCCAGTCCCGGCACGTCGAACTTGACGCACTGGTCGGTGGCGGCGGTCGCCGCGGCCTGTGCCTGCGCGATGATCGCGGTGAACTGCTCGTCGGCGGCGACTTCGACCGCGACGTTGCCGGGCGTGTCAGCTCGAGTCCAGAGCACGACGTCGCTGGGTGTGACGTCGCCCGACGCGACCCCGAGGGAGAATCCGGCCGGTTCACTCTGCGCCGCCACGGATGGGGCGACGCCCACGGCAAACAGCGTGATCATCGCAAGCGGGGACGGATGCATGCCGTGTACTTTAACCGCGCGTGGCCGGCGTGGTCAGGCAGACGCCGATTCGCGGCGATGCGTGCGGAGTTTGCGCCTGTAAAGGGGTTTCCCGTGGGACGCCGCGCCGTGCGAAGCGGCGTCTACAATCCGCGTCGCGGCCCGACGGGACCGGCGAGGAAAACGATGATCGTTGCGCTGATTGCGGGCCTGCTCCAGGTGGTGGGCCAGACGGAAGGCGACGCGACGGGCGACGCCCTGGCGGCTGAGCTGGCGCGTTACTTCGGCTTCGGCCCGATGCAGATCTACAAGCTCCAGCCCGGCATCGACGAACTGCGGCTGGCGGACATGAACGCGGACGGCCGCACGGACATCGTGCTGTGGAACGGCTACCAGAGCCGCGTCGAGGTCCTGCTGCAACCCGGACCGGATTCGACGACGCTGCCCGCTCCGCAACCCGCGCAGGACGCCAACGACCTTCCGAGCAAGGGTCCGATGCGACTCATCCACGTGCCGGTCACGCAGCGGGTCGCGTCCCTGGTGACCGCGGACGTGACCGGGGACGGCCGCAACGACCTGGTCGCGTTCGGGGAACCGAAGGAGCTGGTCGTGATCGCCGAGATGCCGGGCGGCGCGTTCGCACCGGCCGTCACACATCGCGCCCCGGAGGGCAACCCGCGCGGCGGGTGCCTGTGCGTGGGGGACTTCAATGCCGACCGCCGCTCCGATGTGGCGCTGCTGGGGGACGAGGTCGTGCTGTTGTTCCTTCAGAAGTCCGACGGCGGGCTGGGCAAGCCGCTGCGCCTCGTTCATGGCGTTTCGCAGGCGCTGATGCTCGCCACGGCCGACCTCGACGGAGACGGGCGCGACGACCTGCTGCTCGGCGCCAATGACGAGACGTACGGCCTGCACGTTCGACTCCAGGAGCCGGACGGCATGCTCGGGCCGCAGCGCCGCGCGGCCGTCCCGCTGCTGCGAAGCCTGACGGTTTCGAAAGCGAGCGGGGGTGACGAGGTTCTCGCGGTGCAGCAGAGCACCGGGCGACTGAAGCGTTACCGCTGGGGGCCGCAGCCCGACTCGTCCGGCAGCGGCGCCGGCTGGCCCGAGCTGCTCTACAACTTCCCCGCGCTGGGCAAGAGCAAGCAGCGTCCCATGGCCGTCGGCGACGTCACGGGTGACGGGCTGCCCGACGTCGTCGCCGCAGACGTCGATTCCGCGCAGCTCGTCCTGTTCGTCCAGTCGGCCGGAAGGCTGGTGCCGGGGGTGGCGTATCCGGGGCTGGTCAAGGCCGTCGACGTTCAGGTCGCCGACGTGGACGGCGACGGCGCCGGGGAAGTGCTCAGCGTCAGCACGGAGGAGAAGTTGATCGGCGTTTCCCGCTATGAAGACGGCCGGCTTTCGTTTCCCGCGCCGTTTCCGAGCGAGGGCGAGCCGTTCGTCGCCGCGGTGGGCGAACTGTCACCCGGGGGGCCCGCCCATCTTGCCTACGTATCCCGGGGGGATGGTAAGCTCGCGCTGCGCGTCGCGCCGCTGGCCGCCTCCGGCCGGCGCGCCGCCAACGCGGTTGACGAAGCCGCGCCGCGCGGCACGGTGGTCGAGCTATCCGGGCTGAAGGACGATCCCGCAGGGCTGCGCTTCGCCGACCTCGATCAGGACGGTCGCAATGATCTGCTGCTGTTCGTCCGTTTCGGCGGGGCCCAGGCGTACCTGCAAGACGCCGACGGCGCGTTCGTGCAGCTTAGCGGCGCCCAGACGCGCGAGGCCATGCTCAAGGATGCTTCACCGGCGGCGTTCGACCTCGTGGATGTCACCGGCGACGGCAAGCCCGAGGCGCTGCTCGCGCAGCGCAACCTGGCGCGAGCCATGATGGTCCGCGACGGGCGCTGGAGCGTTGTCGATCAGTACAACCCGGAGTCCGCCGACGCCGAACTGACCGGACTGGCGGCCCTGCCCGGTCCGAGCCGGTCGCAGCCCCAGATCGTGGCCTACGATCACAAGGCGCAGGACCTGCTCGCGTTCCGGCGCCGCGCGGACGGCGCGTACGCCGTCGCGGAGACGGCGCCGGTCGGAGGGTTCGACGTCACCGCGATGGTGGCGCTTCGGCTCGGAGACTCGACCGGGCTGATCGTCGCGGACGCGCGCCGGCTGGCGCTCTATGCGCCCGGCCAGGCGGCGAGCGGCCTGATCGAGCTGGCCACGTATGAAACGCAGGTGAAGGGGGCGCGGCTCGCCGACGCGGTACCGGGCGATTTCAACCACGACCGGGTGCGCGACGTGGCGCTGGTGGACGTGGGCAAGGCGTTCATCGAGATCGTCACCACGCTCCCGTCGGGCGGATATGCGCGCGCCACGCGCTTCCAGGTGTTTCAGGGCAAGCGTTTCTCGGAGGCGCCCACCGGACAACGCGAGCCGCGTGAGATGCTCGCCGGGGACGTGACCGGCGACGGCGTCGACGACCTGGTCGTGCTCACGCACGATCGCGTTATCGTGTACCCGTCACAGTGACCCGCTCCAAGCCGGCCTGCGGCACAGGCCGAGACGCAACCAGTGATCGGATGAAGCGCACGGCCCGAATCACTCCGGCGACGCTCGCCCTGGCCGCTGCGGCCCTGGCCGCCGGCTGCGCTCGCGACGACGCCGGGGCGGCCCGCGCATCGGCCGAGCCGGCGCCGCCCAACGTCGTCCTCATCACGCTGGACACCGTCCGCGCCGACCGCCTCGGGTGCTATGGTTATTCGTTGCCCACCTCGCCGCGACTCGACGCGTTCGCGCAGCGCTCCACGCTCTATCGCCGAACCACGAGCGCATCGCCCTGGACCGTTCCCAGTCACGCGTCGCTGTTCACCGGGCGGTTCGCGTTCGAGCACGGGGCGCGCAACTTCCCGGTCGACAAGCCCGGCAACAACGTCAATCCGCTTCCGGAGCGCAACGTCACGCTGGCCGAGGCGCTCAGGCCGCTGGGTTACGCGACCGCCGCCTTCGTCGCCAACGAGGCCTATCTCAACCGCCGCTGGGGGCTCGACCAGGGCTTCGACACCTACCACGTCGAGAACAGCTACGCGGACGTGCTCAATCAGCGCGTCGCCCCCTGGCTCGACCAGGCCCGCGGCGGCCCGTTCTTCCTCTTCATCAACTACATCGACGCGCACTGGCCCTACAACAACGCGCCACGCGACGGGTTCCCCGCGCCGCGGCCGCGCGACAAGCTGCGCAACAATCTCTCCGTGGCGCGCGACGCCCTGCTGCCCGGACCCGGGACCGCGCCGTATCCCGAGAACGCCCTGCGCAACCTGAGCGAGGCCTACGACCTGAGCATCGCCAATCTCGACGCTGGAGTCGGCGCGCTGCTGGACCGCCTCGACGCGATGGGACTGCTCCACGACGCCGTGGTCGTCATCACCTCCGACCACGGCGAGTACTTCGGCGAGCACCATCTGCTGGGCCACTCCAAGGACGTGTATCAGCCAGTCCTCGCCGTGCCGCTCATCATCAAGGCGCCGCGGCAGTCGCTGGCCGCCGCGGTCGACACGCCGGCCTCCTCCACCGACGTCCCCGCGCTGATCGCCGCCCATTTCCCGCCGCGCCTGGCGCGCGGGCTCGGGCAGCAGTTCCCCGACCAGCCCGGCAACCACCTGGTCCTCGCGGAGAGCTACTACACCCTGCCGAAAGACCTGTTCCACCCCCGCTGGGGAAAGCGCTTCGACCGCGTCCGCACCGCCGTGTTCGACGGCCCGCTCAAGCTCATCCAGTCCTCCGACGGGGCGCACGAGCTCTATGATCTGGCGGCCGATCCTGACGAGCGCCACAATCTCGTGGAGTCGCGCCGCGCCGACGCCGACCGTCTGCTGCGACGCCTCGACGAGTTCCAGGCGCAGCGCGGCCGGGCCACCGAGTCGCTCGACGCGCGCCCCTTGTCGGACGAGGAGCACAGGCGGCTTCGCTCGCTGGGATATGTCGATTCGTAGACGCACGTTCATCGCGCTGCCTCTGACGCTCGCGCTCGCCGCGTGCGATCGGAGTCCGCCTGCGCCGACCTCAGGCCCGGCGGGGTCCGGGTCGATCCAGCGCGACGGCGCCACGAATCTGCTGCTGATCACGATGGACACCACCCGCGCCGACCGCATCGGCTGCTACGGGTACGCCGCCGCCCGCACCCCGGCGCTGGACGCGCTGGCCGCCCGCGGGGTGCGCTTCGACGCCGCCTTCTCGCACGCGCCCATCACGCTTCCGTCGCACGCCAGCCTGCACACGGGGACCTACCCGCCCGAGCACGGCGTGCGGGACAACGGGCGCTTCCTTCTCGGGCCCGAACTGCCCACCCTGGCCGAGCAGTTCCGGCGGCGCGGGTACGCCACCGCCGCCTTCGTGGGGGCGCAGGTCCTGTCCGCGCGGCACGGTCTGGCGCGCGGCTTCGATCACTACGACGACGAGATGCCGACCCGCCCGTCGGGAAAGCGTGCGTGGGACCGCTTCGGCAACGTCGTGGCCGACCGGGCCCTGGCCTGGCTCGAGCGCGAGGGGGGACGGCCGTTCTTTGTGTGGGCCCACTTCTTCGACCCGCACGCACCGCGCCGACCTCCACCGCCCTACCACGAGCGCTTCGCCGACCCCTATGACGGCGAGATCGCCTTCATGGACGATCAGATCGGACGCCTCGTCGCCTGGCTGCGGGATCGCGGCCAGCTTGACCGCACGCTCGTGGTCGCCGTCGCCGACCACGGGGAGTCGCTGGGCGAGCACGGCTTTGAGTGGCACGCGCTGCTGATCTATGACTCGATCATGCGCGTCCCGCTCATTCTCTCCTGGCCGTCCCGCCTGCCCGCGGGCACGGTCGTGCGCGACGTCGTCCGCATGATCGATCTCATGCCCACGGTGCTCGAGCTCATGGGCTGGGAGATTCCATCCAGCGTCAGCGGCCAGACGCTGGCCCCGCTGCTGGCCGGGCGGCAGGTCTCCCCGCGGGCGGCCTACGTCGAATCGGATTTTCCCTTCGAGAACTTCGGATGGGCCAAGCTTCGCGGCCTGCTGGACGCGCGCTGGAAGTACATCCGCGCCCCGCGGCCCGAGTTGTACGACCGCGTCGCCGACCCGCGCGAGCTGAACAACCTGGCCGACGCGATGCCGGAGCAGCTTCGCTCCCTGGAGGCGGACCTGGAGGCGCTGGAGGCGTCGATGCGCACGGGCGTGTCGCAGCGCGCCGCGCTCAGCGCCGCGGACCGCGCCGCGCTGAGCTCGCTGGGATACGTCGGCAGCGCCGCCCCGTCGACCCTCCCCGCCGACCGGCTCCGCAACCCGGTCGACATGGTCGAGGTCGAGGTGAAGTACCGCACGGCACAGGACCTGATCGAGGCGCGCCGCGCGCCGCAGGCCGCGCCGATTCTCGAGGAATGCGTCGCGCGCAGCCCGGAGTCGTTCGTGCTTCAGGAGCTGCTCGGTCGGGCGTACGCGGGCTGCGGCCGGCTGGACGAGAGCGTAACGCGGCTGGTGACGGCGCTGTCGATCGCGCCGTCGTCGGCCGACACGCTGGTGTTCCTGGCCAACGTGCAGCGACTGCGGGGGCGGCTGGAGCGCGCCGTCGCCGCCGCGGCGCGGGCGGTCGAACTCGAGCCGGACCACGCGGAAGCGCAGGCGCTCCTGCCAGCACTGCGGGCCGAGGCCGCGCAGCAGCGGGACGAGATCGCCGCCGCGCGGCGCGAGTCGCAGTCCAACCCAACGCTGGAGGCATTCCAACGGCTTGCGGCGCTCCTGGACGCCGCCGGACTGGCCGGCGACGCCGAGGCGACCTACCGCGCGGCGCTGGCCCGCATTCCGCAGAACGCGGGCCTGCTCAATGACCTGGCCTGGCTGCTGGCGACCACGTGGAGCGACACCGTCCGCGACCCCGCGCAGGCGATCACCCTGGCACGCCAAGCCGTCGCGATCACCCGAAGTTCGTCCACGCTGGACACGCTCGCGACGGCGCAGGCCGCCGCCGGCCGCTTCGACGAGGCGGTCGCGACCTCGCGCGAGGCGCTTGCACTCGCCGAGAAGGACATGCCGCCCGACCCGCAGCGCATCGAGCGACTCGGGCGGCGCCTGAAGCTGTTCGAGGCCCGCACGCCTTTTCGCGAAGCCGAGTAGCGGCCTGCTTACCGCGCGGACCCCGTTCCCGTTTCCAGGTCGGTTGTTGCGCAAGCGCCGGGACGGACGCGATGGGGCGCGCCGGGGCCGATCACCGGCGGCACCGGCGGCGAGCCGCATTGCCACCCCCCGTCCCACCGCTAGAATGCCCGTTTCCCGCGGCACGGCCGGCGCGGCGGATGCGGTCTGGCACGCGTCGTGCATGTGCTCACGGCTCACCGGCGCGGCATGGTGAGCCGCGTCCGAGGATGGAGGCGCGCATGAAGATCGCGGTTCCGCTGGAGATACGCGAGGGTGAACGGCGTGTGGCTCTGGCGCCCGAGACCTGCAAGAAGCTGGTCAAGGCGGGGATCGACGTCGGGATCCAGGCGGGGGCCGGGCAGGCGGCCGGGTTTCCGGACCGGGAGTATGTCGCGGCTGGGGCGGCGGTCGAGAGCGGACTCGAGGCCTTGCTGGGGGGCGCGGATTTTGTGCTGAAAGTCAACCCGCCCCAGGCGCTGGACGCCGGCCGGCACGAAGTCGATCTCCTCAAGCCGGCCTCGATGCTGATTTCGAGCATGATCCCGTCGCGCCACCTCGACGCCGTTCGACGTCTGGCGGAGCGGCGCGTGACGGCGTTCAGCACGGACCTGATTCCGCGGATCACGCGCGCCCAGGCGATGGATACGCTCTCGTCGATGAGCAACATCGCGGGCTACAAGGCGGTGGTCATCGCGGCGGACGAGCTGCCGCGGTATTTCCCGATGTTCATGACCGCGGCCGGCACGGTGATCGCGGCGAAGGTGTTCGTCATCGGGGCAGGTGTGGCGGGATTGCAGGCGATCGCGACCGCCAAGCGGCTGGGCGCGACGGTGGAGGCGACCGACACGAGGCCGGTGGTGCGCGAGCAGGTGGAGAGCGTGGGCGGGAAGTTCGTGGGGGTCGAGACGTCGGAGGCGGCGCAGGACGCAGGCGGGTACGCCAAGGAACTGTCGCAGGAGTTCTACCGGAAACAGGGTGAGCTGATCGCGGAGCGCTGCGCGGCGTCGGACGTGGTGATCACCACGGCGCTGATCGGGGGTGTAAAGGCGCCCAAGCTCATCAGCGAGGAGATGGTGCAGAAGATGCGTCCCGGGTCGGTCATCGTGGACCTGGCGGCGGAAGCGGGGGGCAACTGCACGCTGACCGAGCCGGGGCGGACGGTCGTGAAGCACGGGGTGAAGATCTGCGCGCCGCTGAATCTACCGTCGGAGCTGGCGTATCACGCGAGCCTGCTGTTCTCGCGCAATCTGGCATCGTTCGTGCTGGCCTTTTGGAAGGACAAGGCGTTCAACCTGGACCTGAACGACGAGATCATCAAGGGTGCGCTCGTGACGCATGACGGCGCGGTCGTGCACGCACCGACGCGGGAGGCCGTCGCGGCGACGAAGCCCGGCGGCTGAGTCGCGAAAGAAGCGGTGAATGGGTGGACAAGCCGTGGCGTCCGTCCACAGGACGGATGCAGCCCCGCCTTGAACCAGGAGCCAAGAGCATGCGCGTACGAAGAGTGGCAATCGCGGCGTTCACGGCGTTGTTGACGGTCGCCGGCGCCGCCGCACAGGCGTCCCATCCCGCCCCGGCGGCCGGGGCGGGCGATCCCGCCGCGGCGCACGCCTCGGCGGGGCTGGATCTGTCGTCGATGCTGTTCGTATTCATGCTGGCGACGTTCATCGGCGTGGGCGTGATCATGCGCGTCTCGCGCCTGCTGCACACGCCGCTGATGTCCATCACCAACGCCATTTCCGCCATCGCGGTGGTCGGCTCGATCATCGTGGCGGGGGGCGAGCATTATCCGACCGGCATTCGGCTCCTGGGCGCCGTGGCGCTGTTCTGCTCCATGACCAACATCATCAGCGGCTTCCTGATCACCGACCGGATGCTCAAGATGTTCAGGACGCGTGGGGGGGGCCAGGCATGAACAACACGCTGGTTCAACTCGCGTACCTGGTCTCGACCGCGCTGTTCATCTTCGCGCTGCACTGGATGAACGCGCCCAAGACCGCGCGGCGCGGAGTCTTTGCGGGGGTGGCCGCCATGGCCATCGCGGTCCTGGCGACCTGGTCCGGCGCAAGCATCACGCGGCACCTGTGGGTGGTGGTGCCGATCCTGATCGCGGTCCTTCCCGGCTGGTGGCTGGCGCAGGTGCCGCTGACTGCGGTCCCGCAGCGGACCGCGCTGTCGCACGCCTTCGGCGGCTTGGCGGCCGGTCTGGTGGGAACCGCGAAGTACTTCTACTGGTTCGCCGAACCCGGCGCGCCGAATCTGACGGCGTTCCGCATGGTGGCGATCATCCTCGAGATCATCCTGGGCTACCTGACGTTCACCGGCAGTCTGATTGCGGCGGGCAAGCTCCAGGAGATCAAGTGGATCCCGCAACGGCCCTGGGTCTACAAGGGGCAGAATTACGTCAACCTGGGCGCGTTCGGGCTGGCCGTGCTGCTGGGCCTTCTGGTGGTCGTTTCGCCGGCCTCGGCCTGGTCGCCCGTCGCGTTCGTGGTGATCATCCTGCTGGCACTGAATTTCGGCTGGATGCTGGTCATGCCCATCGGCGGGGCGGACATGCCAACCGTCATCTCGATCCTGAACTCCTACGCCGGTCTGTCCGCGGTGGCGATGGGGTTTGTGCTCGACAACAAGCTGCTCATCACGGCCGGGGCGCTCGACGGGTCCAGCGGTCTGATCCTGTCCATCATCATGTGCAAGGCGATGAACCGCTCGTTCACCAACGTGCTGTTCGGAGCGTTCGGGCAGGTGAAGGCCGCATCGGCCGAGGCGGTCAAGAAGTCGGTGAAGAGCGCGACGGCCGAGGACGCGGCCCAGATGCTCGAGGCGGCGCAGCGCGTGGTGATCATCCCGGGCTACGGGATGGCGGTGGCGCAGGCGCAGCATCGCGTACGCGAGCTGTACGACCAGCTCACCAAGCGGGGCGTCGACGTGCGTTTCGCGATTCACCCGGTCGCCGGGCGCATGCCGGGGCACATGAACGTGCTGCTGGCCGAGGCGAATATTCCGTACGACAAGCTGATCGAGATGGACGAGATCAACCCGGAGATGGGGCAGATGGACGTGGCGCTGGTCATCGGCGCCAACGATGTGGTGAATCCCGCGGCGCGGCACGACCAGGGCAGCCCGATCTTCGGCATGCCCATCATCGACGCGGACAAGGCCAAGAGCGTGATGGTGATCAAGCGCAGCATGAACCCGGGTTTCGCAGGCATCGAGAACGAGCTCTACTACGGTGACCAGACCCTGATGCTGTTCGGCGACGCGAAAGCCTTCGTGTCCGAGATCGTCAAGACCCTCACGGGCGGCGGCATGCACTGAGCCCGCCCACGGCCGTCCGGAACCGACCATGAAGACCTCGCGTTTTCGCGTCCGGCCCGGTGCGCGGCTGCGGCTCAACTCCGTGGCCAGCGACGACGACGGTGGGCTGAGCCGCCCGAAGGCGGAGGCGCGATTCGCCCGGCGCGTGCAGCGGCTGGTCGAGTTGCAGGAAGTGCTGTATGCCGAGGGAAAGCACGCGCTGCTGGTCGTTCTGCAAGCGCCCGACTGCGGCGGCAAGGACAGCACGATCCACTCGGTCTTCGGCCCGCTGAACTCGCAGGGCTGCTCCGTGACGAGCTTCAAGGCGCCGGCGGGCGCGGAGCTCAAGCACGACTACCTGTGGCGCGTGCACGCCAACGTCCCGGCGCGGGGCGAAATCGTCGTGTTCAACCGCTCGCACTACGAGGAAGTGCTGATCACCCGCGTCCGCGGTCTGGTCCCCAGCCCGCACTGGAAGCGCCGCTATGACCACATCGTCGCGTTCGAGCGGCTGCTGCACGACGAGGGCACGACGATCGTGAAGTTCTACCTCCACATCTCGAAGGCCTATCAGAAGGAGCGTCTCGAACGCCGGCTGGAGCGCCCGGACAAGCACTGGAAGTTCGATCCGGCCGATTTGAGCGAGCGGGCGCGGTGGGACGATTATCGGCGGGCCTACGAGGACGCGCTGAGCCGCTGCTCGACGGAGTTCGCGCCGTGGTACGTTGTTCCCGCGGAGCGGCACTGGTATCGCAACCTACTGATCGCCGAGGTGCTGGTCGACACGCTGGAAGCGCTCAAGATGTCCTACCCCAAGCCCAAGGTTGACGTGTCGAAGATCCGCATCCCCTAGACGTCCCGGCGGCGCCCGATGCCCGACGCTTCGAATCCCGGACGAGCTCCTCCCCGGGCGCGCCGCGCGCGGCTGGTGGCGGCGGGCCTGTCGCTGCTGCTGGCGCCGATCGCCTCCGCCGGCGGCGGGCCGGACAACGTGACCGTGGTCGTCAACGGCGATAGCTGGGCGTCGCTGACCGTCGCCAACGAGTACGTGCGGCTGCGGGGCATTCCGCCCGGCCACGTGGTGGTGCTGGACGGCGTCCGCGACTTCGAGAACGCCGACGTCGACACCTTTCGGAAGTCGATTCTGGCGCCGGTGCTCGAAACGCTCGAGCGCCGCGGACTCCGGGCGCAGATCGACTTTGTCGCGTATTCGTGCGACCTGCCGTACTGCATCGACCTTGGCAAGGACGCCAAGGACAGGCATCTGCCGCAGGTCATCACCCTGAAGGGGTCGGCCAACGGGCTGACGTTCCTGCACGAGGACGTCCTGGCACGACGGGTGGGCTATTTGCGGCTCGACGCGAACCGCTACATGCGGCGGCCGCTGCCGCTGCGCGAGGCGACGGTGCTCAGCGACCGCGAGGCCGAGCGGAACGCCGCCGCCGAGGCGCTCTGCCGGGACAAGAAGTGGTCGGACGCGTTGCCGGTGTACGAGGCGCTGGCGAAGGCGCATCCTTCAGACGCTGGGCTGGCGTACAACCTGGCCTGCTGCCTCGCACGAGAGGGAAAGGCCGACGCCGCGCTGGCGGCGCTGAAGGCGGCCGTGGCGAACGGCTGGCGCAACGCGCGGCACACCGCGGGCGACGAGGACCTTGCCGCGCTGCGCGAGCGCGACGATTTCAAGCGACTGGTCGCCGACATGACCGCGGTTGCGGTCCAGACGCAGCCCGCGACGGCGCTCCGGGCTTCGCTTGCCTGGGACGACCGCGGTCAGCCCGGGCCGCACGGCCCGCACTACCTCATCTCGACGTTCCTCGGAGTTACCAGCGGGCGCGGCAGCTCGGTCCGCGAGGTGCTGGAGTGCCTGCGGCGCAGCGCCGCCGCAGACGCCACCCACCCAAACGGAACGGTCTACTACATGCGCAACGGCGACATCCGCTCCGGAACGCGCGAATGGGGTTTCGAGTCGGCGGTGGCGGCGCTGGCGGCACACGGCGTCGCAGCGTGCGTGAACGACGGCGTCGTGCCGCGCGGCCGCCAGGACGTGATGGGCGCCATGATCGGCGCCGCGGACGTGGACTGGCCCGCGTCGGGCAGCCGCATCCTCCCGGGTGCGATCGTCGAGCATCTGACGAGTTTCGGCGGAATGCTGGGAGAGCGAGCCGGACAGACGCCCTGCACCGAGTTCATTCGTCATGGCGCGGCCGGCACGAGTGGCACCGTCACGGAGCCCTATGCCATTGCCGAAAAGTTCCCGTCCCCGTTCATCCACGCGCACTATGCGGCCGGCTGCTCCCTGGGCGAGGCGTTCTATCAGTCGGTCCACGGGCCCTACCAGTTGCTCATCATCGGAGATCCGCTCGTTCAGCCCTGGGCGCAGCGCGGCCGCGTATCGCTTACGGGCTTCGAGGCGGGCGCGACATTGTCAGGCCTGGTGTCGCTCGGAGCGGGGATTGCCCAGACGACCGCGGAGCGATTCGAGCTCTACGTGGACGGGCGCTGGGGCCACGGGCTGTCGCGCGGCACGATCTTGCCGGGCGAGCATGGCGTCACGCTGGACACGACCGCGCTGCCCGACGGATGGCACGAGCTGTCGGTGGTCGCGATCGGACCGGCGCCGATCGAGACGCAGTCGCGCCTCGTGGTGCCGTTCGCGGCGGCCAACCGCGGGCGTGGCGTCGAAGTGAGGGAGTGTCCGAAGCGGATCGTGTGGGGCGAGACGCTGCGGATCTCACTCCGCGCCGAAGGAGCCAGGCGGATCAACATCCTGCACCTGGGACGGCCGGTCGGTGGCGTCTCGGGCGACGCCGGGGTGGTGAGCGTTCCGACGCCCAAACTCGGCCTGGGGCCGGTGCGGCTGGTGGCGGTCGCCAGCGCCGGGATCGACCAGCCGGCGGACGGGGTCAGCGCGCCGATCGACGTGACGGTTGAGGAGCCCGGCGCAATCCCTTCGCGCCCGCCACCGGCCGGGGCGACGCTGGCCAAGGGGCTGCTGCTGCGCGTAAAGGGGCGCGATCCGGTG
This sequence comes from uncultured Planctomycetales bacterium, assembly GCA_964401365.1. Taxonomy (GTDB): domain Bacteria; phylum Planctomycetota; class Phycisphaerae; order UBA1845; family Fen-1342; genus CAYNYG01. The sequence goes on along the minus strand of CAYNYG010000005.1, from coordinate 35,748 downwards.
GTGGTTGAGGACACGACGCGCGACGACTGGTTGACCAAGGCCGGTGTCGCCGCCGGCGCCGAGTATGCGTTGGAGGGCTATTTCGACGCGGCCGCCGACCTGTACCAGCTCCAGTGGCGCAGCGAGTCGCGCCCCGCGATCGAGGTCAGCGGCGTGAAGGTCGACGGCGCAGCAGGCCCCGGGTTTCACTTCGCCCCGCTTCTGCTCGAGGCCGGGCCGCACCGTCTGCTCGTTGCCGCCAAAGCCGGCAAGGCGCCGCGCCTGAACCTGCGGCTCGGCGCGCGCGGCGCGGCGACCGTCGGCGGCGCGACGTGGCGCTGTGTAGTCCGGTAGGGCCCGCGCCGACCAGGAGCCAGCATGTGCGGCATCGCCGGAGTCGTTCCGTATCAGCCGGAGTTCGTCTCGCGCGAGGGGCTGGCGCGGATGAGCAATGCGCTGCGGCACCGCGGCCCCGACGACCGCGGTTGCCTGGTGCTGGACGGGGACGGGCCGCATCTGTCGCGCGACGTTCCGGAGCTGCACACCCCGCCGCGCGCGGTACTGCTGCACCGCCGGCTGTCCATCCTCGATCTGTCCGACGCCGGGCGTCAGCCGCTCGCGACGCCGGATGGCCGCCTGCACGTCGTCCTCAACGGGGAGATCTACAACTACGTCGAACTCCGCGGCGAGCTGTCCGCCGCGGGGCACATCTTTCGAACGCGCACCGACACTGAAGTCCTGCTGCGCGGTTACTTGGAGTGGGGGGCCGCTGTTCTTGCGCGCGCGGTGGGGATGTTCGCGTTCGCGATCCTCGACGCGACCCGCGACGAGTTGTTCCTGGCACGTGACCCGCTGGGAATCAAGCCGCTCTACTTCGTGCATACTCCGCTCGGATTCGCGTTCGCCTCGGAAATCCCGCCCCTGCTCGACCTGCCCGGCGTTGCGCGTCACGTTGAACCGGCCCGGCTCTATACGTACCTCCGCTACGGCATCACCGACTTCGGCGGGCGGACGTTGCTGCGCGACGTGCGGCAGCTCCCAGCCGCTCACAGCATGACCGTGCGCCTGTCCGCCGCAGACGGGTGGCCGTCCACGACCGTTGCGCCGCGATCCGCGCCGCAGCCGCGCTGCTACTGGTCGCTGGCGCCTCGACCGCGTGCGTGCTCGTTCGAGGACGCGGCGTCGGAGCTTCGAACGCTGTTTCTCGACTCGGTGCGGCTGCACCTGCGTAGTGACGTGCCGGTCGGGGCGGCGCTGTCGGGTGGCGTGGATTCGTCGGCGATCGTCTGCGCGGTACGGCGCGTCGCCGGTCCGTCGCTGGAGCTGCACGTATTCGGCTACTCGGCCGACGATCCGGCCGTCGACGAGGCCGGCTGGATCGCGATCGCGGCGCAGGCCGCCGGCGCTACGCCGCACCTGGTGCGTCCCGTTGCCGACGAACTGGCGTCGGACGCGGCGCTTCTGGTGGGGGGCCAGGGCGAGCCGTTCGCCTCGACCAGCATCTACGCACAAGCGCGTGTCTTTCGGCTGGCGCGAGAATGCGGGCTGAAGGTGCTGCTGGACGGACAGGGGGCCGACGAGTTTCTGGCGGGGTATCGCCCGCTGCTGGCGCAGCGGCTGCTGTCGCTGGTCCGCGCGGGCCGTTGGGGGGCGGCCGGGGCGCTGTGGGCCCGCGCCCGTCGCCTGCCGGGCGTTGGGGGGACGGAGCTGGCGATGCGCGTGGCGGCGCTGCTGATGCCGGGGGCGGTTCGGGATCGGGCTCGTGCGTGGGTGGGCGAGGGTCTGACGCCGGCGTGGCTGAACCGGTCGTGGTTCGAGGCCCGCGGCGTGCGGCCGGTGTCGCGCGCGGCGGCGAAGGGTCCGGATGCGCTGCGCGCCGCGCTGTGGGAGGCGGCGTCCGAATCGAGCCTGCCGATGCTGCTGCGCTACGAGGACCGCAATTCGATGGCGCACTCGATCGAGAGCCGCGTGCCGTTCGTCACGCCGCGGCTGGCCGAGTTCTGCCTTTCGTTGCCGGAGGAGCACCTGATCGGCGCCGACGGCCGTGGAAAGGCCGTGTTTCGGGCGGCGATGCGCGGCATCGTCCCGGACTCGATTCTCGACCGCCGCGACAAGATCGGGTTCGAAGCGCCGCAAGGCGCGTGGCTGCGGCGGCTCGCCCCGTGGGTCGAGCGCGTCCTCGCCGGCCCGGCGCTGGCACGCGTCGCGGCGCTGCGACCGTCGGAAGTCCTGGCCTGCTGGCGCGCCGCCGCGTCCGGCCGCCGCCGCATCCCGGCGGTCGTGTGGCGCTGGGTGAGCCTGGCGTTGTGGGCGGAGCGATTCGACGTTACGTTCGCCGCGTAGAGCGGCGTTGCTCGGTAACGACTCCGCGCCGCGCGCGTCCGACGCGCCTCGGACTCGAAGGGATCCGCGCGTGACCGATCCGCTCAGCGAGCGCGACCGGATGCTGGCCGGGCAGCTGTATCGCCCGGCGGACGCCGAGCTGACCGCGGCGCGGCGCCGCGCGCGGCGGCTGACGCGGATCTACAACACCTCGACCGAAGACGAGCCCGAGCGCCGCCTGGCGTTGCTGCGCGAGCTCCTGGGCCGCGTCGGGGAGCGCACCGAGATCGAGCCGCCGTTTCACTGCGACTACGGCAGCAACATCTTCGCCGGCGACGGGCTCTTCATGAACTTCGGGTGCGTGATCCTCGACTGCGGGCGCGTGGACATCGGGTCCAACGTGTTCTTCGCCCCCGGCGTTCACATCTACGCGGCGCACCACCCGCTCGACGCCGCAACTCGCAATGGCGGCCTCGAATACGGCGGCCCGGTGCGTATCGGCGACAACTGCTGGCTGGGCGGACACGTCTCCGTGCTGGCCAACGTGCGCATCGGGGACAACAGCGTGATCGGCGCGGGCAGCGTCGTGACGCGCGACATCCCACCCAACGTCGTCGCGGCAGGCGTCCCCTGCCGGCCCATCCGCCCGCTATGACGGGGGCGGCGCGCCGCTGCCGCGATCACCGCGGACACCCGGCCCGCACTTGCCGCCGGCGGACGCGGCCGAGCTTCAATCGACGCTGCCTCGAAGCCCGATCCGCCGCTCGACCTCGTCGTACGCCTCGCGCTCGAACGGGTTGTCGAAATAGGCGTCCCGCTGCCGCAGCCACATCCAGGCGCTGGCCAGAAGGTACGCCGGGATGAAGAGCGGGCCCCAGCGCTCGGCCTGGCGGACGTGGACGCGCTCGTGGGCCCGGGTCCGCTGAAGCGTGCCGGGGTTGAGACCCAGCACGACGTGGCCCAGCGTCAGCGCCGCGGCGCCGCCCGGGAGCAGAGTCCCGTGCCGCAGCAGCCAGGCAACCAGGCCGCCATGGATTTCGAGTGCGCCCTGCACCCAGGCGGCGCGCCCGCCGCTGAGCAATGCCAGCGGAAGGAACAGCAATCCGACGGCGGTCGTGGGCAGCGCCCAGAGGTACGCCGCTGCGCGGAGGATGAACCGCAGGACCGGTTGGGTGCGCCGCCGCGCCATGACGATGAGATCGTAACACACCGCGCTTGGATTTCCGACCCGCGGCGCACATCGACCGCGCGCGGCGTCGTGCGCGGCGGCAGCTTTCCCGCGCCGCGAACCGCGCCTATCATGCCGGGCATCACCCCCCAGCGCGGAGGTCAGATCGACGATGCCCACCCGGCGACCCGGACCGTCCCTCGTTTTCGTGTGCCTGACCCTGGCCGGGTGCGAGTCGCCGCCTTCCGCCGCGCCGGCGCCGCGGGCCGCAGCGCATGATCGGGACGCGCGCGGGGCGGGGGCCGCGCACGCGTCCCGAACGGTAGAAAACCTTCCGTCCGGCGTGAAGAAGATGAACCTGCCGAATGTACCCTTGGCGTCGGTCCGCAACACGCTCGCATGGGGGCCACGCTCGTTTCCATGCCGGGCGGAGCCGGGCGGGCCGGCGTCGGTGATGTTCTCGGCCTGCGGGCCGGTCACGACGCCGGTGTGCGACTCGATCTACGACCCCGACGCCGACCGCATGTATACGTTCCGCGGCCCGGCGCCGCTGCGTTACGTGGACGGTGTCGCGATGCTCGACCTGCCCGACGACGCGACGGTCGACGCGGTCATCACCGACAACTTCATTCGCGACGTGCGCGGGGTCGCGTTTTACACGGGGCCGCTCGATCGCTCCCGGTTCCCGCGTCCGCCGAGCGGATGGTGCTCGTGGTACTTCTATTACCAAGACATCTCGCAGGAGGAGGTGGTTCGCAACGCGCGCTGGATCGCCGACAACCTGAAGGCGTTCGGGGCGGAATACGTTCAGCTCGACGACGGGTGGCAGGGCGTCGGCAAGGGCGTGGGCGACAACCGCGACTGGGAGACGATCGACCGGCGCTTTCCCAATGGCATGCGCGCACTGGCCGACCAGATTCACGCCCTGGGTCTCAAGGCCGGGCTCTGGATCGCGCCGCACGGGCAGAGCGACCCGGCTTTCGTGCGGTCCAACTACTCCGCCTTCCTGTGGCGCGACGACGGCCGCAGCGCCGGCGAAGACCCGGAGCGCCCGGACGACCCGAAGAAGTGGAACTGGGAGGGACGCTACATCGTCGACACCAGCGGCCCGGACGGGCAGGCGTACATGCGCCGCCTCTTTACCCGGGCGGCCCGCGAGTGGGACTTCGACTATTTCAAGATCGACGGCCAGCCGCTGGTGCAGGACCTCTATCAGAAGTATCGCGACCGCACGCGCAACGCCTCGCTCACGCCTCAGGAGGCCTACCGCGCCGGACTGTACGTGATTCGCGACGCAATCGGTCCGGGCCGCTTCCTCCTGGGTTGCTGGGGCGTGCCGTGGTGGGGCGCCGGCATCCTGCACGGCAGCCGAACGGGCGGCGACATCTGGGCGGCGTGGGACGGGATGCGTCCGGCGCTGGAGGCGACGTGGAAGTTCTACTGGTCGCACAACGTGGTCTGGTACGCCGACCCGGACGTTCTGTGCGTGCGCCCGCCGCTGACGCTGGAGCAGGCGCGGGTGTGGGCCAGCGTCCTGGGGCTGACCGGCCAGGTGCTGATGACCAGCGACAAGATGTACGAGCTGCCGGAAGAGCGCGTCGAGCTGCTGCGGCGCGTCTTTCCGCCGGCCGACATCCGGCCCATGAACCTGCACCCGGTTCAGCAGCCGGACGTGATCTGCCTGAAGATCCAGGACCCGGCGGGACGGCGCGACGTCGTGGGCGTCTTCAACTGGGGCGCTCAGGGGCGCACGCACGAGTTGTCGGCGGGGTCGATCGGGCTGGAACCCGGCAACTACCTGGTCTATGACGTGTGGAACCGGACGCTGCTGGGGCGGCTGGAGGAGCGGCTCAGCATCGATCTGGAGCCGACTTCGTGCCGCGTGTTGTGCGTGCGGGCGATCGAGCCGGACAAGCCTACGCTGATCGGCACCTCGCGCCACATCACGCTGGGCGCGGTCGACGTGGAGTCCTACGGCTGCGGCGCGAACCAGATCGAAGGCGTGAGCCGGCTCGTGGGCGGCGACCCGTACGAGATTCGCTTCTTCCTTCAGCCTGGCCGGGCGCCGTTCGAGATCGCCAGCGCCGCGGCCGAGGGCGTGGCCAGCGAGCTGCGGGTCGAAGGACCGGTGGCGACGCTGACACTGTCGTCGCCCAGCAGCACCATCGCCCGCTGGAGCCTGGTCTACGCCGTCCCGGGGGTCGACGCGGCCGCTCCCGATGAGTCGCCGCGCCTCGGTGCGACGTTTGACCCGGAGTCCAATGCAGTGCAGCTTTCCTGGACGCGCGTGGCGTCCGCGTCGGGCTATCGCGTGCTGCGCGACGGGCAGCGCGTGGCGACCACCCCCGACGTAACGTGGCGCGACTGGCGCGTGCGGTTCGGCCAGGCGGTGTCGTACCAGGTCGAGGCGCTGCGGTGGAACTCGGGCGACGCCGCGCCGTCCAACGTCGTGAGTCTCGCCGCGCCGACGCCGTCGGACCGCTACCTGGACGAGTTGCAGCCGATGCGCGCCGAGCAGGGCTTTGGCGCGCTGGGCCGCAACAGGACGATCGAAGGCAATCGCCTGGCGATCGGCGGGCGCACGTTCGAGCGCGGCCTGGGCACGCACGCGCGGTCCGTACTGACGTTCAACCTCGGCGGCGGCTACTCGCGGTTCACGGCCAGCGTCGGGGTTGACGACGAGACGCTCTCGGCGCCAGGCTCGGTGATCTTCCTCGTGCTGGTGGACGGCGTGCCGGCGTTCCAGAGTGGCGTCATGCGCACCGGCGACGCGCCGCGCGCCGTCGACGTCGATCTCACCGCCGCGCAGACGCTGGAGCTCGTGGTCGATGACGCGGGCGACGGGATGAACCACGACCACGCCGACTGGGCCGACGCTCGCCTGACGGCGGGGATGTAGCGGCAGTCGACGCCGCGAAGCCGCGTCGGCGATCGTGTTCCGCGCGGGGCGGGAACCGGCACACCCCCGTTGTGCGAGCGGGCGGCGCTCGATTCCGGCCTAGGGCCACAGCCGGCCCATCGTGCGGGCGAACGGAATTGCCTCGCGCACGTGCGTCAGCCCGCACAGCCAGACCAGGGTGCGTTCCACGCCCAGGCCGAAACCGGCGTGGGGGACGCTGCCGTAGCGCCGCAGGTCGAGGTACCACTCGTACGGGGCGGGGTCGAGGCCTTCCTCGCGGAGTTTCTCCATCAGCACGTCGTAGTCGTCCTCGCGCTGCGATCCGCCGATGATCTCCCCGTAGCCCTCGGGCGCCAGCAGGTCGAAGTTGTTCACCACGCGCGGGTCCTGCCCGTTGCGCTTCATGTAGAACGCCTTGCAGGTCTTCGGGTAGTGCGTGACGAATACCGGGCGGTCGTGCAGCTTGGCGATGATGGTCTCATCCGAACCGCCCAGGTCGCCGCCCCACTCGAAGTTCGCCGCCAGCGCCATGTGCTGCGGGATGTTGCGGACGTGTTCCTCCAGATCGGTCAGTTGCTCGCGTGCCTGGGCAATCTCGTGCAGCAGTTGGTCGGCCTTGAACTTCTTCACACCGGGTGCGCCGCGTGCGGCCTCCTTCCCGGCGATCTCGTCCTTCAGGGCCGCGATCCGGGCGGTCGCGTCGGCCCGCTCGCGCTCCAGCAGCTCGCGGGCTCGCGGTCCGCGCAGGATCTCCGACGCCTCGGTGTAGGTCATGCGGTAGAAGGGGAGCTGCACCTGCCGCTCGAGCGTGCCCACGTCGCGGCCCAGGAACTCCAGGTCGCTGCGATGGTCGCGAATGACGCGCATCGCGATCTCGTGCACAAAGTCCTGCGCCAGCGCGATGTCGTCGTCGAGGTCGGCATACGCGATCTCGGGCTCGACCATCCAGAACTCGGTCAGGTGACGCCGCGTCTTGCTCTTTTCCGCGCGAAACGTGGGACCGAAGCAGTAGACGTTGCGGTGCGACATGCAGGCGGCCTCGAGATAGAGCTGGCCCGTCTGGGCCAGGTATACCTCGTCGCCGAAGTAGTCCACCTTGAACAGCGTCTGCGCGCCTTCCCCGGCCGATGGCGCGAAGATGGGCGTGTCGATGCACACAAAGCCGCGGTCATTGAAGAAGCGGCGAATGGCGTCGACCAGCGTGGCGCGGATGCGCAGGATCGTCCATTGCCGCCGCGAGCGGAACCACAGGTGCCGCTGCTTCATCAGGAAGTCAATCCCGTGCGGCTTGGGCGTGATGGGGAAGCCCTCGGCGTTCTGGATCACGTCGATCGCCGAAACCGCCGCCAGCTCGAAACCGCCCACGCTGCGCTCGTCGGCCCGCACCGTGCCTGTGACCCGCAGCGAGGCTTCCTGGTGCAGACCCGCGGCAGTGGAGAACAGGCCGACGCCAGCGTCGCTCTTCTCGACCACGCACTGACACAGCCCCGTGCCGTCGCGAAGAATGAGGAATATCAGCTTCCCGGCGGAGCGGCTGTTGTAGAGCCAGCCGGAGAGCGTGACGGTCTGGCCGACGTGCTGGGACAGTTCCGCGATGGTGATACCGGGCATCGAGAGGTCCTTGGGTGCCGGCGCGGCCCAGATCGGTCGAGCCGAACCGGCGGAGTGTACGTGGGCGCGGAAGCCGGCGGGAGAGGGGCATGCAGGGGGCGGGGCGGGAGGCGCCGGCGGAGTGGAAGGCGACGGAAAGCGCATCGCGGAGCGGACCGCGCGATCGCGATCCGCTCCGCGACGAAAAGCTGACGAACGACGGGCTTGTCACCCGCGGGGTGTCATCACGGAGTCAGGCACGCGATGAAGTCGTCGATGTCCTGTCCGTTGGTCGATCCGTTTCCGTCCGCGTCGGCCGCGCACGGGGAGCAGCCCGCACCGCCGTTCAGGATGTTGATGAAGTCATCGATATCCTGGCCGTTGACCGTGCCGTTGCAGTCCGTGTCGCACGGGTTGCAGGCGCTGCCGCTGATCTCCTCCAGTTTGCAGAAGAAGTTGGCCAGGTTCGGCGGGCCACCGAAATAACGCGCGTCGGTCGGGTCATACTGGCCGTTGCTGTCGGCGTCGCGCCAGTAGATGTCGTCGCTCCAGCCGACCACCGGGCCGGAGTTGGTCTGCGGGAAGATCGGCGTCGCGTAGGCGTTGAGCACGGTCGTGCTGCCGGGCTCGTAGTAGAGCCAGTCCATCGCGAAGGTGTCGTCCGGGAACGTCACGCCACCAATGCTGCTGAGGTCAACCGCCGAGTACCAGGCGCCAGCGGCGATGTCGACCACCTGCACGTAGTACGCTCCGTCGGGGATGGGATTGGAGTTCACCGGCGTGGCGTTGGGGTCGAGGTCGTCGTAGAAGACGACGTGGAAGTCGAAGCTGGTCAGAGTGCCGTTATACCAGGAAATGGTGTGCTGGTTGGTGTAGAGGTTCGACCCGCCGCCGCCGGGGCCGGGGTTGAACGTGACGTCGTCCAGGGCGCGGTGCGGGAGCAACGAGCTGTACACGACGAGTCCGGTCTCGGAGATGGTGTTGTCGTAGTAGACGACGTCGGCGGCGGCTCCGCCTTCCGAGCCCATGTTGTGGAACCGCGCGATGGTCTCGACCGCGGTGTCCTGCTGTTGGGCCAGCGCGCCGAGTGAGGCGCCGAGGCCGATCACGGTCGACAAGAGCTTCTTCATCGAACTCACTCCAGGGTTGGGGTTGGGATGGGCGAGATTCTCGATTGCGTCTCGCCCGCGCGCAAAAGCCGGCGCCGCCCGTGCCGGACGGCGCCGGTGAGAACTACCCTTCGGAGTCGACCGCCATCACGGCGTGAGGCACGCGATGAACTCGTCGATGTCCTGACCATTGGTGGACCCGTTCCCATCGGCATCCGCCGCACAGGGCGAGCAGCCAGCGCCGCCGTTCAGGACGGCGATGAAGTCATCGATGTCCTGGCCGTTGACGGTGCCGTTGCAGTCCGTGTCGCACGGGTTGCAGGAGCTGATCGGGTTGCCTTCCAGGCGCAGCCAGTGGGCCGTGTAGAACGGCGCGCCGCCGGCAAAGAACCCGTCGGCCGGGTCGTACTGACCGTCGGCGTTGCCGAGCTGGTCCGACCAGGCCAGGTCTTCGTTCGTGCCGACCGAGGGGCCGGTCGTGTCGTAGTCGAAGATGGGCGAACCCTGATCGGAGATGACCGTGCTGCTGTCGGGTTCGAGGTAGAGGCAGCTCATGCCCCAGTCATTGTCGTCGGTAAGGTCGACGCCGCCGCCGGGCAGGCCCGACAGGTCGCGCAGCGACTGATACGCGCCGATCGCGGCGACGTTGCGCACCTGGAGCGTGTACCCGGGGGCATCCAGCTCGCCGGCGTTGATCGGGGTGTTCGTGTTGGTAATGTCGCAATCGTCCCAGAAGCGGATCTGCATGTCGAAGTTGATCGGCGCCGAGCCGAGTTCGATCCAGCCGATCACGATCGTGTCGACGTTGCCGCCGGTGTTCTCCGCCGGGCCGCCGGTGAATGTGCCGTCATCGAGGATGTCCTTCGGGGCATCCAGCAGATACCAGATGTACCCGTAGGGGGCCTCGGTGTTGGCGTAGTAGACGGTCCCGGCAGCCGTGCCGCCCGAACCCTCGACCCCACGCGGCGCCTTGAACTTGGCGTGCGGGGCAACCTTGTCGGCCATCGCAACGGCCGCCAGGCCGGCGACGACGCCTATCGCAACGAGCTTCTTCATTGTGCACTCCAAAATGACCTGCCGCGGACCGACCAGAGCCCAACGCGAACCATGACCGTACCCGCGATTAACCAGAAACGTGATTCACCGCCAGTAGCGCAACACGAGTCGCGCAACCGCATCTTTTTTTGAGATTTCGCCTCTTTCAGCTCAACGCCTCGGACTCAGGGCGATTCCAGGCACTCCACGAACCCGGCAATGTCGAACGCGTTCACCGACCCGTCCGCGTTCACGTCCCCGACGCACCCATCGCACCGCGGCCCGCCTTTCAGGACCGACACGAACGCGCCGATGTCCAACCCGTCGATCGACCCGTCGCAGTTCGCGTCGCACGGGTCGCACACGCGACCCGAACTCGCGAACGCGGCGTAAAAATTCGCCAGGAACGGCGGCCCGTCGAAGGACCGATCATCCGGCGGCGAGTTGTAGCGACCGTTCCCGTCCGCATCCCGCCAGTACACATCGGCGCTCGAACCTACCACCGGGCCGGAGTCGGTCTTCGGAAAAATCACCGTCGCGTCGTCGCTCAGTTCCTCCTGGCTGCCGGGCTTGTTGAACCTCAACTCGAAGCCAACGAAATCGTCCGGAAACGTCACGCCGCCGACCGGGCCCACATCCACCGTCACGGCCCAGGTACCGGGCGGCCAGTCCCGAATCTCCAGCACGTATTCCGCGAACAGCGCCGAATTGACCGGGTCGGCCGGTCCGTACACGACGTTGTCCCAGAAGCGCACGCGAAGATCACTGTTCAGCGGGCTCTGCGGATTCGTCCATCCGAGCGTATGGGTGTCCGTGTAGACATTCCTCTGACCCGCTCCAGGTCCCGGCGTCAGACGAATGTCGTCCAACGCGTAGTGTGGCTTGGCCGCCGCGGAGAATACGGTGCCGTAAGGCGTCGCCGTATTGTCGTAATACACAACGCCCGACGCGGTGCCTCCTGATCGGACCAACGCGCCCGCGTCCAGCGCTTCGTCAGCAGCACTTGAAGCCCAAACCACCCAACACGAAATCCACGCCGCGGCAAGCGAATGCGGAACACGGATGGGAATCGCTTGCCCAATGCGAGCGCGGCGCGTGTTGCGCCCGAGCTTCCTTAATCCTCCATCACGCATTCAATGTTAACACGTTGCCACCCCGCGTTCAAGCCCCCGGCGGTCGGATTATCCCGGCCGCCAACGGCCATGACCGCCGGTCAGGCTCCATACGCTGCCAGGTGGCTGACCGTGCTCAGCTTACCGGACACGACACCAAGGTTTCAAGTGGATTCCGCAGACGACCCGGGCGCGCTTGATCGCTCGTCGCGCGTCCGGGGCACCAAGGACCGCTGGGGAGCCGGGAGAATCCGCCTTCGCGGTGTGCCGCTCGCAGACGACGGATGCCGGCTTGCGTCTCGCAGCGCGCGCGGGTATCGTGTGCTGTTTTGCGGAATGGTCGCAGCGGGACGAGGACCGACGGTGTACGCGATATTCGAAGACGGCGGCAAACAGTACAAAGTGAAGGAAGGCGACGCGCTCCTGGTCGAGCGTCGCGACCTGGCCGAGGGCCAGACCGAGATCACGTTTTCGGACGTGCTCATGCTCGGCGAAGGGGCCGACGCGGTCATCGGCACGCCGCACGTCGCGGGCGCCAGCGTCACCGCGCGGATCACCGACGAGCTGAAGACACCCAAGGTCGTCACGATCAAGCATCGCCGCCGCAAGGGTTACAAGCTCAAGAGGGGGCATCGCCAGACGATGCTGCGGGTCGAGATCGCCGCCATTCGGCGCTAGGGCATCCGCGCGTGCGCCGGTCGGTCTCGGGTCGCGGGCGCGTCGCCGCGCTGGCCTGTGCGGCGTGGCTGCACGTCGCAATCGCTCAGACGTCGGCGCCCAGTTCCGAAGCCGTCTCACTTGGACAGCGCTTCCACGCGCTTCAGCGCCCGCGCGGTGAGCGGCTGGCCGACCGCGACGCGGCGCTACGGACGGCGATTGAATTCGTCATTGCGGTGGGAAACGGGGACGGAGGGCGCGCCGGAAAGCTGATCGACACCGTGGGCTACCAGGTGCTGCCGCGCGCGGGCCCGCTTCCGGAGCGTCCGAGCAAGCCCGTGCCGGCCGACGCGATCCGCAAGTGGCTCGAGGGTCGGCGGCGGGTGAACGTGTCGGCGATGCCCGCGACGCTGTTGCGCCTGGGAGGGCGCGAACTGGCTCGCGAGTTCTTCCCCCCGGTTGCGACGTGGATGCTCCCGGACGACTTCATCGCCGTCGTGCTTCCGGACAGTGGCGCGCAGGCGTGGATCGCGGAACCGGCATGCGTGGTGGTGCGGGTGCGAGCCGGTCGCGCGGTCGTGCTGGGTGGGACGCTGATCGAGCAGCTTGGGGGAACAGGGACGCCCTGACGCGGCTGCGTCGCCCCCGGTGTGCGGGCGATTCGAGGGCCGGTGAGAGGCGGCCGGGCGATATAATGCGCGCGGGAAATGCCGCGGCCCTGGCGCGGCCAACGAATCCGATGGAGGCAAAGATGCAAGCTCGTGCGAGCGCGGCCCTTCTGGTGTTTATCGGGATGCTGAGCCCGGCGGCGCGGGGTGACGTGGTTACGATCACGCCCGCAAAGGACAATACGCTGTACGGCGGGGCGCAGGGCTTCAGCAACGGGAAAGGAGATTACTTCTTCGCCGGGCGGACCGCGCTGGATTCCATCATGCGCGCGGTCATCCAGTTCGACGTCGGTGCGTCCGTGCCGGCCGGCTCGACGGTTACGGCGGTGTCGCTTCAGCTTTCCATGTCCAAGACGATTTCGCTGGACCACCCGGTCAGCCTGCATCGGCTCGTGTCGGACTGGGGCGAAGGGGATTCGGACGCGCTGGGCGAGGAGGGCCAGGGTGCGCCGGCCGAACCGGGCGACGCGACCTGGCTGCATACGTTCTTCTCGACGCAGTTCTGGAGCGCGCCGGGCGGCGACTTCGCTTCCGCGCCCAGCGCGACGACGATGGTGGGGGCCATCGGTTTCTACACCTGGAGCTCCAGCGCGATGGTCGCCGACGTGCAGGGCTGGTTGAATCTGCCGGACGAGAACTTCGGTTGGGCGGTGCTGGGCAACGAGCAGGAATCAGCTTCGGCCAAGCGGTTCGACTCGCGCGACCACCCGCTGGCCGACCACTGGCCGTCACTGACGATCGAATTCACCCCCCCGGGGGCGTGCCTTCCGTGCGACGCGGACTGCAACGGCACCGTCAACGGCCAGGACATCGATGACTTCATCGCCGTCCTGAACGGCGGCGCTGGCTGCTCGCCCTGCGCGGCGGATGCCGATGGGAACGGGTCCGCCAATGGTCAGGACATTGACGAGTTCATCGCGTGCCTGAGCGGCTAGCCGGCCGCCGCGCGACGACGATCGAAACCTACGTCGCCAGCGCCGCGCGGACGGCGCGCGGCAGCGCGTCGCGATCGAGCTCGTCCAGGTCGTACCCGACGCGCTGCGCAGGCTTGTTGATCCGCAGAATGCGTCCCAGGTCGATCGGAGTGCCGATCAGCACCAGGTCGCAAGGCGTGCGATCGATCGAGGCTTGCAGGTCGGCGATCTGCGCCGCGCCGTACCCCATGGCCGGAAGCACGTCTTTCAACTGCGCGTACTTGCGGAACACGTCGATCAGCGAGCCGCAGGCATAGGGCCGCGGATCGACGATTTCCGCCGCGCCGAAGCGCTCCGCGGCAAGATGGGCGGCGCCGTAACCCATCTCGCCGTGCGTGACGGTCGGCCCGTCCTCGATGCACAGCACGCGCTTGCCGCGCAACACGGCCCCGTCCGCGCCGCTGGGCGTGCCGGTCGCGGTGGGACCGACCAGGGACACGGGCGAGCGGGCGCGGACGATCGTGGCCCGCGGGTTGAGGCGGCGCACGGTCGCCTCGACCGCGTCGACCTGCTGCGGGTCGGCCGTGTCCACCTTGTTGATGATGACCAGGTCGGCCATGCGGATGTTGGTCTCGCCGGGGAAGTAGCGCGTCTCGTGCCCGGCGCGATGCGGGTCGGCGATGGTGATGTGCAGCGTCGGCTCGTAGAAGGGCAGGTCGTTGTTGCCTCCGTCCCAGAGGATCACGTCCGCCTCCGCCTCGGCGGCACGGACAATGCGCTCGTAGTCCACACCGGCAAAGACGACGCTGCCGGCGCGGATGTGCGGCTCGTACTCCTCGCGCTCCTCGATGGTGCAATCGGCCGCGTCCATCGCCTCCAGCGAGGCGAAGCGCTGGCAGACCTGGCGGCGCAGGTCGCCGTAGGGCATCGGGTGGCGCACGACGGCGACGCGGCGGCCCAGCTCGCGCAGAATGTCGGTCACGCGCCGCGCCGTCTGGCTCTTTCCGGAGCCGGTGCGCACGGCGCAGATGGCGATCACCGGACGCCGCGCGCGGAGCATCGTGTGCCGCGGACCGAGAAGGCGGAAGTCTGCCCCGGCGGCGTGGACGCGGCAGGCCTGGTGCATGACGGCCTCGTGGGACAGGTCGGAGTAGGCCAGCGCGACCTCGTCGACGCCGTGTTCGCGAATCAGGGTTTCGAGCTGCGCTTCGGGGTGGATCGGGATTCCCTCGGGGTAGCGCGGTCCGGCCAGCTCCGGTGGATAGATGCGCCCGTCGATGTTGGGGATCTGGGCCGCCGTGAAGCACACCACGCGCACGTCAGGTTGCTGCCGCCAGTAGACGTTGAAATCATGGAAGTCCCTACCGGCGGCGCCCATGATGATGACGTGTCGCTGGGGCGCGGACATGAAGGTCTCCTCGCCGCTCGCGCGGCACGCTGCCGATAAGCAATCCGCGTGCCAGACCGCGCCCGCCCGCGGCGAGCCTTCAGTCCGCGTGCGGCCGCTTCGACAGGGCGATGATCTTGCGCCACTGCGCGTCGCTGACTGGCATCACCGACAGACGCCCGATTCGAACCAGCGCGAAGTCCGCCAACTGCGGGTCGGCCTTGACGGCCGCCAGCGGAACGGGCGACGCGAGCCAGCTTCCGAACTCGACGTCCACGACTGCGGAGGCGCGCCCGGCCCCGCGGGCGTCGCGCGGCGGCGACACGACGCGCGCCGTGGCGACCACCGCCCGCTCTTCGCCGGTGTGGTACACCAGCACATCGTCGCCCACCGCCATGGCGCGGATGTTCTTCACCGCGGCGGCGTTCGTGACTCCGTCCCAGACCGTGCGGCGATCACGCTCCAGGTCCGACGCGCCGTAGCTGCCTGGGTCGCTCTTGATCAGCCAGCGCCCCACGCTACACCCAGACGTCGACGATGCTGAACGCCAGCCCGATCGTCTGGAGCACGGCGTCACAGGTTCCGGCCAGCAGCCAGCCTCCCGCGGCGACGACAATTGCGGCACGCCGCGCACGCCGTGCGAACTGAGTCGAGCACATGAGGGCCTCCGTTCCTACCGATTATAGCGACGGACCGG
>CAYNYG010000005.1:0-20111 GCA_964401365.1 uncultured Planctomycetales bacterium | reverse complement strand
AACTGAGTCGAGCACATGAGGGCCTCCGTTCCTACCGATTATAGCGACGGACCGGCCGTGCCAGCCCTGGTCCGCGCCGGCGCAGCGCGGGGCCGGACCGTAACGTCCCGGATCACCGCCGCCTCGTAGCCACGGGTGCGGGACACGCCGCCGCGCGCGGACACGACGGCCAGTCGCCTCCCCCTTCACGGCGCGGATCCCGACCTATCGGGGCCGTTGATTCCGCAGGCCCGCCCGCCGGGAACGCCGCTCGCTCCGGCCGGCGAAGCCGACCGGTAGCGGCGCGGGGGTCGGACCCCGATTCAAAATCCGCCCGTCCGGCCGCAGAATACGCGGCATGGACGTTCGCCGTGCGCTGATCAGCGTATACGACAAGACGGGGGTGGCGGAGTTTGCCCGCGCGCTGCACGAGGAACTCGGCATCGAGATCGTTTCGACCGGCGGGACGGCCAAGGCCCTGGAGCAGGCCGGTGTGCCGGTCACGCTCGTCGAGCACGTCGCCAGCTTTCCCGAGATGCTGGACGGGCGCGTGAAGACGCTGCACCCCGCGATTCACGCCGCGATCCTCGCGGACCGCGACAACCCCGATCACATGCGGCAACTCGAAGCCGCGGGCATCAAGCCGATCGACATGGTGGTGGTGAACCTCTATCCGTTCGAGGCGACCGTGGCCGACCCGAACTGCACCTTCGAGCGGGCGATCGAAATGATCGACATCGGGGGCGTGGCGCTGCTGCGGGCGGCGGCGAAGAATCACCGGCACGTGTTCGTCCTGCGGACGGAGACTGACCTCGGCGGTGCGCTGGCGTACCTTCGCGGCCGCGTGACCGGTTGGGACGAGGCGTCCTTCGCCAAGTGGCGCGCCGAACGGGCGTGGGAGACGTTCTGGCACGTGAGTCGATACGACGCATGCGTGGCGCGCTGGCTCGCGACACATCCCGCGGTCCAGCCCTTCACGATGGACCTGCTCAGCCTCCATCTGGAAGGCAGCGACCCGCTGCGCTACGGCGAGAACCCGCACCAGGCAGCGACGGTGTTCGATCTGGGCGAGGAACTCTCGCCGCTCTCGTGCCGACCGCCGGTGAGCGAGAACCCGCCGATGTCCTACAACAACTACCTCGACGCGGACGCCGCGCTGGAGTTGTGTGCGGAGGTGGCGCGGGCTCCGCACGCGCTGATCGCGAGTGCTCCCGCCGCGCAAACTCCGTACGCCTGCGCCTTCATCAAGCACACCAATGCCTGCGGCGTCGGTCTCGCGCACGCGGCAGAGTTGTCGATCGAGGCTCAACAGGCGGCCAGGATCGAAGCCTACCGCCGCGCCTATCTCGGCGATCCGAACGCGGCCATGGGGGGCGCGCTGGCGGTCAACTTCACGGTCGACGCGGAGTTCGCCGCGCTGGTCATGGAGACCTTCGACCGCTTCGGTCGTCCGCTGAAGGAACGCGGCGCGGCCCACGCACCCGGCGGGTTCTTCGTCGAGCTGTGGATCGCGCCCCGCTTCACCGACGACGCGGTCGCGATCATCCGCGGCACCTACCACCCCAACACCGCCACACCCGCACGCGAAGGTGGCTGCGAAATCCAGGGCTGCTGCGAACCGCCCATCGAACTGCCGCCGCGCAGGAAGTGGGGCGATAACGTGCGGCTGCTTCGGGTCGGCGACCTGACGCAGCCCCCCGATCCGGCCGAACTCCGATACCGCAGCGTGGCGGGCGCGATGCTGGTGCAGAGCGCAGACCGTGTCGGCCTGAACGAGGACGCGTGGCGGCTGGTCACGAAGCGCGCCCCGACGGCCGCCGAACTGGCCGACCTGCGGCTGGCGTGGCTGATCGCCAAGCATACAAGATCCAACGCGATCAGCCTCGTCCGCGACGGAATGCTGATCGGAAACGGGGCGGGACAGATGAGCCGCGTGATGAGCTGTCGCGTGGCGACCTGGCTGGCGCAGGAGAACGGGCACCTCCGGAAAGAGCCCGGAGACGGCGCAACCGGAAACCACGGGCAGGGTGCCGGAGGCCCGGATGGGGCCCCCGTCGCGGCGTCGGACGCGTTCTTCCCGTTTCCGGACGGGCCGCTCATCCTGATCGACGCCGGCGTCAAGGCGATCATTCAGCCCGGCGGCAGCAAACGCGACGCGGAGAGCATCGACCTGTGTGACCGGCGTGACGTTGCCATGATCTTCACCGGCACGCGGCATTTCAGGCACTGAGCCAACAGGACCGAGGACGGGCGACCGGGATTCGGTCGCAAAACGCGCGGAAGTAACGTGAAGCCGCTGATCCTCTCCTTCACAGCCCTTGCCGCGACGCTCACCGTCGGCGTCGCATGGCGGTCGTGCCGGGCGGCCGCCGGCGGGTGGGGCGCGGAGATTCCGTCCGCGCGCGCGGTCCCCAGCGAGACCGCGGCGCCGCTGCCGCGCGTCTCGGCGGAAGCGCCGCTCGAGGCAGCCCAACCATCGCACGCGGACGGCGCGGCGCCCTCTGATGGGTCCGCCCCAAGGCACGCAGAGCCGGAAATCCGCTGGGCCCACGCGGTGACGGCGGGCGGCGCCGGCCCACACGTGCCGCCAGCGCCGCTCTCCGACGTGGCCGCCGCCGCGCCGGCCCCTGCCGCGTCACCGGACGCCCTTCGTGCACACGCCGAACGCCTCGCGTCCGCGGGCCGCTGCGACGACGCCGCCGACGCGTGGGAACGCGTGGCCGCCGCGGTGCCCGATTCGACCACCGATCGCCTCGCCTGCGCCGCGGCGATGGCGCGGGTCGGGCGCTGGACCGAAGCGCTGCGGCACTCGCGCTTCGTCGCGGAGGCGCTGCCGGACGATCGGCACGCATGGTTCAACGTGGCGACGGCGCACCAGGCGCTGGGACACCTGGCCGACGCCCGGGACGCGTGGACGCGCGTGATCGAGCTGGCGCCGAATGACGCCGACGCGCGCGTGCGGCGGGCGGAAGCGCTGCTGGACCTGGGCGACTGGGACGGCGCCGCGGGTGATCTGGAGACGGCGCTGACGGCGGCCCCGGACGACCTCGCGGCGCGGCTCAACCTCTCGCTGGCGTACTGGCGGCTGGGACGCGTGGACCCGGCGATCGACGCGGTACGCGCAGTCCTCGAGTGGCGGCCGCGGCACGTGCCGGCGCTGAACCGGCTGGCGGAGCTGCTGTGGCGCAAGTCCGAGCTCGCGCCGCCCCAAGGCGAAGCCCTGCGGGTCGAGGCCATCGCGCTGCTGCGCGCATCCCTGGACGTCGACCCGTCCCAGACGGCGATCCGCACCCTGCTGGCGCGGCTCGAGGCCGACGCCGGCGACGGGCGCGACTGACGGAACTCGACCCTGGATTCCGCGGCGTGGCCGCGCAGAATGCCGATGCTCCGATACCTGCGACTTCTGGCGCTCTTCGTGCGCGTCTCGATCCAGAATGAGACGGCGTATCGGCTGGACTTCTTCATCCGGCTGGGCGTCGCCGTGGCCCAACTCGGCGGCGAACTGGTCGCCTTGTGGACCATTTTCGCCAACACCCGCTCTCTGGCAGGCTGGGACGCGTGGCAGGTCATCGTCCTGCTGGGCGTCTACCGCATCATGATCGGCATCATCGGGACGGCCATCGCCCCCAACATGCGCGCCACGATGGAAGACGTGCGCAGCGGCGCGCTGGACTTCGTGCTGCTGCGGCCCGTCAACAGCCAGTTCTACGCCAGCTTTCGCCAGATCGTCGTGTGGCGGACGATCGACGTGCTGCTTGGGCTGGGCCTGGCCGTGGTCGGCTGCGCCGGGCTTCGCGGGGGGCTCGGCCCGCTGCGGCTGGCAGGCTTTCTCGTCACCCTGGCGGCCGGGTCGGTGATCACCTACTCCGTGTGGCTGGCGCTGGCGACCACCACCTTCTGGTTCACGCGGCTGGCCAACGTCGAGATGGTCTTCTGGAACGTCTTCGAGGCGGGCCGCTATCCGGTCGACGTCTACCCGCCCTGGATGCGCTGGCTGCTCACGTTCATCCTGCCGCTGGCGTTCCTCACCACCGTGCCGGCCGCGACGCTGACGGGCCGGTCGGCGGGCACGGCGATGCTGGCAGCCCTGCTGGTCGCGCCGGCGGCCCTGGGCGGCGCCACCGCGTTCTGGCGCTTCGGGCTGCGACGCTACCGCGGCGCGTCGGCATAGGCCGGCGCGCGACCGGCGCGGTACCATGCCGGCACATCCCACGGAGACACGCCATGCCCAACGTCGGGGTCATTCTTTCCGGCTGCGGCTTCATGGACGGGGCCGAGATTCACGAATCGGTGCTGACGCTTCTGGCGCTCGACCAGCGCGGCGCGAAGGCGGTCTGTTGCGCGCCCGACGTCGAACAGGCCGCCGTCATCGACCATCTGACGCGCAAGCCTTCCGGCGACCGGCGCAACGTGCTGCACGAGTCGGCCCGCATCGCGCGCGGCGCGATCCGCGACGTCGCCGCCGTGCAGGCCGCCGAGCTCGACGCGTTGATCCTCCCGGGCGGATTCGGGGCGGCCCGGAACCTGTGTACTTTCGCCGACGACGGTCCGGAGTGCCGCGTTCATCCGGAGGTGGAGCGGCTGGTGGGGGACATGCTCGTGTCCCGAAAACCGGTCGCCGCGATCTGCATCGCGCCGGCGCTGCTGGCCCGCATCGCCGGGCGGCGCGGCATCCGGGCCCACCTGACGATCGGCAATGACGCCGAAACGGCGTCGGCGATCACGAGAATGGGCTGCGTGCACGACGCGTGCCCGGTCACCGAGTTCGTCATCGACCGGGAGGCTCGCATCGTGTCGACGCCGGCGTACATGCTGGGACCCGGGCCCGCGGCGGTGTTCGAGGGAATCCGCAAGTCCGTCGACGCCCTGCTCGAACTTCTCGGAAAATAGTCCGCAACCCCCGATTTCGCCGGCCGGCGCCTCAGCCGCCCGGTCTCATGCGAGGCGCCCCGCGCGCACCCGCGCGCCCGCATGCAGGCACGGGGGCCCCCTTTGCAACAATGAGGGCGGCCGGCTCATCGCCGACCGCCCGGGCATGAGAAACCCTTCTGGCTCGTCGAGTCGTGATTACGGAATGATCACGGCGTCGGTGCCGGTGCGCGGGCCCTTCTTGTTGTCAGGCAGTTCGCCCTTCATGCCGCCCACGACCGTGTAGGTGTTGTCCTGAACCGTAAAGATGTTGTCGTTGTTGATTCCGGCGATGGGCCGCTTCTGGAACTCGACGTGGTCGTCGACGTACAGGACGTTCTGACCTTCGCCGTTGTGGTTGCGGCTGTTGTAGGGCCGCCAGCGGTCATTATCGACCTTGAACCAATCCGAGGCGTTGCTGCCGAAGTCAGGCAGAACGACCGAGCTCTTCTTGTCGACGGTGGAGTTGTCGCCCGAGTTCTTCGAGCCGGCCTCAAAGAAGGGGCCCTTGTCCGACATCAGCGGCATGCGCGTGTCCAGGTTCTGGTTCGGACGGGCGCGCTTGCCCCACGGCATCTGGTAGCCGTAGCTCACGTACGGATAGCCGAGGAAGTCGAAGCGGTTGACGCCGGGCTGGGCCGCGGTCGGCGTACCGCCGGAGTAGTTGCGGAGGTCGTCTTCCTGGTCGCCCGAGCTGGGGCAGACGAAGGCCTTCGGGGCCGTACCGGTCTGGATCACGAGCAGGAACATCGAGCGGCTTGCGTGCGTCGTGTTCGAGTTGGTGGTCGTGATCTTCGTGGTGTAGTTCTTGCCCATCTGGCCCACGAAGTCAACGTCCGTCGTGCCTTCGTTGCCACTTGGATCCTTCGACATGTCCTGCGTGAAGTTCTCGTTGTTGTCGTTGGAGTAGATGTGCTGGCTCTGACCCAGGCCACGCAGGTTGGCCGAGCAGACAGCCCGCTTCGACAGCTCGCGAGCACGAGACAAGCTCGGGAGCAGGATCGAGATCAGCAGCGCGATGATGGCAACCACCACGAGCAGCTCGATCAAGGTAAACGCGCGTTTCACAGATCGCACAACAGACCTCCTCTTTCGAAGACCCATGAGGATGGACGATTCAGTCCTACCACGGCAGTGGGACTCTGAACACGACAGAAGTTAAATACAGATGGCAGAATGCGTCGCGTCGCCACGGGCCGACGTTGCCCGCACTGCCGGCAAAACCGAACGCCGCGCGCGAGCCGCGCCGAACGACGGCACGGTCCGCTTCACGCCCGCATGGGATCGGGCGCAGCGCGGAATCCGAGGTTTACACAGCGTTTTGCGGGAAGCACCTGCGCGCACCCGAACTGGCCGGGCGTGCGCTACGATGGGAACCGGGCAGCGGGACGGATGACGCGACGATCAGGTATGGCTTATGAGACTATGAAAGCGGTTGATGAATAAGCCGTATTGATCCGCTACGGGTTCCGTTCAGGTACAACCCAACTCATCATTTAAGTTATCGCCGTTCGAGCCGGTTGTCAACAAAAATCGGGGCCGAACCGTGTGACGTGGCCCCCGCCGCCAACCCCCCCCGGGGGAGGCGAGATCCGGGTCCGCGCCCACCTGCGCAGCCGCACGCCCGCCCAGGGGGGGTCGTGGCGCGCGACCGGGCGCGGCGCGGACCCGATCACAGGAGTACGCGGCGCGACGGACGTTGCCGGCGTCATCGCGCTGGGATGTCGATGGAATCAGGGTCTGGCGGGCAAAGAGCACTCCAGCGTGTCGCCTACGAGGTTAGCTGCCGGGCTCGCGGCGCTGATTCCGCGTCCGCCTTCCCAGGCGGATGAGCCCCGACGGACCGCCTGACCGGCACCGATCGGCGTTCCGTGTTGGTTTCCCCGTTGCCGCCGCCCCGTCGGGCCGCGACATTCGGCACTTCCAGCTCTGTGTAAGAGTCTATCGCCCGCAGCACCCCAGTCAACGTGGATTTCCGGAATCCGCGCCCGCTACGGCGGGTTTTCGACAGGTTTGACGACCTCCCGTCGTCTCGCCGGGTGGGCGATGCCAGGATTCGGACTAGAATGGCCGATCGTGAACGCAGTCCGTCGCGGCCCGGTCCCTCCGGGCCCGCTGCCGGACCGCGGCGAGCCGCACTTTTGGAACCAAGGAGTGAATGTGAATCGACTGACACAGCGATGGATGGCGTGCGCGACGGCGATGCTGCTGACCGGCTCGATCGCGCTGGCACAGGACGCGGGCAAGGGTCACCGAGATGCCAAGCCGTCGGGCGGAGCGCAAGTCGGGCAGCCGGCGCCGGACTTCGCGCTTACCGGCACCGATGGGAAGTCCTACAAGTTATCAGACCTTAAAGACAAGGTGGTCGTGCTGGAGTGGATCAACCGCGAATGCCCGGTCTGCAAGGCGCAGGAGCCCAAGCTCAAGGAAACCGCCGGGGCCCTGCTGAAAAAAGGCGTGGTCTGGCTCGCCATCGACAGCACCGCCTCCCACAAGATCGCCGACAACGCTGAGCACGTGAAAAAGGCCGGCCTGCCTTACCCGATCCTTGACGACTCAGCCGGCACGGTTGGCCGCGCCTACGGCGCCAAGTGCACCCCGACCCTGTTCATCCTCAACAAGGGCGTGGTCGCCTACAGCGGCGCCCTCATTCCGCAGGGCGAAGGCTCGCGCAACTACGTCGCCGACGCCGCCGAGGAACTCCTGGCGGGCAAAACCGTGTCCACTGCGTCGACGAAGGCGTACGGCTGCTCGGTGAAGTACAAGAACGACTAGCCCGACACACGCCGGTCCGCGCCGCCAGCGGACTGCCTGCGAAAAGCACGATCGCCGCCGACGCGCGCCCCGCGCATCGGCGGCGATTCAGCTATGCGAGCGGTCCGGCTCCCCCCGGCTCAAACCTCCATCAGCTCCTTGGACTTGTCGGCCAGCAGCGTGTCGATCTTCTTGCAGTACTCGTCGGTCAGGCGCTGCGTCTCCTCCTGGCCGCGCTCCGCGTCGTCCTCGGTGAGCGTCTTGGCCTTCTGCTCGCTGTCGAGGAGCTTGTTGGCGTCGCGGCGGACGTTGCGGACGGCGACCTTTTGCGCCTCGGCAAGCTGCTTGATGTGGTTCACGAGCTGCTGGCGCCGCTCGGTCGACAGCGACGGCACCGGCAACCGGATCAGCTTGCCGTCGCTCTGCGGGTTGATTCCCAGCTCGCTCTTCTCGATCGCGCGCTGAATGTCCTTCAGCGTCGACGGGTCGAACGGCTTGACCACGATGACGTTCCCTTCCGCAACGGCGAGGCTGGCCAGCTCGCGAAGCTGCATGGTCGCCCCATAGCTTTCCACGTCCACCCGCAGGTGCTCGACCAGCCCGGTCGAAGCCCGTCCGGTGCGGACCGTGCGGTACTCGTCGCGCAGGTGCGTGACGCTTTTTTCCATCTTCTCTTCGGCGTCCATCAGAATGTCGTCGAGAGGCATGCGCGGCAGCTCCTGGCGTGTCCGGTGGCGATGAGGATAAAGGCAAACGCGGACCGCGAGAAGGGACCGGCGCGGCCGTCCGGTCTGCCGACTATCATCGTCCGGGCGGACCAGGTGTCATGTCGCACTGGCTCATCCAACCGTCGCCGGCCGGGTTTCACTGCGAGACCGGCGGTGTCTGGATCGATCCGTCGCGGGCGGTCCCGCGGGCCATCATCACCCACGCGCACTCCGACCATGCCTGGCCCGGATCGGGCGAGTATCTCACGTCGCGTGCCGGCGTGGGCGTCCTGCGCCGCCGCCTCGGGCCTTCCGCGAGCATCCGCGGCCTGGCCTACGGAGAGCGCATCCGGATCCACGGTGTGACGCTGTCGCTGCATCCGGCCGGTCACATCCTGGGCTCGGCGCAGGTGCGGATCGAGCATCGCGGGCAGGTGTGCGTGGCCAGCGGGGACTACAAGCTCGATCCGGACGCGACCTGCGCCGCGTTCGAGCCGGTCCGCTGTCACCTGTTCATCACGGAATCGACGTTCGCCCTGCCGGTCTATCGTTTTCCCGCGCCCGAGGAGGTTTTCGCCGACATCGGCGCGTGGTGGCGCGAGAATGCGAGCGGCGGAAGGACCAGCGTGATATTCGCCTACTCGCTGGGCAAGGCGCAGCGCATCCTGGCCGGGGTCGATGCGGGCATCGGGCCGATCGTGGTCCACGAGTCGATCGGTGCGTTCATGCCGGACTACGCCGCCGCCGGAGTGCGGCTCCCGACGCTGCTGCCCGACTCGGCGGAGAACGTTCTGCGCGCCCGAGGTTGCGGCCTGGTGCTCGTCCCGCCCGCCGCCGACCTTGGTCCCTGGCTTACGAGATTCGCCCCGGCGTCGACCGCGATGGCATCGGGATGGATGCTGCTGCGCCGCGCGCGGCAGCGGCAGCGGTTCGACCGCGGCTTTGCCCTGTCGGACCACGCCGACTGGCCCGGGCTGCTCACGGCGGTCGGCCAAACCGGTGCCGAGCACGTCGGCGTGACCCACGGTCGAGCGGGGGTCCTGAGCCGATGGTTGAATGAGCAGGGGCACTCGGCTTCGGTGATGTCGCCGCGGGCGGCAGAAAGTGAGGGAGGCGGGCCCGGGTAGTTCCCGGAGTCTCGTTGCCCGCGGTTCAGCGGCGGGTACGCCTGGCAGAAGAAAACGCCGGCTTCATCCGGGCCGTTTCCGCCCCGGCTGCCGTCGCGCGTCGGTCGTCGAGATTTCCTTGACATGTCTCGCAGGAAGCACAAGAATAGGATTGCCGGGGTGGTGTTCACCCGCCACGCCGGGGTCGTCCGGCGGCGCCCGTCGCCGATCGACCTGGGTCCGTCGAACCCCTTAGCGCGGCGGACAGGATCAAGCCGGGCCGTGTACGTTGGCGACTCCGTACGGAACGCGGCGTGCCGGACCCGGGCGGTCAGGTGCCGAAAGGAGGTGATCCAGTGCAGAGTAATATAGGTGGGCTGCCCTAGCGGCAGCCGGCGCTAAGCTGCCGGCATAGGGCAGCATCCACAACGATCGAAGGCCCCGCGGGAATAAGATCCTGCGGGGCTTTCCCTTGCTACTCCAGCCCCACGTCGGCGATCCCGTACTGCTCCCAGTCCCAGCGATCATCCATGGCCCAGCGCAGCGCAGCCAGCACACCTGACGTCTCGCAGGCGCACATGATGACCCACTCCAGGGGCGCGACGTGGGCCGGCCGATCGTAGACGGTGGCCTCGATTCTCCCCGCGGTCAGCTTCAGCTCGTGGAAATCCGAGCGCAAACGGAAGTTCGGCGTCAGACGCAGATGCTGCTCGAATCGCAGGCGCCACAGCGTTCGGCTTACCCATTCGACGCGGAGCGCGATCTCCCCGGCGCAGCGCGGCGACGCGGGGGCCGCGCGAAAGTCGGGCGGCGCGTTTGGATCGCGGCTCCCGAACAGCCAGCAGAAGGCCGACAACTGCCCCCACAGCGACCGACAGCGCGCGCCCAGCTCCTGATCCGGCATTGTGGTCAATTCGTCGGGCGGGATCAGATGTTCTCGACAGGCGCGCACCACCCCCGGCGCCGGGGTCCTGATCTCGTGTGCCGCCCGATCGACTCCCGCCCGCCGGCACTGCTGGACTACCAGCGACACCAGGTTCGCCTGCGTCACCAGCGCCATTTCGCCCCAGGCCGAGGCGGCGCGCGGCGTCACCAGCGTGGGGCGCTCCTCTGCACCGCCGTTCGTCTGCATGCGTCCAGTGTCGCCAGCGCGCCGGGTAGCCGTCAACGCCGGCCGCAACGGACCGGGGAAGCGGGACAATCGGACCCGACGGCGGTACGGTGGTGCGCGGCGGCGTCGCTCGGGCTGGCGCAAGCCGTTCATCGCACCCTGGATAGCGCAAGATCGGAGCCTAGATGTCCGGCACGCAAACGGCCCTGCGAGAAGTGCCCTACATGGGCGTCATCCGCGTTGTGGTGGAAGCATCGAAGCTCGGCTATTCGGCAGACAGCCCGGACTGGTCGAACCTGGGCCAAGGACAGCCGGAGGTCGGACCGCTGCCCGGCGCACCCCCGCGCTTCGACCGCATCGACATCGCGCCGTCGGACCACGCGTACGGCCCGGTTGGCGGACTGCCGGCGCTTCGCGAAGCCGTCGCGCGGCACTACAACCGCCTGTACCGCACGGGAAAGCGCTCGCAGTACGCGGCCGAAAACGTCGTCATCGCCTCGGGCGGACGGACCTCGCTCACGCGCGGCGGCGCGTCGCTTGGGGACGTGCGGCTGGGTTACTTCATTCCGGACTACACGGCCTACGAGGACCTGCTCACCGCTTTTCGCCGCTTCGAGCCCGTGCTCGTGGCCGACACGGCGCAGAGCAATTTCGAGATTACGCCGACCGAGCTGGCGGCCCGCGTCCGCACGCTGAATCTCGGCGCGCTGCTGCTGAGCAACCCCTGCAACCCCACCGGACGCGCAATCGCGGGCGACGAGCTGGCAGCGTGGGTGCGTCTGGCGCGCGAGAGCGGCTGCACGCTGCTGATGGACGAGTTCTATTCGCACTACGTGTGGCCTGCGCCCGGGAGCGACCGTCCAACGGGGCCGATCAGCGCCGCCGCGTACGTGGAGGACGTCAACGCCGACCCCGTGATCCTGTTCGACGGCCTGACGAAGAACTATCGCTATCCGGGTTGGCGCGTCGGGTGGGCGATCGGCCCGGAGAGCGCCGTGCAGTCCATGACTGCTTCCGGGAGCTTTGTGGACGGTGGGCCCCCCTGTCCGATCCAGCGGGCCGCACTGGCCGTGCTTGAGCCGGAGCGCGCCGACCAGGAGACGGACACGGTGCGGCGCGTGTTTCGCGAGAAACGCGACCTGACGATCGAGCGGCTGCGCCAGGCCGGCGTCGAGTTCCCGCGCGAGCCTGAGGGGACGTTCTACGCATTCGGCTCGATCGCCAGGCTCAGGCCGCCGCTCAACGACGGCGTCATGTTTTTCCGGCGGGCGCTGGAGCACCGCGTGCTCACCGTGCCCGGCGCATACTTCGACGTCAATCCATTCCGGAAACGGCCCGGACCTTCGCCGCTGGCCGGCTGGGTGCGGTTCTCTTTCGGTCCGCCGATGAGCAACCTGCGGGCCGGGCTCGACCGGTTGTGCGCCATGATCCAGGCCGGGGTGTGACGCCGGAGCGCGGTCGGCGTTCTACGTTTGCGCCGCGATCCGCGCGGCCAACGCGGCCAAGGCGTCGGCGGTGGCCGATTTCGCGTTCCAGCGGTAGCCCAATCCATCTTCCGGGCGGCGCGGGATGATGTGAAAATGGACGTGCCGAACGACCTGTCCCGCCTCGCGGCCGTTGTTTTGCAGCAGGTTGAACGCGTTTGCGCCGACCGCCGCCAGGATCCGCGCCGCCAGCCCGGGCACGATCTCGATCACGCGCGCCAGCCTGTCGCCCGGCAGCTCGCGCAGATCGCCCGCGTGCTGTCGCGGGATGACGAGCGCGTGGCCCTCGGCCAACGGGTTCACGTCCAGGAATGCCAGCGCGTGCTCGGTCTCGACCAGACGATTGCATGCGATCGTACCGGCGACAATCTTGCAGAAGATGCAGTCGGGTGCGGCGGTCATCGCGGCCAAATCTCCGGATGAATTGCGTCGGGCGCGATTGTAACGCGGGCGGCCGGCGGAAGAGCAGGTTCGGAGTCGGGCGACGCGCGACTAGAATCCTGCACATGGCCAAGAAAACCAGCAGTCGGAAACCACCCGCCGGAGGCGTGGCGCGCGCCGGGGGAATCAGCGACGATGCCGTCCACAAGGCCACGGGCCGGACCTGGGCCGAGTGGATCGCAATCCTCGACGCGTTCGACGTGAAGCGCAACGGGCACAAGGCCGCCGCCGCGCACATTCACGACCAATACGGCGCCGGCGACTGGTGGTCGCAGATGGTGGTGGTCGGGTATGAGCAGGCGCGCGGACTGCGAAAGCGGCACGAGAAGCCCGACGGATTCAGTGTCAGCGGCAGTCGCGTCATCGCCGCTCCGCTCCCGCGCGTGTTTGCCGCATGGAAGAACTCGCGCACGCGCGCCCGCTGGCTCGCGGACCCCGGCTTCACCATCCGCCGCGCGACGGCGGACAAATCGATGCGCATCACCTGGGTGGACGGCGTCGGGTCCGTGGAAGTCAACTTCTACGCAAAGGACGCCGGAAACGCGCAGGTCGCCGTGCAGCACAACAAGCTGGGTTCCGCGGCGGCGGCGACCCGAATGAAGTCCTACTGGTCCACGCAACTCGACCGGCTCCGCACATTGCTCGAGTCCTGATTCGCCCATGCCCGTAACCAGCGATCCGCACGCGTTCGACCTGCTCGTTGCCGACCCGAGCGGCGATTTTCGCGTTGCGCAGGCGGCCCTGTTGTTCGCGGCCGACCATTGCCCGGGCCTCAAGCCCGGCACCTGGCTGCATCGGCTCGATGCGCTGGCGGGCCGCGTCGAGCGGCTGGGGGGACGCTCCGCCGACGACCAGATCGGCGCACTTCGCACCGTCTTGATCGACGAGTGCGGCTTTCGCGGGAACCGGGACGAGTACCACGATCCGCGCAACAGCCTGCTGAACGAGGTCCTTCAGCGCCGTCTGGGAATCCCCATCAGCCTGTCGGTCGTCTGGCTCGACGTCGCGGAAAGGCTTGGCTGGCCGTTCCACGGCGTGGGGTTGCCGGGGCACTTCGTGATCGCCCGCGGCGTGCCGGGCGACGAGATCATCCTCGACCCGTTCCGCGGCGGACGGCGGCTCTGCCGCGCGGAGTGCGCCGCGCTGGCGTCGAGCGTCACCGGCGCAGCGGTGTCGGTCATGGACGACTGTTTCCGTCCCGCGGGCAAGCGCGCCATCGTGACGCGCATGCTCGCGAACCTCTGCTCGATCCATCACGCACGCGGCGACTGGACCTCCGTCGCGCGGGTTCTGCGCCGGCTGATCGCGCTCGACCAGAACTCGTCGACGCTGCGGCGACACGTGGAGCTGGTAGCCCTGCGGCTGGCCGAGCAGAACTAGGCCGCCCGGGCGCAAAGAAGTCCTCCCCGCCACCCGTTTCACCCCGGCCTTCGGTCGCTTGCGGTTCCGCGCCTCCCCCGGGCCGCGCCGGTCAGATATCCAGGTTCTTCACGTGGATCGCATTGGCCTCGATGAAATCGCGGCGCTTTTCCACGTTTTCGCCCATGAGGATGCTGAACATCCGGTCCGCCTCGGCGGCGTCGGTGTCGGTCTGCTCCACGTCGGCGCTGGATTCGCTGACCAGCACCCTGCGCATGACCCGCCGTGCCGGGTCCATGGTCGTCTCCCAGAGCTGCTCCTTGTTCATCTCGCCCAGGCCCTTGAAGCGCTTGATCTCCACGCCGCGGGAACCGATGCGGCGGATCCCGTCCGGCAGGGCGCGCAGGTTCTCGAGTTCGAGCGGATCGCCGTCCGGCGGGCGCAGGACGAACACGGCGGGCGAAAACTCTCCGGTGTCGAGCTCGTGCCGCTCGATGAACAGATCGTCCACGTTGCAGCCGAAGTCGGCCAGGGCGGCGAAGCACTGCTCCAGCGCCCGCGCCTCGGTGAGCTCGTTCTTGATGATGGTGCGGGTCGTGTCGCCGTTTCCGCCGGGGTCGATGCAGCGGCGTCGGAACTCGGCGAACTCGTCGTCGGTGTAGAAGAAGTGCTCGCTGTTTCCCAGCAGGGCGCGGATCGCCGGCAGGCGACCGTCGCGCACGTGCTCGTCGACGAAGCGTTCGAAGACGATGCCGCGCCGCGCCAGCACGCCGGCGTTACGTTCGACGCGCTTGATGAGCTGCACGAGTCCGGT
Organism: uncultured Planctomycetales bacterium; assembly: GCA_964401365.1. Taxonomy (GTDB): domain Bacteria; phylum Planctomycetota; class Phycisphaerae; order UBA1845; family Fen-1342; genus CAYNYG01. The sequence goes on along the minus strand of CAYNYG010000005.1, from coordinate 5,448 downwards.
CAGCTCCTCGGTCGACAACTCGCGCGGCGCGTCCCCCGGGCGGCGCACTTCGAGCTTCGTGCCCGTGACCCCCATCTGCGTCAGCTTCGCATCCAGGGCGGGATCGTCCAGCACGTATTCCATGCGCTTGCCGCGCGCCACCTGATAGAGAGGCGGCTGGGCGATGAACACCACGCCGCGGTCGATCAGCGGCCGCATGTGCCGGAAGAAGAACGTCAGCAGCAGGGTGCGGATGTGGGAGCCGTCCACGTCGGCGTCGGTCATGAGGATGATCCGACCATAGCGGAGCCGGGCGAGGTCGAAGTCCTCGGCGCCGATTCCGGTTCCGATGGCCTTGATGATCTCGAGGATCTCCTCGTGGCTGAGGACCTTGTGGGGCCGGGCCTTTTCGACATTGAGGATTTTGCCGCGGATGGGCAGGATGGCCTGCGTCTGGGCGTTGCGATGGCCTTTTGCGGAGCCGGCCGCCGAGTCACCCTCCACGATGAACAGCTCGGTCGAGGCCACGTCACGACTGGAGCAGTCGACGAGCTTGCGCGACATTCCGGCGCCGGACATGACCGACTTCCGGGCCGCCTCGCGCGCCTTGCGGGCGGCCTCCCGGGCCAGTGCCGCCTGAACCGCCTTGTTCACGACGCGCTTGGCCTCGGCGGGATGCTCCTCGAGGTAGTTGCCCAGCAGCTCGTTCACGGCGGTTTCGACGAAGGTGCCGACTTCACTGTTACCGAGCTTGGTCTTGGTCTGACCCTCGAACTGCGGCTCGGGGACCTTGACGGAGATGATGGCCGTGAGGCCTTCGCGGATGTCCTCTCCGCTGGGCGTGGGGTCGTTCTGCTTCAGCAGCCCCCCCTTGCGGGCGTAATTATTGACGGCGCGGGTCAGGGCCGCGCGGAAGCCGGACAGGTGCGTGCCGCCTTCGACGGTGTTGATGTTGTTAGCGAAGGAGTACTCGTTGCCGCTGTAGCTGTCCGTGTACTGCAGCGCGACGTCGCAGATCAGCCGCTGCTCGCGATCCTCTCGGGAGAATGCGATCACCGGGTGCAGGGCGTCCTTGCCCTCGTTGAGGTGCTCGATGAACTGTTGGAGACCGCGCTCGAACTGGAACACCTCGCGCTGCCCGTCGCGCTGGTCCGTCAGCGTGATGCGCAGGGACGAGTTCAGATAGGCCAGCTCGCGGAGGCGGTTGGCGAGAATCTCGTAGCGGTAGGCGATGTCGGGGAAGATGGAGCCGTCCGCAAGGAAGTGGACCCGCGTGCCGTGCCGGACGGTATCACCGATGCGTTCGAGACCGCCGACGGTCCTGCCGCGCTCGAAGCGCATGGCCCATACGCCGCCGTCGCGGCAGACCTCGACCTTGAGCCACTCGGACAGAGCGTTCACGGCGCTGACGCCCACGCCGTGCAGCCCACCGGAGACCTTGTAGCTGTCGCGGTCGAACTTGGCGCCCGCGCCGACCTTGGTCAGGCAGACTTCGAGGGCCGACATCTTGTATTCGGGGATCACCCCGACCGGGATGCCGCGGCCGTCGTCCTGGACGATGACGCTGTTGTCCGCGTCGACCTGGACGTCGATGTTGCGGCAGAAACCGGCCATCGCCTCGTCGATGGAGTTGTCCACGACCTCGTACACCAGATGGTGCAGTCCGCGCAGGGTGGTGTCACCGATGTACATCCCCGGACGCTTGCGCACGTGCTCGGTGCCCTCCAGCACCTGCACCTTGCTCTCGTCGTAGCGACTCGCCTGGTCCGGAACACTCGACGGCCGCTGAGCGGCCGCGGTAGCGCCGGCGCCAGTGCCAACATCCGGGTCACCCATCATGCTTCACGCCTCGTCCGCCGGGCGCACGCGCCCGGTTCCCGCACACACAAAGACAACCCGCTTCAGCGCCGGCAAGGACAGCGCCAGCGACCGCGCCAACAAGGACGCCCGGCCGGCCAACTCGGCGCACAACGTCGCCCCCGAGACTTCCACGGTCAACACACCTGCGCGGAATTCGCCGAGAACGCACCGGCCCGCCCATGCTGCGTCCGCGCAGCGCACCCACGCTTCTTCCAGCGCATCCCGGCGCCGCCGGTCGCGCACGGCCCGCCGTACGATCCGGCCCACTCCATCGGCGGTGATCGCCTGTGCCGCACGGAACCGCCCGTTGCGCTGCACCTGCTCAAACTCGCGCTGCGACCTGTGCATGTGGATTCACGCTGCCGCGGGGGCCGACGACGGCGCGCTCAGAGCGCAACCGGCATGAGGACGTAAAGGAACCCCTCGACCGCATCGGCGCGGATCACCGCCGGCTTACTGCCCTCGGTGAGCTTGAGCGTCAACTGCTCGGTGTCCACCACGCGCAGCATGTCGGTCAGGAAGTTCGGATTGAACGCGATCTCCAGCTTCGGCCCGTCATACTCGACCGGCAGGTCGATCCGCGCCTCGCCCGTTTCCGGCGCGCGCGAGCGCACGACCAGGCGCTGGTCGTTGAACTCCAGCCGAATCGCGCGTGTTTCCTCGGTCGTCAGCAACGCCGCCTTGCGCACCGCGCTCTGGAACGCGAGCCGATCCACGACCGCGGTCTTGTCCGGCTGCTTGGGGATCACAAGCTCATAGTCCGGAAAGTGCCCCTCCACGAGCGCCGTCGCGAGCGTCGCCGGCCCGGAGCGGAACAGAAGCTGGTTGGGCCGGACTCCCACCTCCACCTGCCACTCCGATTCGCCGCGCGGTATGCAGACCTTCTCGAAGACGGCCAGGGCCTTGCTGGGCACGATGGCCTCAAAATCCTCGGCATCCGCCTTCACAACCGGCCCGACGCAGCGCGCCAGCCGACGACCATCGGTAGCCACCAGCGTCAACTGCTTGCCCCGCTTCTGCCACAGCACGCCGTTGATCGCGTAGCGACCGCTCTCGCGCGCGGCGGAGAAGACGGTAAGCGCGACGGCACGGCGGATCCCCGCGCCGTCCAGCACCAGGTCCGGCTTACCCTCGAGCTCCGGGACGGGCGGGAAGTCCGCCACGTCGTGCACGAAGATCTTGAACTCGCTGCCCTCGCCGCGCACCACCGCTTCCTGCGCCGAGGCCTCCAACAGGACTTCGATATCGTCCATCTCGCGCAGGATCGCGCCCAAACGGTCGCTCGCGACCACGGTCTCGCCCTTGCGATCCGTTCCGAGCGACTGCACGCCGATCGAGAGGGCGGCCTCCCCGTCCGTGGCGCGCACGCGCACTTCGTCCTTTTCTACGGAGATTCGAACGCATCCGAAGATCGGCTTGGTGGTACGACCGCCGGTCAGGTTGGATGCCGCGGTCAGCGCGTCGACGAACTGCTGCCGGGGTAGGCGAACTTTCATCGGGCCGCCTCCGTGATAAGCGACTGATCGCACAGCGCCTGGATTGGGTAGGAACTGAATCTCAATTCAGTCATGATCATCTATCGGGCCTGTGAATCGTGTTGCGCACCGGGGTCGTTCCAACTTAACCTTCTGTTCCGCCGGAGGTTGCATTTCAAACTTGCGCAACGGTGCTCCATGAAGAACCTGCTGCGCCGGACGATCTGCGCGACCGTTGTCACAGTTGCGTTCCAGGTTCCGCGGGTGGCCCGTCAGGCGCACGGCGTCGTGTACAGGCTGCCGAACAGGGTCGCCGTGCGGGACCAGCCGGCGCGGGTGCATTATAAGTTGGGCGGGCTTGCCCGTCACTTGCGGGTGAAGTGCGCCGACGGGGGGTGCTGCCGGTCTTCGCGGGCGTCCGTATGAGGCGCCGAAGCCGTGGCACGAAGGGGACCGGCCTGGTGGCCGGCCCCCGTGTGGGGTCTGGGTTTTCAGGCGTCAACCGCCGAGCAGGTTGATGAACTCGTCGATGTCCTGGCCGTTGACGGTGCCGTCGCCGTTGGCGTCGGCGTTCATGACGTCGCAGGCTGGGAAGGCGGCGCCGTAGGCGTCGGGATCGGAGAGCGCCAGGGTGAAACCGCTGATGTCGAACCCGTTGACCGACCCGTCGCAGTTCATATCGCCTGGAATAAGGGGCAGGGAGATGGTCGAAAGGGTGACGGCGAAGTAGTCGTGGAAGGTCTCGTCACCGGCGCGGTCGGCGTAGAGCAGGAAGGTCATCTTGCCGCCCGAGCCGAGATAGCGGCCAAAGTCGGTGCGGATGTTGCCGCGCAGCAGCCCATCCCGGTTGCCGGCGAAGGAGTCGACGTAGGCATTCTGGCCGTAGTTGCCGGCGCCGTCGCACCACTGCCCGCTCACGTAGTCCCAGACGTAGAGCTCGGTCTGCGTGCAGTTGTCGGCATAGCCCTCCCAAAGGACCTCGATATCGTCCACGTCGGCCATGTTCTCCAGGGGTGTGATCTCGATGACGTGGGTGGACTCCGTGCCGGCGCCGGGCGTAGCGGCGATGTAGCGGTTGGTGTCGCTGTCGCCGCCGGTAGCGTCGGAGTTGGCCAGGCGCGGGTAGTTGGAGGACGCGATCTGCGCCGTCACGGGCTTCCGGACCTGGTCGATCACGCTCCAGCTTGTTGTCTGTGTGCCGTAGACGAACTTGTCGGTACCGCCGCCGGTCTTGAAGTCGTACACGACCCGATCGGCGGGGGCGATTCGGAACAGGCCGGCGCTGGCGGCTTCACCGGTGTCGTTGTCAGCGGAGTGTGCCACGACCCTGACACGGCACTGAGTGGAGACAACGGCCGGGACGTCCCAGTCGTAGGCCCCGGTGTTGGTGGTTGAGGTGATGAACTGCCACTGGCTGCCGCCGTCGAGCGAGTAGTACAGGTCGATGGTCGGGATGGAGACGTTGTCGGTGTCGGTGGCGAGCCAGCGGATGGTCTGCGTGGTTCCGCTGGCGAGAAGCTGGCCGCCGTCGGGCCAGGCGACGTGGACCGCGGGGGCTGCGCCGGTGTAACGCGGCACCTGCATGACGATGCAGTGAATGGCGCCGGCGGCGGGGATGATCGAGTAAGAGTTGATGGGGATGATCTCGACATCCGGGCCGGCGGCGGCTTCCCACTTGGCCAGCGCGTCGGCGTCTTCGTCGTTGTAGGAGGCGTTCCCCGGGCCGTAGATCGGGACAAAGATGCGGTCGTTGACCCGGAAGGCGTTGGTGTAGGTGTAGTGGACGCCGCCCGTGACCCAGGCCTGCGGGCGGTAGACCTCGAAGCCGAGGTTCTGCATGTAGGGCACCGCGTCATTGGTGATCTGAATCGCGGTGGCGTTCGACCCGGCCTTGAACTCCGAGATGATGCACGTGTCCTCGTCGACCAGGTAGAGCCACATGTCGATATGGCCGGTGGCGTCGACGCTGGTGGGCAGTTGCGGCATGACGTGCAGCGTGTCGATGCCCTGGAACCGGTTGTAGAGGTCGGCAATGACCTGCGCGTTGAATCCTTCGGCGGCGGGGTTGTGCGAATTGATCAGTGAGGTGATGAAGCCGGAGCGGTCCGGCCCGGGCTGGAAGTTCCCGCCGGAG
>CAYNYG010000004.1:0-167634 GCA_964401365.1 uncultured Planctomycetales bacterium | reverse complement strand
CATCAACGGCCTGGACGTGGAGGCGTTCCTGGAGCGGATCATGCCGTAGGGGAGCAGCGCCAGCGGGGACGGGGGATGAGGCGAGGAGCAGCGCGAGCCAGGCGCAAGGAGGAGACGCGTGACGCACTTGCCGCGCGACCGCTATGCTGCGCGGCATGCTTCAGCGATACGACGACCGGAACCGCGACCTGCTGGTCAACATCAACGGGCGGTTGATCCACCGCGACCAGGCCGGGGTCAGCCCCTTCGATTCGGCCGTCCAGGGCGGCGACGCGGTCTGGGAGGGCTTGCGCCTTTACAACGGCAGAATCTTCAAGCTGCGCGAGCACCTGGACCGGCTGCGCAGTTCGGCACGTGCGCTGGCGTTCGCCTCGATTCCACCGCACGAAGCAATCGTCGACGAAATCCGCCGCACCCTGGTCGCCAACCGCATGCGCGACGGTGTCCACATCCGCCTCACGCTCACGCGCGGCGTCAAGATCACCAGCGGGATGGACCCGCGCCTCAACCAGGACGGCCCGACGCTGATCGTCCTGGCCGAGCACAAACCGCCCGTCTATGACACCTCGGGCCTGACGCTGATCACCAGCGCCATTCGCCGTTTCCCGCCCGATGGCCTCGATCCCCGCATCCACCACTGCAACCTTCTGCAATCCATCCTGGCCAAGCTCCAGGCCAACCAGGCCGGCGCCGACGACGCGCTCATGCTCGACCTGCGCGGTTTCGTGGCGGAAACCAACGCCACGCACGTCTTCGTCGTCCAGGGCGCCACGGTGCTCACGCCGCGCGTCCTGGCGTGCCCTGAAGGGATCACACGCGCCACGGTGCTGGAGCTGTGCCGCGACCACGACATCCCGAGCCGCGAGACGGACCTGTCGCTCACCGACGTCTATCGCGCCGACGAGATGTTCTGCACGGGCACCATGGGCGAGCTGGCCGCCGTCACGCGCGTCGACGGCCGCACGATCGGTGACGGAGCCCCGGGACCCATGACGGCGCGCCTCAGCGCGCTGTTTCGCGAACGGACGGCCCGTGAGGGCTGGCCGGTGGTGGAGTAGGACGCGCCGGCGGGCAATATCCTCCACCCCCGCCCGAATACACGCGGTGCGCGCGACCGGACGCGTCGCAAACGGCGTCGAGCCGCATCCGGCGGCGGGCCGGCGGGTAATCAGGGAAGGGCGCGGTTCGGCGGCGGCTCGGCGCGCGCTCGCGTAGAGTCGCGCCGGTGAATTCGGTACCATGCGGCGTGGCGTGCGCGAGCGTCGCCGCGCGGTCGCCCGGATGGAACACATCATGATGACATCGCTGCGTCGCTGGTGCCGGAGCGGGCTCCTGCAACTACTGGCCCTCACGTTGGCGCCATGGGTCGCCGGCGCCGTGGCGACCCGCGCCGTCGCGGCCCAGGAGGACAAGGCGAAGCCGATCGTGGTGGCCAACGACGTGAAATTCGACGAGCTGGCCGAGGAGCTTCGCAAGGTCCTCGATGCGCAGGAACCGGTCCGGAAGTACCGCGAGGAACATCCGGCGGTCGTCTTTCGCGTCACGCAAGCGACGCCGAGCTCTCCCATCCGGCGCGTCGGGATCCGTCTGCACGGAAACGAAGTCGGGTACGTAATGATTCAGAGCGGCCGGTTGCGCAACGGACAACTGGGCAATCATCGACTCTCGCCCGGCCGCACCCCCGCGCAGCCCGGCGGGCGGGACAGCGGCGATCGCGAGTCGGGCGCCGAGCCGGCGTTGCCCGACCGTTCGGCGCTCGATCTCGCCGCGCTGCAGGCGGACGCCGACGCCCTGGCGGCCCAGGCGGCGGGCCGGCCCCGGAAGGTCGTGCTTTCGCGGTCGGGACGCATGCTGATGGCCTCCATCGACGACGCAAGGCCCTTCAACCTGGGCCGCATCCTGCGCGTCAACAATGCCGAGATGGCGCCGCCGGACTGGAAGAACCGGCTCAATGAGCGGCTCACCACGCGCGCCGCGATGCCACCGCCTACCCCGCCGGCGACAACCCCGCCGGCATCCGCACTCGACGAGCCGCAGGAAGCGCCGGCGATGGCGTCACCGCCGGATGAGGGGGAGGACGAGCGCGAGCAACCGTCGCACGAGCCTCAGGCGCCCCCCACCACGACGCCCGCGGCGACGGCGACGCAAGCGACGCAAGCGGCCGCCAAAGTCACCGAGGCGCCGGCGCCGCCGCTGCGCGCCGAGCCGGAGCGCCCCGCGCTCGTGAGTCGCGAGCCGCCCGTCGTCCGCGAGGAGCGTTCGGCGCCGGAGCCGCGCGCCCAGGAGCCGCAGGGCTGGTTGCCCATGACGGGCGGCACGGCGCTCATGTGGGTTGCGATGGTGCTGGTGCTGGCGCTGACGCTGCGGACGGACGCGCTGCTGTCGTGGCGTACGCTGGACGGCATGGCGCTGGCGGTCTCATGCCCGCTGCTGCTCGCACGCGATATGGAGCACGCCTGGCTGGACGGCGTGGCGGGGTTCCCGGGCCGCTGGTGGGCGTATTCGGGGCTGACGCTCATTGCGCTGTACTGGGCGGCGCGCGGGGTCGTGCTGATGAAGGCGCGCCGTATTCGCGAGTTCGGCGCGAACGTGTCGCCCGGTGCGATGCTCGTCATCGTGTTGTTCGCGCTGGGGATCGCCGGCGCACGCGTCGTCCAAGCGCCGCTCTCGCCCGCCAGCCTGGACGGCATCCTCGGGGGGCGCTACGTCGCCGACCACGGCCGCCTGCCCTACGGCCAGACTCCCGGCGCCGACCGGCAATCGCCGCTGCTCTACGTTCTGCACGGCGCCGCCGCCAGGGTGTTTCCCACCTACGTCGAGCTGGGGGGCAATCGCGTCCCGCCGCAGTGGAGCACGCGCGACGCGTGGCAGACGCCGGGCTGGGAATCGTCGCTGGACCGCCGGGCCGCGATCGCCGTGAACGCCTTGCTGGCGCTGATGGTCATCGCGGGCCTGGTGCAGATCGGGCGGCGCCTGAACTCGACCCCGGTGGGGCTGACCCTGGCGGCCGCGTTCTGCGTCTTTCCCGGCGCGGTCGAGTCCCTGGCGCAGCCGGACGTGATGCTGCCGGCAGCGCTGCTGACGTGGACGATCGCGCTGGCGCTCATCCCGGGGGTCGGCGGACTGCTCGCCACGCTATGCGCGATTCTGGCGGGCCTGGCCTGGCCCTGGGCCTGGTTGACGGTCCCCGTGCTGCTGGTCTATTTCCTGCGCTCCGGCGTGGGGGGTGCCGGCGCCGTCCTGGGCGTGCTCGGGGGCGTGGCCGGCGCGCTGGCGGGGCTGGTGGCGCTGACGGTCCCCGCGCTGCCGCGCGCCGACGGGTCGCTGGCGGCCGCCGGTGTGGCGCCGCAGTTCGACGCGGATTACGTCGAGGGTCAGGTGCTGCTGAAGCGCTCCAAGCCGGCGCCGGGCGGCGAGTCGAGCTGGATTTCGCGAATCAAGTCGGCGGTGTGGCTGCGGCTGGTCGACGATGTGACCCCGATGACGATCGCTCCCGCCGGCGTGAGCCTGCCGACGGGTGTTTCGCCGCGTGACGTGATGTTCTGTCGCCTGGCGTGCGACGAGGAATCGCGGCTGAGGCTAGGGGCCGTTTATCGCGAAGCGATCGCGGGCGCCAACGCGCTTCAGCGCATGCAGTCGGCCCTGCGCACCGTCCTGGAAGCGGTGTGGATGCCCGCGGACGTCAGACCGGCGGACGTGGTTCCGGCGTGGAACGTCTTCGCGGCGGGGCGTGAAGGCGGCGCACGCGCGGCGGTACTCCCGCCGGCGTGGGTCAACTACCGTCGGCTGGCCAAGATCGGGGTGGTGCTGCTGGCGGGGGCGCTCACCGTGATCGCGGCGGCCGACCGGCGACGTTCGCCGGTGCAGCTTGTCGGAGCCATGCTCGCCGTGACCGCGACCGCCGCGCTGGCGTCGCCGACCGGCGCGGTGGCATCGGTCGCGCTGCTCGCGGCCGCCGTCCTGCCGTTGTTCGCGGTGCACTGCGACGACCTGCCGGCCGTCCGCGGGCGGGCGTTGCTACCGCCCAGGCCGCCCAGCACGTCCCAGCCCGGCCCGGAGCGCGGCGAGCGAATCCCGACGGCTCCCCGGGGCTCGATGCCGCGAATCACCGTGGAGAATTGAACGCCTCTCGGCGACGGCGGGCGGCCCGGTGCGTCGCACAGGTCCGCGGACGCCGTCGCATGGTTCGTGAGCGACCGCCGTCAGGCGACCAGCGGCCCGCTCTCCAGAATCTGCCGCAGCTTGCCGAGCGCCTTGTTCTGTATCTGGCGCACGCGCTCCTTGGTCACACCGATCATCTCGCCGACCTGTTCGAGCGTCTTGGGTTCCGCCGCGCCGCTCTCCGGCGTGGGCTGATCGATGGCGAAGCGCGCCATGAGCACGCGACGCTCGATGTCGTTGAGGTTGGCGGTGTTCCGACCGAGGACGGCCTTGAGCTCGTCGATGGTCTCGAGTTCGGCTTCATCGCGTCGTCGGTCCATGGCGTCGCTCCGTTCCAGCGCTGGGTCAAATTCGGTCGGAAAATGACCCCGATAACGGGCCGCCCGGACGGCGGACCGTGAGAAGGCCTTCAGAATCGCCCGACATGCGTAGGTGCTGAACTTGAATCCGCGGTTGCAGTCGAACTTGTCCACCGCGCGCAGCAGGGCCATATTGCCCTCGCTGATCAGCTCGGCGAAGTCGACGCTCGTCACGCGCGTCCGCTTGGCCATCGCCAGCACCAGCGGCACGTTGGCCGCGACGATTTCGCTGCGCGTCTCGGCGGCACGCCGGTGCCACAGCTCGACCTCCGCGACCGCGGCCAGCGTCAGTCGCTTGTGGGCGAACCGCTCGAACACCTGCATGATGCGATAGCGGCAGTAGTTGAGCTTCAGGAACAGCCGACGTTCCCGTTGGCCGTCCGGCTGGGGCGCGCTTTCGAGCAGGTGGATGCCGCTGTCGTCGCTCGAGCGCCTGCGGCGCGGCTTGGTCGGCGCGCGTGGAATCGGCGCCAGCAACTCTGTTTCCGCGTCGGGTTGTTCAAACGCGGAATGAAACTGGCATTCGAGGGGTGCCTTGAGCAGTCGCTTGACGAGGCGAAGCTGCTCGCGCTTCAGGTGCTCGCGTAGCTCAGCGGTTGGAAGTCTCGCCTCCGGAATGAGCTTCCGGACCGGCGACAGGACTGCGTCGCCTACACTGGCAACCATGCTCTCGCTCCTCCAGTCAGACCTTCAGCGACAACATCACGGGGCGCCACACCCATGATGCCGCATGACGCGCACGCCGGTTCGCGAGCGCGCATACGCCGCTTGTTATGTCCTGCTTGATCGAAACAGCGCGTGAACCCATCCTGACGGCGCTGCGTCGAAACTTGGGGAGCCTTGCGAAGGCAAGTATAACCCGATTCGCGAGTCGAGGCAACCAGAATCGCGGCGAAAACCGTGATTTCCTGGCAAGGTCGACCCGTCCCGCCCGCAACCCCACTGCTACTCGTACCTTAGCGCTTCGATCGGGTCAAGCGCCGCCGCGGCCCGCGCCGGGTAGAGCCCGAACACGATCCCGATAATCACCGAGACGCAGAAACTCAGCACGACGCCCCACCACGGAATGATGGTCTGAAAGTCGTACAGGCGCGTCACCACCGCCGCGAACGCCACCCCGGCGAGAATCCCGAGAATCCCACCCGAAACGCTGAGAATCGTCGTCTCGACCAGGAACTGGGCCGTGATGTGGCGCCGCTTTGCGCCCATCGCGCGCCGGATGCCGATCTCGCGCGTCCGCTCGGTCACCGATGCGAGCATGATATTCATGATTCCGATCCCGCCCACCAGCAGAGAAATCCCCGCAATGCTCCCCAGCACGATCTGCCAGTTCCGCTTCGTCTTCTCCGCCTGCTGGATCAACTCGAGCGGCACCGTCACGACGAAGTCCGCTTCCTGGTGCGTGTGCAGCAGCGTCGCCGCTGCCAGTCGCGAGAGCGCCAATACCGTCGACTGGTCGGTCGCGCTCAGGTAGACGTCGCTGACCTGCACGCGCTTCATCTCTCGCGAGCCGCTGCCGAAGCTGACCTTCAGCTCTCCGTAGCGCGCGTCGGCCGTAGACCAGGGGATGTACACGTCCCGGTTCACGTTGCGCGCCGCCACCCCCTTGGCCGGTGCCCCGGCCGTCTGGACGTTTCGCAGCAGCCCGACAACCTCGTAGGGAATGGACCCGCTGGCGGGGCTGACGACGGTAAGCTGCTTGCCCAGCGGATCCTCGTACGCGAACAGCTCGCGGGCCACTTCCGCCCCGATCACGCACACCTTCGCTTCGAGCTGATTGTCGGCCTCGGCCAACGGCCGCCCGCGCTGCACCTCGACGTGCACCGCCTGGAAGAACTCGACCGACGTCCCCACCACCGTGCCCGCCGCCTTGCGCGCCCCGTACATCAGCTTGTCGGCCACCTCGCGCATCAGCACCACCCGTCGGACGTGCGGCAGCTCCCGGAGCCGCGCCACGTCGTCGTGCGTGATGCCGTACGCGTTCACGCGGCGGTTCTGCTCGCGCCCGCGGGTCGCCTGCGGCGGCTCGATGCTGCGAACGATGATGTTCTCGCTGCCCAGCAGGCGGATGTTCTCCAGTTCCGCGGCCGAGGCGCCCTCCCCGATGCTCAGCATGCAGATGACGGCCCCCACCCCGAAGATCATGCCCAGCGTGGTAAGCAGCGAGCGGAGCTTGTGGGCGCGGATCTCGCGTACGCCCAGCGCGATCAACTCCAGGCTCATCAACGTCCGCAGCATCGCGTGCCCGCCGTCGCGCCGTCACCCGCTGCCACACTAACGACCGGTTTCCGGCGCGTCACGCCGACCCATCGGCCGGCAGGGCCCGTGGCGCCCGGCCGGCCGACTGCGCTTCGGGTCGGGCGGCACGAATGTGGGACCCGCGCGGCTACTTGTCCTCCGGCCTGAGGCCCATCCCGCGGCGATCGGGTGCGGGCGGGCGCTTCGCGGGGACGTAGGGGTGGGCCTTGATTTCGTCGAGCATCAGCGTGATGGCCGCGTCGAGCTGCGGATCGCCGCCGTCGGTCATCCTGGCCGGATCGTCGATGACCTCGATGTCGGGGTCGATGCCGTGCCCCTCGACGCCCCAGGTTCCGTCAGTTTCGTAGAAGCCGAACGTGGGCACCGTGATCGAACCGCCGTCGATGAGTCCGGGATTACCCGAGATTCCGACCAGCCCGCCCCAGGTCCGCATGCCGATCAGCTTGCCGATCTTGTTGTAGCGGAAGAGCCAGGGGAACATGTCGCCGCCCGAGCCGGCCAGTCCGTTGATGAGCATGCACTTGGGCCCCTGCATCGAATCGGGCGGCCAGGTCCAGTCGTTCCCGTGCCGCCGCGCCCAGTAGTTGGTCACGGGGCGATTCAACAGCTCGATGAAGCGCGTCGGAATCTGGCCCCCGCCGTTCCAGCGCTCGTCGATGATCAGCGCGGCCTTGTCGACCTGGCCGTAGAACTGGCGGAACAGCTCGTTCTGGCCCTGGATGCCGGTGTTAGGGACGTAGACGTAGCCGACCTTGCCGTCGGTCCGGTCGGCGACGTACTTGCGCTTCGACTCGACCCAGGCGCGGTAGCGCACGTCCGCCTCGCCGCCCATGAGGTCGACCACGACCCGCCGGGCCTTGTCGTCGAGCTGGGGATGCTCGCTGACCGTGAGCGTGACGGTTCGGCCGGCCAACCCCTGGAACGCAGCCCACGGGTCCTTGCGGGTGTCGAGCGCGACTCCGTTGACCGCGAGCAGGTAGTCGCCTTCCTTGACGTCCACGCCCGGCTGACTCAGCGGCCCGCGCGCGTCCGCGTCCCACGCGCCGCCCTCCTGGATCTTCGTGATGCGATACGCGCCGTCGGCCAGGGCGAAGTCGCACCCCAGCATGCCCACCGACTGGCTGGGCTGCGACTCCACGTCCCCCTGACCGGCGAGATAGGCGTGGCCCACGTTCAACTCGCTGATCAGCTCCGCAATGATGTAACTGACGTCCTCGCGGCACACGCAGTCCGGCAGCATGGCGGCGTACTGCTCGCGCAGCTTGGGCCAGTCCAGGCCGTGCATGTTCGGGACGTAGAAGTAGTCGCGCATGATCCGCCAGGCGTCGGTGAAGATCTGGCGCCACTCCTCACGCGCGTCGATCGTGGCCGACATGCCCGCCAGCGACATCGGCTTGTCCATCTTCTGGTCGGGACCGGCGTCGACGATGGCGGTCGCCCCACCCACACGCGTCAGGATCTTCTTGCCGTCCGACGACATTACGAAGAACCCGGCGCCGTCTAGGACCGTCTTCTCCTCCTTCTTCTCGTCGTTCACGTCGAACAGCTTGATCGCCGCCCCACCCCCGCCGCCGCGCGCCGGCTGGCGCACGTAGAGCAGCTTGCCGTCGTGGTTGACGGCGAGCTGCGAGAAGTTGCCGCGGCGCATGGGCAGCTCGACGGCGCGGCGCTCGAAGCCGTCCAGGTCGATCACCAGCGGCTTCTTGTCGGCTTCAGCGCTGCTGGCCGGCCCGCTGGATGCCGGCGCACTGGACGCAGGCGCCGAGACCGTCGCTGTCGCAGGCTGCGAGGCGGCGTCGGACTTGGCCTCCTCCTTCTTGGGCTCCTCCTCGTCGCTCTTGGGCAGATAGGGGGACTTCACGTCCTTTCGAAGCGGGACGGCGTAGAGGTGGTCCAGGTCGGCGTAGATGAACGACGTTCCCAGATCCTCGTACATCGGCGACGAAAACTCGCGCGAGCTGGCGAAGTAGAGGAAGTCGCCCTTGCGATCGAACACCGGCCAGGTGTCGTTGAACACGCCGCTGGTGACCTGGTGCAGCTCATCCGTGTCCACGCGGTAGAGCCAGATCGCGCTCTGGCGGTTCTCCCCGCCCTTGCTGTAGGCCACCCAGTTCGAGTCGTGCGACCAGGAGACACCGGGCGAACCGGCCCAGGGGTCCACGTCGAAGCGCCGGGTCTGGCCGGTGTCGACGTCGTGCAGGTAGAGCGCGCCGGCGATGTCGCCGAACACCAGCTTCTTGGAGTCGGGCGAGAAGCGCTTCATGGTGCGGTAGTAGCTGGGAAGCGCGGCGCGGTCGAGTTTGTCGAACGGCTGGTCGTAGGCCTTGGGATCGCTGGTGGTGACTCTCTTGGCGGCGCCGGTTTCGTCGCCCGGCGCCAGATAGAGCTCGTACTCGCCGCTCGCATCGGAGAAATAGGCGATCCACTTGCCATCCGGGCTCCACACGGGATCGCGCTCGGCTACGCCCGTCGTGCGGGTGAGGTTCCTCGGCGAGCCTTTCTGGGCCGGAATGGTGTAGACGTCCCCGCGGGCCTCGACGATGGCGCGCTTTCCCGTCGGCGAGATGTCCCAGCTAGCGATCAGGCCGTTGGTTTCGACCTGCCGCGGGCGGATGCGCGGGCGGTCGCCGGGGATGATGATCTGGAGCGTGGTGGGCTGGCGCGTCGCCAGGTCGAGCAGGCGCAGCTCGGAGCCGTACTGGAAGATCAATTCGCCCTTGCCGGCGGGGCCGGGCCCGATGGAGGGCCACTTGACGTCGAACTCGTCGAACCGGGTGATCTGCTCGCGTTTTGCGCTGGCGGTGTCGTAGGCCCAGATGTTGAGCTTGTGGCTGGGGCCTTCGTCGCTGAGGTAATAGACGGTCTTGCCGTTCCACATCGGGAGGCTGTCGGTGCCATCGAACTCGGTGATGCGTTTCGACGAGTGGTCCTTGAGGTTGAAAAGCCAGATGTCGGTGGCCATGCCGCCGCGGTAGCGCTTCCAGGTGCGGAAGTCGATGGTGTGCGGCGTGTAGGCCAGCCAGGCCCCGTCGGGACTGATGCTGCCAAAGGCGCCGTAGGGAACGGGGAGCTGCTCGGGGAGCCCGCCGGCGGCGGCGGTCGTGAAGAGCTGCACCTGCCGCTGGAGCCCGGCCTGCCCGTTGTAGAAGAACAGCAGCCGGCCATCGGGCGTCCAGTCGCAGAGCGTCTCGGCGGCGGGATGATGCGTGACGCGTACAGGTACGCCACCGTCGATCGAGATCGTGTAGAGGTCGCGGTTACCGTCGTAGTTGCCGACGAAGGCGATGGTCTTGCCGTCGGCGCTGAAGCGCGGGAACTGCTCGGATCCCGGCGGGCTGGCGAGGGGCGTGGCGACGCCGCCCGTGCGCGGCGCGATCCAGATGTCGTTGGCGTAGACGAACGCGACGTGCGAGGCGCTGACGTCGGGATAGCGAAGCATGCCGGCGTGGGGCTTGACGTCGGCCAGAGCCGGCACGGTTGCCAGCAGACACAGCGCACAGGAAAGCAAGCGTGGCATACGAGCTCCTTGGACTACGGGGTGTCCCTGGGCAAGCGTTCCGTGGATTCGTGCGGCACTGTCAGGCGCAGCGCCGTGACCGCTCCCGGCGCTGCGCCGCACGCGCGCACGGCTCCGATTTTATCAGCAAGACGCGCGCCGCAGGAGTCGTCGGTCAGAAAATGTCCGCGCGCGGCACCGGCGCATGCGCAAGTCGCACAGCGCAACGGCGCCGGCGACCAGCCCGGTTTGTCCATGTCAACGCGGCGGGGGCCCGACCTGTGTTGCCGTCGCTCGCGCCCGGTTAGCATCCCGGACTCGCGAACGACCTCTGAAGCAACTTCCGCGGAGTCGGACCATGAATCAGACCCACTCACGCCGCGATCTGCTGCTGGCGGGATCCGCCGCCGGAATCGCTGCCACCGGCGTCGCCTCGGCGGTCCCGCGCGACCCGGTGGCGGCGAACGCGACCGTGGCGGCGTTCCCCGGGGGCCGCGAGGTCATCGGCGGCAGCCCATACCCGACGTTCTCGCGCGCGGTGAAGCT
The DNA here is from genome assembly GCA_964401365.1 of uncultured Planctomycetales bacterium. Classification (GTDB taxonomy): domain Bacteria; phylum Planctomycetota; class Phycisphaerae; order UBA1845; family Fen-1342; genus CAYNYG01. Next base: position 156,813 of record CAYNYG010000004.1, on the reverse strand, counting down.
CGACAAGGTCGTCTGGGTCGCGGGCGTGTTGGGCCAGAAGCCGGGCACGCGCGATCTCGTCTCGACCGACTTCGAGCCGCAGGCGCGGCAGGCCCTGGAAAATCTGAAGGCATCGGTGGAGGCGTCCGGCTCGCGGCTGGAGCTCGTGCTGAAATGCGGCGTGTTCCTGACCGAAGCCAGCGACTTCGCCGCGTTCAACAAGGTGTACGTTGAGTACTTTCCGAAGCACCCGCCGGCCCGATCGACGGTGATCGTCAAGGAGCTGGTCGCTCCCGGCGCGCGGGTCGAGATCGACTGCGTGACCTGCGTCGAGTAACCGTCCGGGACCCCGCGACCGATGCCCATCGCCGACAGCTCCGAGAGCCCGTTCCCGGCTGCGGCCGACGAGCCGCCGCACCTGCCGCCGCCGCGCGCGGGGCGCTGGATGGCGCGACTGGCCCTGCTCGGGACGCTGGCACTCGGTCTGCTGAGCGCCGCCTGGGGCACCGGGTTCCTGCTGGCGGCCCCGAGTTCGGACTCCGCACCCTCGACGGACGGCGGCCGCGCGCCGTCGGCCGCGACGCAGCCGGCGACCGCGAACGCTGCGGGCGCGGGCCCGACGCTGTCGGCGCTGTGGCGTGACGAGGGGCACCGCACGACGGCGGCGTACGCGGGGATGGCGCTCGTGGTGTGCGGGCTGATCGGCCTCTGGGCGCAACCGCGGATGGAAGCGCGGCTGGCGGCCGGAATGTCGGAATACGCGGCGCGGGTTGACGCGCTCGAACCCGGCGCGCGGGTGCGCGACCTGTTCGTGGCGAGCCTGGTCGGGCTGTTCCTCGAAGTGCTGCTGATCCGCTGGCACGGTACGGAGATCGTCGCCGCATCCTACTTCAAGAACGTGACGCTGCTGGCCGCGTTCCTGGGGCTGGGGCTTGGGTTCGCCGCAGCGGATCGCCCGCGGTTGTCGCTGGCGGTGTGTCCGCTCGTTCTGGCGGTCCAGGTGGTGCTCATCGCGGTCATGGACGCGCGCGGCGCCGACGCGCTCCTGCGGCATCCCGGCGGGGAGTGGGTGTGGGGCGTCGCGCAGGCGGACTGGGACTGGTCCTCGCCGCAGGCCGACCAGACGCGGTTCTGGGTCCAGGCCGGCATGTTCTACGGCTTCTTCGCGGCGCTGTTCGTCAGCACGATCCTGATCTTCATTCCGCTGGGCCAGGTCACCGGGCGGCTGATGCGCGGCATGGCGCCGATCCGCGCTTACACGATCAACATCCTGGGCAGCCTGGCGGGGGTCGTGCTGTTCGGCGCGGCGTCCTATCTCTGGCTCGCACCGGTGGCGTGGTTCGGACTGGCCGGCGTGTGCATCCTGTACCTGCTGCGCCTGGAGAGACGCGGCGCCGCGCTGGCGGGCACGGCGCTGCTGGTCACGCTCTCGGCGGCGGGCGTGAACTTCAAGCGCGACACGCAGGACCTGTACTCGCCCTACCAGCGGCTGGAGATCACGCGCGAGGCGGTCAGCGGCGGCGGGCGCAGCCTGGACACCGGCGTGCTGATCAGCGCCAACAAGGCGTATCACCTGCGCACCGCGAACCTGGCGCGCGACTTCGTGGCGGCACACGGGGAGCGCTTCCCGCGCCTGAAGGAGATGGCCGCCGCGTACGAGCTGCCCTATGCGCTGGCGCCGTCGCCGAAGCGCGTATTGGTGGTGGGCGCCGGCGGGGGCAACGACGTGGCCGCCGCATTGCGGTGCGGCGCGGGGCAGGTGGACGCGGTGGAGATCGACCCGGCGATTCTGGCGCTGGGCCGGCGGCACCACGCCGAGCGGCCCTACGACGACCCGCGCGTCCGCGTGTACGTCGACGACGCGCGCGCCTTCATGCGCCGCTGCCCCGCGGCGCGCTACGACCTGATCGTCTTCGGACTGCTCGACTCGCACACGCTGCTGTCGGGCATGTCCGCGGTGCGACTCGACAATTTCGTCTACACGCAGGAGTCGCTGCGCGACGCGCGGCGGCTGCTCACCGCCGACGGCACCCTCGCACTCTCCTTCGCCACGGGCCGGGGCGGGGAGCTCTCCACGCGGTTGCACGAGATGCTGATCGACGCGTTCGGTCGCGCGCCGCGGGCCTTCAGCCTGGGTTACGACGACGGAACGATGTTCATCGCCGGTGCGGGGGCCACGCGCGACGTGCAGGCCGCCCTGGCGGCGTCGCCGTCGATCCAGGAGACGACCATCGACGTGACCGCTCACGTCGCCCCGGCCACCGACGACTGGCCCTTCCTCTACCTTCCGGCCCACACGTCGCCGCACTGGCCCGGACGGACGTGGAGCAACCTGCCGCGCGCCTATTTCATCATGGTCGGCATGCTGGCGCTCATCTCCGCCGGCTGGGTCCTGGCAGGTTCGGGGCGCGTGACCGGCGTGAGCCCGCACTTCTTCTTCCTGGGCGGCGCGTTCCTGCTCATCGAGACCAAGGGAATCACCGAACTGGCGCTGCTGTACGGCACCACGTGGATCGTCAGCAGCGTCGTCATCGCCGCCATCCTGCTGCTGATCCTGCTGGCCAACCTGTTCGTCACGCTCGTGCCGCGCCAGAACCGCGCCGTGCACTACGCGCTGCTCGCGGCGTGCCTGCTGGCCGGGTACTTCGTGCGGCTGGACATGCTGCTGGGGTGGGGCTGGTGGGCGGCGGCGGCGACGGCGACCGGATTGCTGGTGCTGCCGCTCTTCTTTGCGGGGGTGATCTTCGCCACGTCGCTGCGGCAGGCCGCTTCGCTGCCGCGCGTCTTCTCCAGCAACCTGCTGGGGGCGATCCTGGGCGGCCTGTGCGAATACAGCTCGATGGCACTGGGCTTTCGCAACCTGTATCTGGTCGGCCTGGCGCTGTATGCTCTTTCCTTCGTCAGCCTGCCGCGGCGGCGGGCCTCCGAGGTGATTCAGGCCGGCGCCGCCTGACACCGCGCCGCCCGGATCGGAGCCTCGCGTGACCTGGACCGCCATCGACCGCAACCGAGTGCCCGACGACCAGCGCGGCCCCGGGCTCAGCGACGCCGCCAAGGAGAAGATCCGCAGCTTCTTTCCGCGCTATGCCACGCGGCGCGCGGTGGTGCTGCCGGCGCTGCACATCGCGCAGGACGAGATCGGCTACGTCTCGCTGACCGCGATGGAGGAGATCGCCGCGCTGCTGGAGATCGCCCCCGCGGCGGTGATGGACGTGGTCACCTTCTACACGCACTTCTGGACGCACCCCAAGGGGCGCAAGGTCATCACCGTTTGCCGCTCGCTCACGTGCCAGCTCATGGGTCAGGAAGCGCTCCAGGACGCCATCGAGCGCACGCTGGACGTACACGAGCACGGCACGACCGCCGACGGGCGCTACTCGCTGGCGACGGAGGAGTGCTTGGCGGCCTGCGACCACGCGCCCTGCATGATGATCAACGAGAGGATGCACAAGCGCGTCCGTGTCGACGACCTGCCGCGCATCCTGGCCGACCCGGACAACGCCCGGCTGGACGTGCCGCGCAGCACGCTGTTTGACGCGCCGCGCAATTCAGGCGCGAGCGGCGAATAGCCGCCTGGCCGCGATACCCGACCGCTGCGCCGATCCGTCGCGGTTCACGTCGGCCGACCCAAGGTCGTCGGGGATGACGCCGGAGCGGATGTAGTCCCAGCTCGTGTTGGCCGTCTCGCGGGGGGCTACCCGCCCAGCGCCGCCACGAAACCCTCGATGTCCTGACCGTTCACGGACCCGTCGTCGTTCATGTCGGCCTGGGACAGGCTGCAGTCCGGGTACTGGTTCCCGTATTCGGTCGGATCGGTCAGGGCCAGCACGAACGCGGCGATGTCCATGCCGTTGATGCTCCCGTCGCAGTTGGCGTCGCCGGGGACCAGCGGCGGGGTGAAGCCCTGCACCCAGGTGCGCCAGCTTCCGCCCTCTGAATACTCGTGGTGCGCCCAGAACGTCACGTGGTTCGGATCGACCTGCACCGACGAGTAGTCGCCCCAGCGGCCGCTGGAGTCGCCCGCCGTGCTGGTCTTGCGGATGACCAGCGGCTGGAAGGTGCCGGCCGGGTCGTCGGCGTAGCGGAACGCGGTGGCCATCGAGATGAACTCGGTGGGCGAGCTATGGGAGAAGGTCATGGCGGCGCGGCCGCTGGGCGTCACGGTGATGGAGGAGAAGAACGTGCGGATCGTCCCGCCTGGGTCGATCTCGCCCGACTGGACCAGCGCGGGGTTCTGTCCCGAGACAGGCCAGCCGTTCATGGCGACCTGGTACCAGCGGGCGCGGACGCGCGAGGAATTGACGTGGTGCGTGGCCCAGAGGTGGCCCTTGCGGTACGCGGCGGACCAGAAGCGCGCGTCGAAGGACTCGGGACGCACCGACGTGCCCTTCTGCGGGGCGTCTTCCGGGGGACCATAGGTCGGCACGGTCAGCGTGAAGGTCGTGAACGTCGGCGTGCCCAACGGGTCGGTCAGCGCGATCAGTCGCACGGAGGTGTTGGATGCCGACTCCTTGTGCTCGATCATGTAAAGCGCCGGCGGATTGTCGTAGGAGACGGGCGGGATGCCGGCCGACTGCGTGCTGGTGGACAGCAGGACCTGCTTCTGCGTCGCCGGGGGGTTGCCCGCCAGGAGCGACGGTTTGTCGAAGGTATAGACCGGATAGGTGCCCGGGCCGGACGGGAACCCGTCGCCGGTGATGTAGACCACGTTCGCATCCACGGCGATGTTGGGCGAGTCGAACAGGTCGCCCGAAGTGCCGGTGGTCTCGAAGCGGTACTTGTGCCAGGTCCCGTTGGGGTCCGAATCGTCCGACACGGCGATCAGCACGTAGGACTTGTTGCCGGGCGCGAAGCCCTCGGCGGCCATGGCGAAGAAGCGCCCGGACAACTCGTCGTAAAGCACCTCGGGATCAAAGACGAACCCGGACGCGCCCTTCTCGCCCCAGAACCCGCCGGCGCCTTCGATCTGGTCCTGAAAGTCGAGCCCACCGGCCTTGGTGAAGAACGCGATGGCACCGTTGGTCATCACCACCACGTGGTTGGGGCCGACCGCCAGATGCGGATCGGGCGGCGTCCAGCCGGTGCTGACGATCGCGGTAAACCCGATATCGCCTTCCGCGGTCGCCGCGAACTCGCGCTCGGCGTGGTCGACGTCCAGCGGGTCAAAGGTCGGCGGGCGGTGCGGCTCGGCAGTCGCGCGGTCGGCGCCGTCCGCGCGCGACCGCGAATCGGCCAGGGCGCGGATCATCTCAGGGGTCACGCCGCGGACGCAGTCGCCCAGAGGCTGCGGCGACACGACGGTCAGGTTGGCGCTGCTGGAGTCGCCGCAGCCGGCGTCGCCGCTCCAGGCGGCTACCAGCCGCCCGTCGGCGCGCAGCGCCAGCCGGGTGGTGCCGGCGGCGGGGCACAGCGCCTGGCGTCCGGCGACGGCGCGCGTCACCCGGAATTCGCCGCCGGCGGGCGCGCCGTCGGCAGCGAAGCGGCGCGCGAAGATGCCGCTCTTGTCGCCGTCGCGCGAGTTCCACGCGATCGCGAACTCCCCGTCCGGAGCGACGGCAATGGCGGCGGCATTCTGCGGTCCGGTGCGGGTACCGTTGACCACGAACGCCTCCCCGCGCGGCGTCCCGTCCAGCGCGAACCGCCGCGCCAGCACGCCGTAGTCGTCCCCGTCGCTTTCGCTGTCCAGCCATGCAACCAGGTATCCGTCGGGCAGCGCCGCAACCGTGGGCTCGACCTGGCTCTGGCGCACCGCGCCGCACACGTCGATCTCGTCGCCGATCGGGCGGCCCGCGGCGTCGAAGCGCCGCATGCGAATGCCCTGTGGATCGCCCTTCGACGCGCTGCGAACCGCGTACACGGTCGCGAAGCCGCCATCCGCGGTGAAGGCGCCGCTGGCCAGGGACTCGGCGCGGCCGGGCCGCTCGACCGAGAGGGCGAAGGGCGCGCCGCGCGGCACGCCGTCACCGGCAATCAGGCGCCCGTAGACTCGCGCGGGGCCTCGGTTCGGCAGCTCGGACGTCCAGGTAACCAGCACGGTGCCGTCGGAGGAAACGCAGATCGCGGGTTCGCGCTGGTCGCCCAGGCCGGGGACCGATTCGCCGGGCGCCGCGAGGTTGACGCAGAGTTCGTCGCCGCCGACCAGGTCGGCGTCGAAATGGCGGGCGATGATCGCGCCGCGGTGGCCGTCCTGCCGCCAGGACTGCCAGGTGATCCAGACGCCACCGGCGGCGTCCGAGGCAATGGCGGGCGACATCTGGTGGCTCGCGGTCCAGACGTTGGCGCGGGTTTCGCGGCCCACGGCGCGGCCGTCGCGATCGAAGCGCTGCGCGTAGATGCCGTAGTCGCCCGACTCCTGGCGGCGACTGGCCCAGACGGCGACTGCGCTACCGTCGGGAGTCAGTGCCAGCGCGACCTGCTCTTGCGCGCTGGGAGAGAACGTGTTGGCGCGGAACTCGTAACGCTGAAAGTCGGCGCCGGGCAGAGCGAGCCGATCCGCGTCCAAGGCCACGGAGCGCAGTGCCACGATCAACCCAAGTCCGATAAGCATGGGTGCCTCGCCGGGTACTGGGACGCCGCCGACCGCCGAACCGACGCGCTCTGCGCGCCGAACAACAACGCTCCGCAAGCCGCGCGGCGAACCCTTCCCGAAGCGTAGCGATCCACCCCCGGCGAATCAACGACAATCCCCGCTCAGGCGGTTCCGACGCCCCGGGTCCACGCCTCGTGCCAGATCCACGAGACCAGGCGCCACAACTTCAGTTCGTACGCGCACCAGAAGCCTACCGCCGTTGCCGCGAGGAGAATGCCCGCCTTGATCCACGATACTTCGCGCTCAAAGCGCGCCGCGGCCAGCGGGTCGAGCGCCAGGGCCTGAAGCACGCGCGAACGGGAGGCGATCGAGCCGTGGCGAAAGCTGCGGCCCTCGGGTGGAATCCCGTTGAGCCGCGCCACGTCGTGGAGCGTGTCGCCGAAGATGTGGGCGGCGGTGCTGCACAGCGGATCGCCGCGCGGATCCGCCCGGGCGGCCGAGACGAGCTCCATGCCGGCGGTGGCGGCGGCGCCTGCCAGTCCTCCGCGAGGAGCCGCCGCTGCGGCGTTGGCCGCGTCCGGCTGCGAGCCGTGCACCGCGCAGGGAAGCGCGCACGGTTGTCCGAGCAGCGCCAGCGTGCGTACGCCGAAAATGTCGGCCTGTCGTTCGAAGCGCCGCGACAGCCATCCGAAGCCCAGGAGCCACTTCACGCCCAGCACCAAGACCAGTCCGCCGCAGGCGATGTTGTAGGCGATCGGGTCGAGGCGGGCGGCGCGGATCGAGAAGATGGTGGCCAGGCAGCCGCTGACGCCGGCAAAGAGCAGGAAGAAGAGGATATGGTGCCGCTTGACGTGTCCGGCCTCGTGACCAAAGACCGCCTCGATCTTGCGATCCTCAAGCTGCTCCAGCATGCCGTCGGTGATCATCACGTAGCGGAACGGCGCCAGCACGCCCATCACGGCGGCGTTGACGAGCATCCCGCCGGTGCGCCACACCAGGATCTCCCGGCAGCGGAGTCGCAGCTTGCGGCACAGCATCCGCAGGCGGTCGCGCAGCGGGCCGTCGGGCAGGCGCTGCGTCAGCCAGATGTGGCGCAGGAGCGACGGCGCAATGATCGCGACCACGATGGTCGCGGCGCCGAGCAGCAGGTCGGTCAGGTAACCATCGGGCAGCACGCGCTCCAGCGCGAGCCGGTTGCGTTCGAGCAGGTCGCGGGCGGCGATGATCAGGAACATCGGCACCATGACGAACAGCACCTGGTGGCGCAGGTTGAAGACGACGTAGTCGATCAGGCGCCAAACCGGGCGCACAGGCTTGCCGCGGAAGAGGAACACTTCCAGCGCGATCTGCCGAATGGCCCGGTCCGCGGGGTAGACCGCGCTCCAGACCAGCACGGCCGAGACGAGGAACGGCAGAGACGCCACGAGCGACGGAACCAGCACCCAGCGGCCGATGAACGGGATGGCGGCGATGACGTCCAGCCAACCGGTGGCGAGCAGCAGCGCGCTTTGGAGTGCGGCCATGAGCCACTGCACGAGCGCCATACCGGAGCCGAGGCGCGCCTGGCCCAGGGAAGGGTCTTCGGGATGAGCCTCGATCGCCCGCACGCACCGGACGGCGACGAACCGCGCCAGGAGAGCGGGGAGAAGCGCGGCTGCGGAGACCGCGAGAGCCAGGTTGATCGGGTCGTCGACCCAGGGGCGCAACGGGCGGTCGAACGTCAGGAGCAGCGAGGCAATTGTCAGGGCGACCAGGTACATGCACCTGGATCATAGTGGCGAACTGCGCCGTTCGGACAGCAACCGGGGGCAGATGGGCGGGCCATGGGGAAGCAAGGCCGCGTCGCGGCGCCTGCCCGCCGGGCGGCCGGACCCAAAGGAAGAGGCGACCGCCCGGATCGGCTCGGTCGCCTCGAAGATTGCCGTCGGATGCGCGTCAGCCGCTATGCAATCCGCCGCAGGCGGCGAACGAGCGTCAAACCGACGATGCCCAGAAGGGCCGCGCCGGGCGCGGGAATGACGCCGAGCTGATCCTGGTAGTTACGACCCTGGTCGTCCGTGAGCACCATGACCCGCACGCCGTGCAGGTGCGACCAGCCGAAGGAGCCGACGGCGGCCGCGTCGATCAGGTCCTGCGCGAGTGGGGAGGTGACGCCGGCGAGCGGCTCGTCCTCGATGACCCAGAACGCCTCCTGAAGCGCGTTGGCCGACGCGTTGCTGCCGTAGTTGTAGCCGTCGACGAGGTCGTCGAGCGTTCCGTCGCGATAGTGCAGGTACAGCCAGGCGGAGCGCACATCGAGCGGGTCGTTCTCGGGCTCGCTGCCGTGGTCGGCGTAGGTCTGCAACGAGTAGTTGTAGGATCCGCCGATGGACACGTGCTCGGTCAGTTCGAGGCAGAAGGTCTTGAACGTGCCGAGGCTGTCGGCGGTGACGACGAATTCACCGCCGCGGCCGCCGCCGGCGCCGACCAGCCGCGGGTGCGGCGACGAGCCGGCGCCGAAGCTGTCGAAGTGAACGACGTCGGCGGCCGCCAGCGAGGCGCTGAGGGCCAGCGCCGCAAGGCCGATGCAGATTCGATTCATAGGCACTCCTCTCCAACGTTGAGGGCGGGACTGTCCGGCGCGGTCTGCAATTCGACGCGGGATCGGTGTCCGCGGCGAGCGCGGCGATCCGGCACACCACCTGCTGGTCACGGTGAACCCCGGACGCGACCTGCCGCGGCGCCATACGCATCGCGCCGCCGAACTTCGCTTCAGGCACCGTCCTGCCCTGACGCCCGAATTGAGCGTCGATCCTCGGGTCCCATCCTACGTCGCCCGGGGCGCGAAATCAACAGAGATTCTTGGTACCCGTGAATTTCAAGTACCGATAAGTCGCGCGGTTATGGGTCCACCCCGGCGCCTCGGCGCGACGCCGGGGCCTCAGTACAACGAGACCGGGTCGACGTCGATCACCAGCCGCGTCACCCGCGGGCGCAGCAGCTTCTGCCGGGCAGCGTCCTGGAGCAGGCGCTGGAGGCTCCCGTCCCGCGGACCGCGGCAGACGACCTGGTAGCGCACCAGGTCGCGCAGACGGGCCGCGAGGCAGGCCTCGGCGTCGCCGACGCGCAGCTCGGCGTGGACTCGTCCGGCGACGTCGCGCAGCGCGCCTGCGAGGCGGCGGGCCTCGTCGCGCGCCCGTCCGGGACGGGCGTCGGCGCAGACCAGGCGCACGATGCGCGCGAAGGGCGGGTAGAAGTGCGCCTGGCGCTGCGACATCTCGCCCGCGGCGAACGCCGCGAAATCCGAGCGCACCGCGTAGCGGATGGCGGGCAGGGCCGCATCCGCCGCCTGCACGACCGCCAGCGATCCGCCGGCGCGCCGACCGGCGCGGCCCACGACTTGTGCCACGAGCTGGTACGTCCGCTCCGCGGCGCGGAAGTCGGGCAGCCAGAGCCCGGCGTCCGCCTCGATCACGCCCACCAGTCGGACTCCCGGAAAGTCCAGCCCCTTGGCGACCATCTGCGTCCCAATCAGCACGTCCGCCTCGCGCCGTTCGAAGCGCTCCAGCGCGGCGGCGTAGTCCTCGCGGCGGCGCATGGCGTCGCTGTCGAGTCGCAGGACGCGCGCCGTCGGGAACCGACGCGCCAACTCCTCTTCGAGGCGCTGGATCGCCAGCCCGCCGCGCCACAGCGGGCCGCCGCAGGTGTCGTCCACGCAGCAGGCGGGCACCGGCACACGCTGACCGCAGATGTGGCACTTGAGTGTGTTCCCGGCGCGATGCAGGACCATCGGGCAGCCGCAGCGGATGCAGCGCACCACCAGCCCGCACGCCTGGCAGCGCAGGTGATAGGCGTACCCGCGGCGATTGTGCAGCAGCACGACCTGTTCGCTCTCGCGGAGCGCGGCGTCGATGGCGGCGGCAAGCTCGGGCGAGATCAGCCGCGGCAGCTCGTCGGCACGCGGCGGCGCGGGAAACGCGCCGGCGGAGGAGCGAGCGGCGGCGGGCGGCGGCGCGTCGCGACGCCAGGCCTCTTCGCGGTCGTGCATGGGCACAACCTGCACGTCGGGCGGGCGCGCCCCGGCCACGCGCTCCGGCAGATGCAGCGTGGACCAATGCGGCAGGGTGTGCGCATTGTGCCAGCTCTCCAGCGCCGGGGTGGCGGTACCCAGGACGACCGGGAAGCCTTCGAGTTGTCCACGCTTGATGGCCAGGTCGCGCGCGTGATAGCGCGGCGCGGCCTGGTTCTTGAGGCTCGAATCCTGCTCCTCGTCGACGATGATGATCCCGGGTCGCGGGCACGGCGCGAAGGCTGCCGTTCGCGTGCCGAGCACCACGTCGACACGCCCCTGCGCGATGGCGCGCAGGGCGGCGGACCGGGCCCGCGGAGTGAGCCGGCTGTGGAGCACGGCCACGCGGTCGAAGCGCCGCGCGAGCCGCTGGACGAGCTGCGTGGCCAGCGCGATCTCCGGGACGATGATGATCGCCTGCCGGCCGGTGTCCAGCACGGCCCGCGCCGCGCGTACGTAGACTTCGGTCTTGCCGCTGCCGGGCACGCCGAAGAGCAGGAACACGTGAAAGGCGCGCTCGGTCGCGGCGGCCCGGGCGATCGCGGCGGCGGCGGCGGCCTGGGACGCGTTCAGCTCGAAGCGGTCCTCGGCTGCGTCCAGGTCGCGCGTGGGGGGCGGGTCGTCGGGCGGAACGGGATCGTCGCGGGCGAAACGCTCGACCAGTCCGCGCTTGCGCAGCGTCGCCGCCGTCGCGGGCGACACGCGCGCGGCGCGCAAGGCTTCGGATTGCGATGCGTCGGGCGCGGCGCGCAACGCGTCCACCAACCGCTGCTGCGCGGCAGGCAGGGGCGCGTCCGGCGCCGCGCCGGTCAGGCGAAGGCAGGCGACGCGCCGCGTGGGTGCGCGCTCCGCCACGGAGAGCGGGAACATGGCCCGCAACACGCGCCCGGTCGGGCAGTGGTAGTAGTACCCGGCCCAGACGCCCAGGTCGATCAGCCCGGGCGTGAGCCACGTCTCTTCCTGGACGATTTCCACGATGGGCCGCAACGCGTGGTCGAACGGTCGCGACGAGACGGAGACGCACACGCCCTCCGCCAGTCGCCGCCCGCGGCCGAGCGGCGCGCGGACCCAGACCCCGGGGCGGACGCGGTGCCGCAGCGGCTCGGGGACGGTGTAGGTGAGCGGCTCGACGTGGCGAATGCAGAATGCGACTTCGGCGACGAAGTCGTGCGCCGACGTGCCCTCGATCGGCACGAGCCACAACTGCGATCGGTCGTGTTCCTTCGACATCCGTCACGCCCGCGGCCGCGCCGCACAGTGCATCCTAGCGGAGCGGGATCGCGCGAGAGCGGCCGGCGCGGACGGCGCTGGAGGGAGAGTCGTGAGAACGACCGGCGCGAGGCCGCCCGTGGGTGCGATGCAGGCACCCGCGGCGGCTTTCCGTCCTGAAGCCATCGGCCGTACTGGCTGGTGAACCCATGTCCATGAATCGGACCCTGCCGGCGCGGCTGCGCGTAGGCGCGGCGCGCGGCACAGTGGACGAGCCGGCGCGCGGCGGGAAGATCGCGGTGCGCGTACAGGCGGCGGTGGGGCGCTGGTCCAGCGTGCTGTGGACCGCGGCGCTGCCGGGCCTGATCCTGGCGCAGACGTCGTACTACCTGTCCGTGTCGGGGCGCGGCTTCGCGCTGCACCACGAGGACGACGCGCAGTACTACTCGAAGATCGCGTCGAACCTGTTCGCCGGGAAGCCCTTCACGTTCGACGGCATCGAGCCGACCAACGGTTTCCACCCGCTGTGGGTGCTGATTCTCCAGCCGCTGTGCGCGTGGTCGGACGATCCCGAGACGTTCGTCCGCGCGGCATTCGTCCTTCAGTACGCGCTGTTCCTCGCCAGCGCCGTCGTGCTCTACCAGGTTCTGCTGATCGTGACCCAGGGGGCGCGCGGCGTGGCGTGGTGCCTGGCGGCGTTCTTCGGCCTCGACAACTACTTCTACAAGTCGATCCTCAACGGGCTGGAGACGCCGCTGTTCGTGCTGCTCGCGGTGTGGGCGCTGCGGTGCGGTCTGGCGCGCTGCGGCTGCGACGCGGATGGGCGGTCCGCGGATCGGCCGGGGGCGAGTGGGGCCGACCGCGGAAGCGGAGGAGGCGGCGGGACGGTGCCAGGCTCGGGCTCGGCCGCCGGCTGGGTGGGCTACGGGCTGGTGCTGGCGGCGCTCGCGCTGAGCCGGCTTGACGGTGGCGCGGCTCACGCGGTCGCGCTGGGCGTCGGGTCGGCCCTGCTCTGGATCCGCGCCCGATGGGTGCGAGTCACGGCGCTGAGCGCCGCCGCGCTGCTTCCGGTCGCGGCGTACCTGGCTTTGGCCTACGCGTACACGGGCGTGTGGCTGCCGGTTTCCGGCCAGATCAAGGCGCTTCGTGCCGCGGGCGCACCGCGGCCGTCGCTGCTGGCGGTGCTCGACTTCCCAAGCGTGTACAACTTCGATGGGAGCTGCGCCCGGGTGCTGGGTGCCGCGCCGCTGGACCGCGCCGCGGACGCGCTGGACGCGGGCTATCGTTCGTACTACCTGGGAACCAACGGGCTGGTGCTGGGAGGCGCCGGACTCTCGATCGCGGTGTATGCGGCGTACGGCGTGATGCGCCATCGGCGCCGTGCGCGTGAGCCGGCCGGGTTGGCGCTGCTGTCATGGTTCGCGTTCAGTGCCGCGGCGCTGCTGCTGCTCAACAAGCACGTGTACGGCTATCAGAGCAGCCTGCTGGCGTATTGGTATCCGGTCACCTTCTCGATCGCGCAAGTGCTCATGCTGGGGTACGTGCTGGGGCGCGTCGGGCTTGGCAGACGACCCTGGACGGCAGCGCTGTGCGCAGCGGGGATGGTCGGGTTTGTGGCGTACGCGTCGCGGGCGCACGGTGACCGGCAGGCGTGGCTGGAGAAGGAGCACGGGTACGTGGCGTGGTATTCGGCGGCGCGGTGGCTGCGCGAGCATACGCCGATCGACGCGCGGGTGGCGGCGTTCAACGCGGGAATCCTGGGGTACTTCTCGGGGCGCGCAGTCATCAACCTGGACGGACTGGTCAATTCCCCGCGCTACTTCGACGAGGTGCTGCGCGCGTCGTACGACCGTCCCGCGGAGTACCAAGCGCGGCTGATTGCGTACCTGCGCGAACGCGGGGTGGACTACTTCGCCGACCACGTGCCGGTCGAGACGCCGGACTTCTGGCGGGCGCACCTGGGCGACGGGCGGGGGGTGGCGATGACGGAGGTGTTCCGATCCGCGGTGAGCGACGGGACCTACGGGGTGGTGTATCGGCTGGCGTTTCCGGCGGGCGGCGCTACCCCTTGACACCGGTCACGACGACGCCGCGGATGAACGCACGCTGCGCGAAGAAGAAGAGCACCACGGCCGGGATGATCATCATCACGGTGGCGGCCATGAGCAGTTGCGGCTCGAAGTCGGCGTAGGCGGACTTGAAGCTCTGCAAGCCCAGGGCGACGGTCTGTTTCTCGTCGGAGTTGATGTACAGCAGCGGCGCCAGGAAGTCATTCCAGACGCCGATGAACGCGAAGACCGCGGTCGTGACGACGATGGGGCGCGAGAGGGGCATCATGATGAGCCACCAGGTCTGAAGCGGGCCGCAGCCGTCGATGCGGGCGGAGTCCTCCAGGTCGCGGGGAATGGTGAGCATGTACTGCCGGAACAGGAAGACGAAGAACGCCGAGAACGCGAGGAAGTGCGGGACGATCAGCGGCAGATAGGTGTCGATCCAGCCCAGCTTCACGAACAGCACGAACGTCGGAATGCTGGTGACCTGGGCCGGCACCATCATCGTGGCCAGGACCAGCAGGAACAGCGTGTCGCGGCCGCGGAACTCCAGCCGCGCGAACGCGTACCCGACCAGCCCGCAGCTCAGCACCGTGCCGAGGACGACCAGGGCGGCGATGAACAGCGTGTTCACCGCGTACAGATCGAAAGTCTGCTCGCGCCAGGCTTCGGAGAAGTTGGCCCAGCGCGGCTCGAGTCGGCGCTCCGACTGCACGCGGTCCGCGGCGATCGTGATCGTGCCGGGGACGTAGAGGCTCACCGGCGCGGCGGGGTTGTCGGGCAACGCGTCGGCGCGCGGCTGCACTTCGCGACGCTGGCCAAGGACGGTGGCGTAGAACAAGTCGCGGCGCGAGGTCTGCAACGCCTGCGCAGGGATTCGCGCCGTGCGCGGCAGGTCCGGGCGCTCGACCACGACGGTACCGGCGGCCTCGTCGCGCGCCAGGGGGCGAACCTCGTACGCGCTCGGCTCGCTGGCCGGGCGCGACGCGGCGTGATCCATCGCTTCCGGCCAGGCGGAGCGCGGGACGAACCAGCGCACGCGCGACTCGCGGCGCAGTTCGTGGCGCGGGACAAGGACGCCGTCGGACGGGCAGACGGGCGTGACGATCCAGACGTTCGCCGCGTCGACGCGTTCGACGATCGCTACCGGGACGTCGTGCCCGCGCCAGCGGACGCGGGGCACGCCGTCCGCGCCGCGGACGCGCGACGGCGCGACGGCGACGCGCGGCGCCTCGCGCCAGTGGATCCGGACGAGGTCCGCGGCAACGCGGTCGGCGGGTCCGGCGCTCGCCGCGCCATCCGACTCGACGCGAATCTCGACGCCCAGCGCCGGCCAGAACGTGGCGGTCTCCTCGCGGCGCTGGACGACCCCGATCGGGACGGCGACTTCGACCGCCGAACCGACCAGCACGACTTCCAACGTGCCGTCGGGCGCGGTGGGGCCGCGCGGCTCGACTCGTCGCAGCACGCCGCCGATCTCGGCCATGTGGCTCTCGGTCGACACGCGCTCCAGGGAACCGAGGGGAAGCGCGTACCGGTACTGCGCGTCCTCGATCATCTTGGCCCGCGCTACGCCGGTCCCCGCCAGCGAGCCGTCATCGAAGACCGAAACGCGCAGGGTCTGGCCGTCGACTGCCAGCGTGTCGCGCGCGAACACCGGGAGCCAGTCCGGTGGAGTCGCCATGATGCGCTCGCGCGACTTCAGGCTGGCCGACAGGGTCCAGTAGAGCGGGAGGAGGATCGGCGTCGCGCCCAGGATCAGCACGACGTATGTCGCGAGCCGGAACAGGCGGGATTCGCGTCGACCCTCGTGCATGGCGCGGGTGATGGTACGCCAAGCGGCTTCCGGCGTCAGTTTCGCGGAAGCACGGGAGTTGTGCTGGCCGCCCGCGACGCGTCAAATCCGCGTGATGGACGCCGGGATCCCGGAATCACGCGCAGCGCTTGCATCGTTCGCGGACGGCGCGCGCGCCGAGCTGCGGACCGCGGCGCGGCGCGAGGCGATCGCGTCCTGGGCGCGCCTGGCGGTGTTCGTGGCCGGCGGCGCCGGGTGGATTTCGCTCGGGCTGGCGGAAACCGCGGGGCTGGCGTGGCTGGGCTCGGCCGTGGCGGGGTTCGTCTGGACGGTCCGGCGGCACCTGGTGCTGCGCGAGCGGCTCGACGACGCCGAGCGCCTGGTCCAGATGTGCGACGAATCGGCCCGCCGCATGGGCGGATCAGTCGTCCGCATCCGGGACGAGGCGCCACCCGGGCCGCGCGGCGAAGGCGAGCCGGAGCTGCCGCGCATCGTCGACGACGGGCGGGTATGGCCGCTTACGGCGCAGGAGCGCGACGACCTTGACCTGTTTGCCCCGCCGGTAGGTCTGTTCGGGCTGTTGAACCGGACCTCGAGTGCGCTCGGCGCGCGGCGCTTGCGCGACGCACTGCTCAACCCCTTGCTGGAACGGGAGCGCATCGTGGCACGCCGCGACGCGGTCCTCAGCCTGGCGGGCGACACGTCCGTGCGGCTGCACCTTCTGGCCGCATGCGCGGGGCTGCGGGGCGAAGACCGCCGCCTGTGCGAGTTTTCGCGCGCGGTCGACGGCGCGCGCGGGCTCCACGTTCGCGCGCCGGTCGGGCCGCTGCGCGTCTGGTCGATCTTCAGCACGGTGGTGTTCGTGTCCTGCGGAGTGGCGGCGCTGGGCGGTGCGACGGGCTGGGCCTGGGGCGTGCTCGGCGTGCTGATCGTCAACGCGGCGATCTTCGCTCCGCTGCGCGGCGCGGTCCGCGAGGTCATCCGGCCCTGGCCTGAAACCACCTGGGCCGTCCGCCGGTACGCGCGGGTGGCGCGGCTGGCGGCGGAGCAGTTGTCGGGTCATGCCCCGCTGGCGGAGATTGGCCGGGCGTTTGCCGCCGTCGCGCGGCCCGAGGTTCTCCCGCGGCTGGCGCGGCGTTGCGCCTGGACCGAGAGCGCGGGTCCGATCCAGGTGCTGCTCAACGGAGTGGGCCTGTACGAGCTGCACGTCGCCGCGGCCCTGAACCGGGTCGTCGCGCCGCACCGGTCCGAGCTGCTGGCCGGGCTGGCGGCGATCGCCGAGCTGGAAATGCTGCTGAGCCTGGCGTGCTTTGCCGCGGAGCAGCCGTGCGCCTGCCTGCCGCGGATCGCGGACGATGTGGGGCTGGAGATCCGCGGCGGTCGTCACCCCCTGATCGATCCGCAGCGCGTCGTGCCCAACGACGTGCTGCTCGACGGGCGCCGCCGCGTCTGGATCATCACCGGCTCGAACATGTCCGGCAAAAGCACGCTGCTGCGCATGGTTGGGGTGAACACGCTGCTGGCCCAGATCGGCACAGTCGCGGTCGCGGACGAGATGTCCTGGAGCCCGGCGCGGATCGTGACCGACCTGACGGTCAGCGACAGCCTGGCCGCCGGCGAAAGCTACTTCCTGGCGGAAGTGCGGCACCTGCGGCGGCTGCTGAAGGCCGAGCAGGACGACAGCCGCGCGCCGGCCGGGGTCGGGGGGGCGGCGGCCGGCTCGACGGACACCGTTCTCCTGGGGCTCATTGACGAGCCGTTCCGCGGCACGAATTCGGTCGAGCAGACGGCCGCGAGCGTGGCGGTCGTGCGGCACCTGGCTCGTGCCGGGTGCCTGATCCTGCTGGCCACGCACGACCGCGAGCTGACGACGCTGGCCGATGGGGACACCGTACAGAACTTCCACTTCCGCGAGGACCTCGGCTCGACCGGGATGGTCTTCGACTACCGGCTGCACGCGGGCCCGGCGACGACCCGCAACGCGCTGCGCGTCCTGGAGCGCGAGGGATATGACGAGTCCGTGCTGCGCGACGCGTATGAATGGTTGACACGCTCGGGATCGTCGTGAGCCGCGAGGTTCGGCCCGCGCGAACGCCGCGCGGCGCGGCGGTCATCGACCGCGACGCAGCTATCATTCCCGCATGAACAGGTCGAACGAAGCGACGATGTCGCCTGACAATCGGCTGGGGCTGGATTATCGCGCGGCACCCCCCCGGCGCCACGCCGGGCCGATCCTCGACGTGCACACGCACGTGCGCGACGTGGAGCTGTCGCGCCCCTACTTCGAGGCGTGCGACACGTACGGCATCACGCGCACGGTATCGATGTCGCCGCTTTCCGACGTGGACGGACTGCGGGCGGCGTACCCGGGGCGGCTGGAATTCATCGCGATTCCGCGCTGGCGCGAGTTCGCGTCCACGGGCGAATTCCAGCGCCAGTGGATCGACGACCTGTCGGCGTTCCGTGCCAGGGGCGCGCGGCTGTGCAAGTTCTGGATGGCGCCGCCGATGCGGCACAAGCACGGTCTCACGCTGGACAGCCCGTTCATCCGCGAGGTGGCGGCCGAAGCGCGGGCCCTGGGCTACCAGTTCATGGTCCACGTGGGCGACCCGAGCGTGTGGTGGCCCGGCCGATACGGCGCGGCGGGTTTCGGGACCAAGGCCGACCAGTACCCCCCGCTGGAGCGGTTCCTGGCGGACAACGCGGACCGGCTGGTGATCGGGGCCCACATGGGCGGTTGCGTCGAGGAGCTGGACCGGTTGCAGGCGTTGCTCGACCGACACGCGAACTTCGTGGTGGACAGCAGCGCGACGAAGTGGATCGTCCGCGAAGTGGCGCGGCAGCCGGACGCGGTGCGGGCGTTCCTGTTGCGGAACTCGGAGCGCGTGCTGTTCGGGTCGGACGTGGTAGTGAACGAGAAGGGCGGTTTCGAACACTACGCAAGCCGGTACTGGGCGCACCAGATGCTGTGGGAGACGGGGTACCGGGGCGAGAGCCCGATCGAGGATCCGGACGCCGCGCCGCCGATGCTGGCGGGTGTGGAGCTGCCGGCGGAGGTGCTGGAGCGGATGTACTGGGGGAACGCGGCGCGGCTGCTGCCCGGGGAGTGAGGGCGCCCGA
This sequence comes from uncultured Planctomycetales bacterium, assembly GCA_964401365.1. Taxonomy (GTDB): domain Bacteria; phylum Planctomycetota; class Phycisphaerae; order UBA1845; family Fen-1342; genus CAYNYG01. The sequence goes on along the minus strand of CAYNYG010000004.1, from coordinate 138,082 downwards.
TCGAGGCGTTCCTGGGCCCGAGCGGCCCGGTTCAGGACGGCGTGGATGCCGCCGGCCTGTTCGCGCGGGGGGCAGGCTGCCGATCGGGCGAGGAAGGGACCAGGTCGGCCTGGGTGACGAATTCGTCACAGGGGATGTCGTGCGCGAGCCGGCGGCCCACCAGCGTCTCGGCTTCGTAGGGGCGCAGGCCCAGGGCGGGGCGCTTGAAGGCGAGGTCCTCGGGGACCAGAAGCTGTCCGGCGCGCAGATCGCGGGCGGCGACGATGCTGCGTCCGATGCGTCCTTCACAGGGCTGGATGCGCTTCTCCGGAGACCCGAGCATGGCCTCGACGCGCCGGACTGATTGGACGAGACCGGCGAAGGCGCTCGGGTCGGCGCTGGCGGCATGATCCGGGCCGGGGTCGGCGCAGTTGAGGGTGAGGTGCTTTTCGAGGATGCGCGCCCCGAGCGCGACGGCGGCGACCGCAGCCTCGGATCCGAGCGTGTGATCGGAGAAGCCGACGGTGCAGTCGGGGTAGCGCTCGCGAAGCGTGACGATCACGCGGAGATGAAGCTGATCATCCGGCGGGGGATAGGCGGAGACGCAGTGCAGCAGACTCACGTGCGGCGCGCCCGCGGCACGGAGCGCGGCGACGGCGCGCTGGAGATCGGCCGAGGTGCAGCCGCCGGTGCTGAGGATGACGGGGCGCCGGGTTCGAGCGGCGGCGGCGAGCAGCGGGGTGTGGGTCACTTCGCCGGAGCCGAGCTTGATGACGGGAACCTGGAGGGCGAGCAGGAGAGCGAGGCTGGGCTCGTCGAAGGGGGTAGCCAGCAGCGGCAGGTGCAGCTCGTGCGCAAGGTCGCGGAGCTGGGCGTGGTGCGCACCGGACAGGCGGAAGGATTCGAGCATGGCGCGCTCGGCGCCGCGGTGAAGCCGGCTGCACAGCTCGGCCGGATCGAAGAGCTGAAGCTTGACGGCGTCCGCGCCGGCGTCGGCGGCGGCGTGAAGCAGGTGCCGGGCGCGTTCGAGCGAGCCGTTGTGGTTGACGCCGATCTCGGCGATGACGAGCGTGCGGCGCGGGGGTCGAGCGGCGATGAGGTCGGCGACCGGGCCGTCGGGGAGACTCACGACTCGGCCCTCCGGGCGCAGGTCTGCCACCAGGAGTATCGCGGCCCCTGGATCACCTCGTGGATTTCGTCGCGCTGGAAATCCAGCAGTTCGAAGCCCGCGGCGCTGTGAACGGAGCGGACGCCGGCCTCGTTCCAGAAGGAGTAGACCGCCCCACCGAGATTGAGGGGGGCGGCCGAAGCGAGACGGAAGGTGCGTTCGTCCAGGCGTTCGTCGGCGAAGCGGCGCAGGTGGTCGGTGTCGGTGCGCCAGTCGGAGACCAGCAGCCCGCCGGGCCGCAGGACGCGCGCGACTTCGCGCAGGGCGGTGACGACGGAGGACTCATTGCCGACCAGGTAGAGGACACCCCAGCAGACGGCGAGATTGACGCTGCACGGATCGAGCGGGAGGTTCGGAAGTCCGCCGCGACGCGCGTCGATGGAGAGCGCGGCGTGGCGTGCGGCAGTGGTGGCGCGTTCGAGGAGTGCGTCCGAGGGGTCCACGGCGATGACGGGCCGAAAGCCCAGCGCCGCCAGCGCGACGGCGTTGCGTCCGTTGCCGCAGCCGATGTCGACGGCGGCCAGCCCCGCGCGGGCCTGGGGGTCGGGAAGCGCGCGGCAGATGAGCCGGATCATCTGCTCGCTGGGAAAAGCGCGGACGGTTGCGCCGGGGCGGCGGCTCCAGGCGTCAGGTTGCTGCGTCCGCGAATCGGCGAGTTCGCAGGATAAGCTCTGCATGGGCGAGATCCTCCGGGGTGTCGATATCGATGCCCTGGTCGGGGGGCATGACGTAGCCGAGCGTGCGCGGGGCTTCGCGCTCGAGGCGGTAGTCGTCGGTGCCGTAGATGTAGATGGCGCCGTTCAGACGGTGGATGGTGTCGCGTCCCGGCAGCGGGTCGAATCCGCCGTCCCGGCGCAATCGTCCGAACCAGGTTGCCGGGGCGGCAGGCGAAACCGAGACGACGGCGCAGGGCGCGTTCTCCTCGTAGAGGGCCCAGGCGGCGCGGATTTCCACCGCGCCGCGGAGAGGTGACGTGGGCTGAAGGATCATGACGGCGTCGAAGCGCTGGCCGCGCTGCGCGAGCGCGTCGAGGAAGAACCGGTTGGCGTCGCCGGTCGTCGAGTCGTCGCGAGCGAGGCGTTCCGGACGCAGGAACGGGACGGCGACGCCGGACTGTTGCGCCGCGGCGGCAATCTCGGGGCAGTCGGTGTTGACGAAGACGGCGTCGAGGACGCGGCTGTCGCGTGCGGCGGCGCAGGTGTAGGTGATGAGCGGGCGGCCGTCGAGGAGCGCGAGGTTCTTGCCGGGGAGGCGGCGCGAGCCCGCGCGGGCGGGGATGAGGCCGACGACGGTCATGCCACAGGCTCCGAAACGACAAGCCTCTTGGTCAGAAGGTCGGGGCGACCGTCGAGCTCGCGGACGGCCGCCAGGACGCGCGGCGCGGCGTCGCCGTCGCCATAGGGCGAGGTGACACCGTGGTACGGGCCGTGGCGGATCTGGTCGCGAATGGCGGCGAGCAGGGAGTCGGGCGCGGGGTCAGGCATTTCGATCGCGTTGACGGCACGCGGGCGGCCGAGCTGGCGCTGCCCGACCAGGACGGCCGGGGTGCCGAACACGGGCGTCTCGATGACGCCGCTGGAGCTGTTGCCTATGTAGCAGCGTGCGTGGCGCAAGGCGGCGGCGTAGAGGTCAGGCGGCAGGGCGGCGTGCAGCGTGACATCGCGGCGCGCGTCGGCCCAGCGCCGCAGGTGTGCATCGAGCCGGTCGCCGTCGACGTCGGCGTTCGAGAGCACGACCAGTTTGTGGAGTTCGTCCAGCCGCGACAGCGCGGCGATGAGCGCGTGCAGGTGGTCGAGCGCGCGCTGCGGCGCAAGCGTGACGGGCAGGAAGCTGACCAGCACGAAGTCGAGCGGGGGCAGATCGGGGGGCCGGTGCGGCGCGCGGCGAGCGGCGTGGACGAGGGGGTCGAGCGACGGCAGTCCGACCGTGCGGATGCGCCACGGCTCTTCGCCCAGCGCGGCGACGCGCTGGGCGGCGATGGAGTGGCTGACGCAGTGGAGCTGCGCCAGTTTGGTGAGCGCGTTGCGGAAGTTGCCGTCGCAGTTGGTAGCCAGGTCGGTTTCGCCGCCTCCAACGTGGGCGATGGGGATGCGCAGCAGGGTGGCGGCGGTGGCGGCGGCGAGCGCTTCGTAACGGTCGCCCGCGAGCACCAGCCAGCGCGGCGGCTGTCGATGCAGCGCGTCGGCCAGGCCCAGGGTGATGCGGCCCGCGGCGCGGGCGACGTCGAGTGCGCCATCGGGCGCGTCGGCGGCCAAGGCAGGGATGCAGGCGTCGGGCGTGAATCCGGCGGCGCGGATGACGTCAATGCCGTGGCCGTGACGCGGGCTCAGGTGCGCGCCGGAGACGAGCAGTCGCGGACGCAGGTCCTCAAGCCGGGCGGCGGCGCGCAGCAGGGGTTGGATCAGGGTCCATTCGGAGCGGCAGGCGGTGAAGAAGGCGATGTCCACGGTTCGGCCGCCGCGCCGCGTGATGCCTCGGAGTCTCGCGCGGCAAGGACGGCAAAGGGGAGGGCGCGTCCGATCAGCATGGCGAGCATCAGCCAGGCGGCGGCGTATGGATACCAATCGACGGGCTGGCGCATTCCGCTGGAGAGGTTTTCGTCCGTGAGCGTGCGGACCAGGCCGGCGGTGATGCCCGCACCGCCCACGGCGGAGGCGGCGTCGACGAGCGCGTCGGCAACGGTGGGGCGCGGCTGAAACGGCGAGGCGGTGACATTCTCGAGGATGAGGAGGCCCACGGCGACTGCGGCGGCGAGCGCGAACAGCGCAACGACGACGCGTGCGGCAAGGTCGTGCGGCGCAGAGCGGCGCCGCGGGAGCGGGGCGCGAGCCGCCGCGGTCAGGGCCGGGATGAACAGCGCAAAGGCTGCGCCGCCGGTCACGCCACCGCCCACCCCGCCGACCAGCGTCACGAGCGCCAGCACGGCGCGCATGCCGTCACCGGCGGCGGGCGCGGAGATGGGCTCCGTGGCGACGCCGGCGGCGGAGACGGAGGCAACCAGTACGAAACTGCGTGCGGCGCGGGTCCAGGCGGGGACCGAGGCGAGGCTGAGATCCGGGTCGGCGGAAGCGCGGTCGGTGCGCGGGTGTTCGAGGGCGGTGATGAGGAGCGCGGCGAGCGCGAGGAACCCGACGTAGCCGGTCACCCAGCGGCACGCCGCACGGCGCGCCGTGCGGCGTGCCGCGCGCGGGAGGAAGGCGCTGACCAGCACCGGCCAGCCGGCGGACGTGGTGAGCCCGGCCAGGGCATAGGCCCAGGCGACAGAGGCGCGCGGTGGCGCGTCGCTCAGGCCGGTGCAGGCGGCGGCGGCGAGGGCGTGCGGAAGCCGTTCCACGGCCCGGCCGGCGCCGCCGGCGATCAGTTCGGCGGCGAGCGGGACGACGGCGGCGACCACGAACACGATGGCGGCCGACGCGAGCGCGCCCCTGACGCCGGGCGGGGCGGGAAGCGCGGGCATGGGCGCCGCCGAATCGGGCGCGCGCGCGCCGGGTCGGGCGCGCAGGACGGCCGCCAGCGTGACGGCGCCGGCCAGGGCCCCCGCGGCCGACAGCCCGGCCAGGACGAAGCGGCCCAGACTGGTGAACTCGACGTCAAAGCGATAGGTGAGCAGGCCGGATCCGCAGGCGGCGCTGAGCGCGCTGAAGGCGCACAGCCACGCGTGGCGCGTCGAGTAGAAGGCGCGGATGCGGGAGTCGACCACGGTGCAGGCGGGAGAGAAAAGCGTGGCCGCGCCGGCGGCCGCGAGGACGGCGAGGAAGAGCAGAAACAGGCACGGGGGCCAGCGCAGGGCGCGCATCATGGCGCGGTCGCCCCGGGGTGGACCAGGCTGCGCCATTTCTGGACGAGAACCGCGGCGTCCCCGTCCGCCAGCGGACCGCCGGGCAGGTCGCGCAGCTCGCGCATCACGGTTTCTTCAGGCTCCTCGAACAGGCGCAGTTGGCGTATGCGGCGGCGCTGGGCGGCGGCGAGGGCCGGCCGCTGCGATTCGCGCGCGAAGGTGCGCTCGAGTTCGTTGAGGACGGCGTTGGCGCGCTCGATCACGAGCGGCGGGACCCCGGCCAGGCGCGCCACCTGCAAGCCGTAGCTGCGGTCCGCGGCGCCGGGCAGAATGCGGTGCAGGAAGACGATCCGGTCCTCGCACTCGCGGACGGCGACGTTGAGGTTGAAAACCTGGGGCAGAAGATTGGCGAGCTCGGTGAGCTCGTGGTAGTGCGTGGCGAAGAGCGTGCGGCAGCCGACGCGGGCGGCAAGCTGCTCGGCGATGGCCCAGGCCAGCGCCAGGCCGTCGAACGTGCTGGTTCCGCGGCCGACCTCGTCGAGGATGACAAGACTCCGCGGGGTTGCGTTGTGAAGGATGTTCGCCGTTTCGAGCATCTCGACCATGAAGGTGGACTGGCCGCGGGCAAGATCGTCGGCGGCGCCGACGCGGGTGAAGATGCGATCGACGGGTCCGAGGCGCATCTGCCGCGCGGGCGTCCAGCAACCGCAATGCGCCATCAGGGTGAGCAGCGCGACCTGGCGGATGTAGGTGCTTTTTCCGGCCATGTTGGGACCGGTGATGAGGGCCAGGGAGGCCTGCTGGGGCTCCAGCGAGGTGTCGTTCGGAACGAAGGCGGGGTGGACGGGCTCGACGACCGGGTGGCGGCCGTCCAGGATTTCGAGAATGGGCGGCTCGACGAATTCGGGGCGGCAGAAGCGGCGTTGCGCGGCGAGGTGGGCCCAGGCGGCCAGGACGTCGAGCTCGGCCAGGGCGCGGGCGACGTCCTGCAAGCGGTCGACCTGGCGCGCGGTCTCCTGGCGCAGGTCGAGAAAGAGCTGGTATTCCAGCTCGCAGGCGCGCGACTCGGCCGACAGCACGTCGCTCTCGTGCCGCTTGAGCTCGTCGGTGATGTAGCGTTCGGCGTTCTTGACGGTCTGCTTGCGGACGTAGTCAGACGGGACACGCTCACGGTGGACGTGGGTGATCTCGATGTAGAAGCCGAAGACCTTGTTGAAACCGACTTTCAGCGAGGGGATCGCGGTCCGCTGAATCTCGCGGGCCTGGAAGTCGGCCAGCCAGCGCTGCCCGTCGGCGGCGATGGAGTGCAGGCGGTCCAGCTCGGGATGGTGTCCCGGGGCGATAATGCCGCCTTCCCGCAGCGCGAGGGGGGCGTCGGGCCGCAGCGCGCGGACGAGGGAGGCGGCCAGACCGTCGCAGCCCTCCAGGCGGTCGGCAAGCTCATGCGCCAGCGGCTGGGGCAGGCCGCGCAGCTCGTCGCGCAGGCCGGCCAGCCCGGCCAGCCCGTCGCCCAGAGCACGCAGCTCGCGCGGGTGCGTGCGATTCATCGCAACGCGCGCGACGCGGCGCTCGACGTCGCCGACTTCGCGCAACCGCTCGCGCAGGGCGGTGCGGGCGGTCGCGGCGGCCAGGAGCATGGCGACTCCGTCCTGACGGCGGTTGATGGCGGCCACGTCGCGCAGCGGGTAGCAGAGCCAGTTCCGCAGCAGGCGCGCCCCCATGGGGGTGAGCGTGGCGTCGAGGGCGGCCAGAAGCGTCCCGTCGCGGGCACCCGTCCTCAGGGAGCGCTCGATCTCCAGCGAGCGCAGCGTGCCCGCGTCGAGCTCCACGAACTCGGAGGCGACGCGGCGGCGCGGTGGCTGAATGTGGGCCAGCGTGGTCTTCTGCGTCTCCGCAAGGTAGTCCAGGCACACGGCGGCCGCGCGGAGCCCGGCATCGATTCGGTCGAAGCCGAACCCTTCCAGCGACTGCACCCCAAAGTGCCGCTGGAGCACGTCCGCGGCGCGGCGGGGTGTGAAGTCGTGGGCCGGGCGAAAGGTGACCGGGACGCCCAGCGTCTCGCGGACCTCGGCTGCGAGCGGGTCGCGGCCAGGCTGCGCCGGTTCGGGCAGCAGGACTTCGGCCGGTGCGGCACGACCGAGCTCGTCCAGCAGGCTCGCGGCCGGGCACACCTGCACGGTACAGGGACCGGCGACCAGCTCGACCAGGGCGACCCCGAACGCCGCCGGCGGCAGCGCGGCCACGCCGGCGTCGGCGCGGTCCGGCTCGACCGGGCAGACGGCGGCCAGGAGGTTGGGGCGCGCGCGGTCCAGGTGCGCGTCGTCGGTGAGAGTGCCGGGGGAAATCACGCGCACGACGGCGCGGTTGACGAGCCCCTTGGCCTGACGGGCATCCTCGATCTGCTCGGAAATGGCGACTTTACGTCCGGCCTGAACCAGGCGGGCCAGGTATCCGTCGAGGGCATGGTGCGGAACGCCGGCCATGGGCGTCGCGCCGTCGCGCGTGGTGAGCGCAATGCCCAGGATGCGGGCGGCTTCCCGAGCGTCGTCGTGGAACAGCTCGTAGAAGTCGCCCATGCGAAAGAGCAGCAGCGCGTCGCCCACCTGTTGCTTCTGCTCGGCGTACTGGCGCATGGCGGGGGTCAAGGCGTCGCGCGCCGGGACGCCCGGCGGGCGCGGCGCGGGCGGGTCCATGGAGACCCGGGGGTCGGAGACAGCCGGGGTAGCGCGCGGCATGGCGCGGTCAATGTAGCGGCTGGGGCGATGCCGGGCGAACGGGGTGCCTCCTCCGCGGACCGTAGATTCGGTTCGGCGTCGAACTGGCACGCGGATTGCGGTCCGCTCGCCGAACGGCGCGTTTCGACGCAGGCGAGGGAGCGTTGTAGGATGATGCTCCGCCCGGCCAGCGAGGCACGCGCCGGGTTGGAGTCGAGGACTGCCGATGAAGAAGATCCGCCTGTTCACGCCCGGTCCGGTCAGCGTGCCGGAAGACATCCAGCTCGAGATGGCGCGCCCGTTCGAGCACCACCGTACCGCCTGGTTCGGCGAGGTGGTGAAGGAATGCCAGGAGAAGCTGCGGCAGGTGCTGATGACGCGCGGGGACGCGCTGATCTTCACCGGGTCGGGCACGGCGGCCATGGAGGGAGCGATCGTCGGCTGCCATCCGCCCGGTGCGAAGGCACTGGTGATCGAAGGCGGCAAGTTCGGGGAACGCTGGGGAGAAATCTGCGAGCGGTTCCAGATCCCCTGTCTGCGGCACAAGGTGGAGTGGGGCACGGCGGTCGATCCGCAGTTCATCGCCGACGCCCTGGCCAAAGACAAGGCCATCAGCAGCGTCATCGTGGTCCACAGTGAGACTTCGACGGCGACCGTGTGCGACCTGGAGAAGATCGCCGGGATCACGCGCGGCGCGGGCCGGCTTCTTCTGGCCGACTGCATCACGTCGGCCGGCGCCCTGCCGCTGCGGCCCGACGACTGGGGGGTGGACGTGGTGGTGACCGGCTCGCAGAAGGCGCTGATGCTGCCGCCGGGGCTGGGCTTCGCGGCGGTGGGCGAGCGGGCGTGGGCGGTGATCGAGAAGAACGAGCGGCGGGCGAGCTACTACGTGGACTACCTCGCGGCCCGCAAGAGCGCCAGGAAGAACGACACGCCCTATACGCCGGCGCTGACGCTGGTGCGCGGACTGCGCGTGGCGCTGGACATGCTGCTGGGCGAGGGGCTGGAGAACGTCTGGAAGCGCGTCGCGGCCCAGGCCGCGGCGACGCGGGCGGCCGCCAGGGCGCTGGGCCTGGGCGTGTTCTCGAAGAGCCCGTCCGACTCGGTGACGGCGATCAGCGTGCCGGAATCGCTGGGCGAGGGCGAGCTGCGCAAGCGGCTGCGCGAGCGCTACGGCATCCACCTGGCCGGCGGTCAGGACAGCCTGAAAGGCAAGATCTGCCGCATCTCGCACATGGGCTACGTCGACGTGATTGACACGATCGGCGTGATCGCCGCGATGGAGCACTGCCTGCTGAGCATGGGCCACTCGTTCCCGCTGGGCTCGGGCGTGACGGCGGCGCAGAAGGTCTTCGCCGAGCGCCTCGGCTGAGGAAGGTGCGCCGCCGGCGGCTCCCGCGCCGTCGGAAGCGACAGGGTTGTCGCGGGAGCCCGAACGGGCACGCACGGAGTTCATGCCATGTCCATAGCGACGCTCGAGCACGGGTTCTCCGTCCTCGGTTTCTCGCGGCGAGCACTGCTCGGCATCAGCGAGGACATCCCGGCCAGCAAGCTGACCTTTCAACCGTTTCCGGGCGCCAACCACGCGCTCTGGATCCTCGGGCACCTGGCGGCCACGGACGACTACTTCCTGACGACGCTCGGCGCCCGCAAGTCCGAGCTGCCGGCTGCCTGGGGCGAGCTCTTCGGGATGGGTTCGACACCGGCGGCCGATGCGACGAAGTACCCGTCGCCCGCGGACGTGCGCGATGCCCTGGCGCGCTGCCGGGAGGCCCTGCTGGCATGGCTCCGCTCGCTCCCGGCGGCACAACTCGACGCACCGCTGCCGGACGACCTCAAGGGGTTCGCACCCAACCACGTCGGACTTGCGTTCTCGCTGGCGTGGCACGAGGGGCTGCACACCGGTCAGCTCAGCGCGATCCGTCGAAGCCTGGGCCTCAAGCCGAAATTCGGATAACGACGGCGCGCCGCCCGGATGAACCGCCTGGCCACCGAGTTCGAGCAGCGCCGCGCGTCGGGTCGAAGGTCCCTGCTGCCGTTCATCCCCGCCGGGTATCCGGATCTTGCGACCACGATCGACATCCTCACGGGAATCGATGCCGAGCCGTGCGCGTGCGTCGAGCTGGGGATCCCCTTCTCTGACCCGATCGCGGACGGGCCGGTCATCCAGACGTCGTTTGCGCGGGCGCTGGCGGGCGGGTTCCGCGTGGGCGCGCTCTTCGACGCGCTGGCGGCCCGGCGCGGCTCGATCGCAGTCCCGCTGGTCGCGATGGTGAGCTACTCCATCGTGTTTCGCCTCGGGCCGGCGCAGTTCCTGGCAGCGGCGCGCCGGGCGGGCATCGATGGGCTGATCGTGCCCGACCTGGCGCTCGAGGAGGCCGACGGGTTGGCGCACACGGCGACGGCGTCCGGCTGCTGCCTGGTCATGATGGTCGCGCCGACCACGGAGCCCGCGCGCCGCGCCCGGATCGCGGCGCTCTCGACGCCGTTCCTCTACTACCAGTCGCTGGCGGGCGTGACCGGCGAGCGGCGCGAGCTGCCCGCCGGGCTGGCGTCGAGCGTCGCCGAGCTGCGCGACCTCTGCGCCAAGCCCGTCTGCGTCGGGTTCGGGGTGTCCACCGCGGCGCAGGTCTCGTCGGTCTGCGCGGTCGCGGACGGCGCGATCGTGGGCAGCGCTCTGGTACGCCGCATGAACGACGCGGTCGACCGAGGCGAGGCGCGCGGCGGCGTCGTCGCGTGCGTGCTGGAGGGGGCCCGGGAGCTCGCAACGGGCGTGGCACGCTAGAGACTGTGCGCGATTCTGCGACACGGCGTCCCGTTCGCTCAGGCTGCGGAGCGCCGCTGCGGTGTGCCGCTGCTCTTTGGCGTTTGGCCAGGCGCCGCAGGGTGAGCGCCAGCAGCTCGCGCGTCCAGGTGGGCCGGCCCGCGTCGGTCCGCTCGCGCCGCGCCGGAGTGAATCGCGGAGGTCGGGGGCGCGCTACGGTCCATCCGCCCCCGCAATCATCCGCGCGCCGCCGACCGAAGTCAATCCGCCGAGCCGCCGACAAGCGGCACTCCCGCGGCACCGGGCCGATCCAGGCGCCTCCCCGCGAGCTTCACGCGTTGCCATTTCAGCGCATCGACGAGATTCGGAGGGACGGGACGGAATCACCCACCTGACAGCTCAACACGCGTCCAACTCGCGCATGGAGCGCAGCACCCCTCGGTCGCTGGCGACGAATCCGCAAAGCACTACACTAGCCGAACGCGGCCGCGGCGCCCGGGCGCCGCGATCCCCTCGTGACGGGAGCGATGCTCGAATGGACCTGTTCAGCGCCGTCGCCCTCGGCATCCTCGAGGGGCTGACCGAGTTCCTGCCCGTCAGCAGCACCGGCCACATGATTCTCGCGCAGCCGTGGCTGCGGGTCGACCCCGACCGGCCTGACTGGCGCGTGTTCCTGGTCGTGAGCCAGCTCGGCGCGATTGCGGCGGTCGTGGTCTACTTCTGGCGCGACCTGTGGCGCCGCAGCGTCGCGCCTGCGCGCGGCACGTGGTCGAATCACTTCCTCGGCAAGCTCGTCATCGCCAGCGCGCCGGCGTTCATCCTCGGACCCCTGGTGAACGACTGGCTGGAGACCCACCTCGAACGCCCGGTGCCTGTCGCGATCGCGTTGATCGTCGGCGCGGTCCTGATGGAGCTGATTGAACGGCGCTTCCGCCGGGTACGCCCCATGTCACTCGATGACGTCACGCCCCGGCAGTGCCTCGCGGTCGGGCTCGCGCAGTGCGTCTCGATGTGGCCCGGCACGTCCCGCTCCATGGCGACCATCATGGGCGGCATGGTGGTCGGGCTGTCTCCGGCCGTCGCCGCCGAGCTGTCCTTCTACATGGCCATCCCGATCATGCTGGGCGCGTCCGGGCTGCGGCTCGTCAAGCACGCGCCCGAACTCAGCAGCGGCGCAGCCGCGACCATCGTCGTCGGCGCGGCAACGTCGTTTCTCGTGGCGCTGGCGGTCGTCGCCGGGCTCATGCGCTACGTGCGCACGCAACGGTTCACGCCCTTCGCCGTCTACCGCGCGCTGCTGGGCGGCGCGGTGCTGCTGCTGGCGCGCTGACGCACGTCCCGTCGACCAGCAGGGCGGCCCGCAGGCGCGCGACCGCCCTGGTTCCCCTCACCCGGCCTTCACGCCAACCGCATCAAGGCGTGAGGCACGCGATGAACTCGTCGATGTCCTGGCCATTCACGGTACCATTGCCGTCCGCGTCGCTGTTGCACGGCGAACACGGATTCGGGTTGCCGTTCAGTGCGTTGACGAAGCCGGCGATGTCCTGTCCGTTGACCGACCCGTCGCAGTTCGTGTCGCACGGGTTGCAGGGCTCCACACCCGCCACCCACTCCAACGCGTTGGCCATGATGGTCGCACCGTCGGTGGCCGGATCCCAGAAGGTCGCCGAGCAGTCCGCCGAGGGCGGGTACATCCCCAGGTCGGCGCGACGTACGCTGCCGATCATTCCGACCACGATGAGCGGCTGGCCGTCGCTCCATTCGGCGATCAGGGTCGCGTTGCTGTTCAGATTGGTCGTCTGCGGCCGCGAGCTGCTCGTGCCACCGCTGAACGTGTCGACGTTCGCGACCGTGGGGTGATCCGCGTCGTGGATCGTGCCGAGCGATGCCGACCCGCTCTTGTTGCCGCCCTTGGGCTGGATCAACCAGTAGCCGTCGGTGTCGTAACGCCCGCCGATCCAGCGGTTGGTGGTCGAGCTCGAGACGGCGAATACCGCCGGCACGAACCCCCCGCCGGCGTCAATGTAATCCGCGATCACGTCGCCCCAGGCGTTCGTGTCCTGCGGCGTGAAGTTCGTCCAGGCCAGTACCGCGTCGTAGTCCAGGAGCTGCCCCAGGGTGGGCGTCCCGCTGATGACGTTGAAGATGTCCACCGCGCTGAATCGGCCCGTCGCCAGCAGCTTGGCTTGAACGTCGGTGAAGCGGCAGTCGGTGCTGCTGGTCGCAGCCGCGGCGCAGAGCAGCACTTTCGGGCCGCCGCGCACGCCCACGCCGCGAACGATGTCCTCCGGGGGCGAAAGCGACCCCTCGCAGCCGTCTTCGCCCGTTTCAGCCCAAGCGAACCCGGTCCCCAACGCCAGAATGGCCGAAATGAAAAGTCTCGTTCCCATGTTCCATCTCCTTCCAACCAGACGTGCTCTGTCGGGATGCGGGGCCCCTCGCGGGCCCACGCTGTACATTCTGCCCTGGGCCGACCGCCGTCACAAGCTGCTGGCTCGACGGACCTGCCTCACAGGGCCGCCCGCGATGCGACGCGCGCGTTGAATCGGGTGCACACTTTCCTCTCGCGGCTCATTCTGACGCGCTACGCACGCTAGCCGCATCGCCGACGCCCACGGGCGGGCGCGGACGTTGCTCGGAAACGTCATCCCACCAACCGCTCGCGTACCCAGGCCGCCACGCACTCCTTTTCGACGCGCACCTGCTGCAACGTGTCGCGGTCGCGGATCGTCACCGTCCCGTCGGTCAGCGTCCGCCCGTCCACGGTGATGCAGAACGGCGTGCCGACTTCGTCCTGCCGGCGATAGCGGCGGCCGATGGCGCCCTTGTCGTCGTAGAAGGCGACCATCTGCTTCTTCAGGTCGCGGTAGATGCCCTCGGCGATTTCGGGCATGCCCTCTTTCTTGACCAGCGGGAAGACGGCCGCCTTGATCGGGGCCAGCCGCGGATGAAACTTCATCACGACGCGCGTCTCGGGGTTGCCCTTGTCGTCGGGAGCGGTGTCCTCGCAATAGGCCTCGCACAGGAACGCCAGCGTGGCGCGGTCGGCCCCGGCCGACGGCTCGATGACCGTCGGCAGGTAGCGCTCCTTGCGCTCATCGTCGAAGTAGGTCAGGTCCTTGCCGCTGTGCTGGGCGTGCTGCGACAGGTCGAAGCAGCCGCGATGCGCACAGCCTTCCAGCTCCTGGAATTCGTCGGAGAAGGGGAACAGGTATTCGATGTCGGCGCAGGCCTTGCTGTAATGGGCCAGCTCCTTGGCGTCCTGGTCGCGCAGCCGCAGCTTCTCGCTCTTGAGGCCCAGGCCGGTGTACCAGTCATGCCGCGTCCTGCGCCAGAACTGGTACCACTCCATGGCGGTCGATTCGTGGCAGAAGAACTCGATCTCCATCTGCTCGAACTCGCGCGAGCGGAAGGTGAAGTTGCGCGGGTTGATCTCGTTGCGAAAGGCCTTGCCGATCTGCGCGATGCCGAACGGCACCTTGACGCGCGTGGTGTCACAGACGTTCTTGAAGTTGGCGAAGATGCCCTGGGCGGTTTCGGGGCGGAGCCACACCTGAGAGGCCGAGTCCTCCATCGCTCCGGTGTGTGACTTGAACATCAGGTTGAACGCGCGCGGCTCGGTCAGTTGGCACAGGTTGTATTCGCCGGGCTTCTTGCTGGGCTTCAGCGGACACGCCGCCTCGCGAAGCTGGTCTTCGCGAAACAGACCCTTGCAGCCCTCCGCCTTGCAGCTCACCATCGGGTCCGCAAACCCCGTCGCGTGCCCGCTGGCCTCCCACACCCTCGGGTTCATGATGATCGAGCAGTCGAGGCCCACCATCTCGATCTCGCGCCCGTCCGGGCCGTTGGGCGGGTTGGTGACCATGTCGTGCCACCAGGCGTTCTTGATGTTGCGCTTCAGCTCGACCCCCATCGGCCCATAGTCCCAGAACCCACCGATGCCGCCGTAGATCTCGCTGGATTGAAAGATGAACCCGCGCCGCTTGCAAAGGGCCACGAGCTTTTCCATGAATGCCGGGTCGCTGGCCATCGAGGCGGCTCCTGGAGCGGTCACGCGCGGGCGACCGAGTGGGACATGGTAGCCCGAGTTCGCCCGCCGCCAAACTCCCGCCCGAGGTCGGCACTGGACGTTACCCCCGCCCGGTTCAGGATCGGCCCGCACGACCATCCCGCACACTCGACGCGGCGCGGACAGGACCAGCGCAAACCCCACGCGCGGCGCACCGCCCGCCTTGCACTCGCCGCCTTGACGCCGCCGCCGCACTGCGCGATACTTCCACCCCCGCTCGGCGCGATTCGCCGGCCGGGCGCTCGCCGCGGCTGTGGCGGAATTGGCAGACGCGCTAGGTTCAGGTCCTAGTGGGCGCAAGCTCGTGGAGGTTCGACTCCTCTCAGCCGCAATGCCACGACTCCTCTCAGCCGCGCGGCCGCTGACGAACGCCGCTGCGCCTACGGCGCCGGAGTCCGGCGGCCGCACCCGCCCGTGTCGGCGCAATCCCGACTACGTCACCTTGCACCCCGCCGGCACGCTCCGCTCCGGCGACAGCACCACCACCGCGCTGCGGTCCTCGGTGCTCGCGGCCAGCAACATCCCCTGGCTCTCGACGCCGCGCATTACGCGCGGCGCGAGGTTGGCGACGATGACGATCTGCCGGCCGACCAGCGACTCCGGCGTGTAGTAGCCGCGCAGCCCCGCAACCACCTGGCGCTCCGCGCCGCCCACGTCGAGCTTCAAAACCAGCAGCTTGTCGGCGTTGGGATGCTCCTGCACCTCGCGCACAGTCGCCACGCGCAGGTCAAGCCGGGCGAAGTCGTCGTACTGGATCACGTTGGACGCGTCGGACATCGGGACACCTCGTCGCCAAAAAAACCGGCCGCCGCCGCCCGGCGGGCCCCCGCCTGGCGTGGCGCCGCGCCGCGCAGACACTGGCGCTCAGCGTCGCGCCGGCCGCCCGGCCCCGCGACCGCCGCGGTGGCCGACGATTTCTGTGCGCACGAATTCCTGAAACTCGGCCGAAAAGCCCGCCAGGTCCTCGGTGATGAAGCGCCGAAACAACGCCTCGCCCGGGCTGGTGGCCCGCACGCTCGGGCCGGTCGCGCTGGCCTCGCGCGCCAGGCTCTTGAGCATCGCCGCGGTCCCGGCGGCGTACTTGCCCCCGCCGCCCTCGCGCAAAAACAGCATCAGCGCCCAGAGCTGCGCGTAATACGTCCCCACCACCCGGCTCGGAAGCTGGACCACGCGGCCCGCATTCGTCGCCAGCAACTCCTCCAGGCTGAACAGCTCCCCCGCCGCCAGCGCCTCGGCCAGCGTGTTGCGCCGCATCGGGTTGTGCCACGGATCGAACGTCACCAGCCGCTCGCCGCTCCAACGCTGCCCTTCGCACACAACCGCCATCCCCTCGTTCACCCACGCCGGAATCCAGCGACCCACCGCGTGATACACGTACTGATGAAACGCCTCGTGCGCCATGATCGGAAACGTCGTCTGGTGCGACACGTACTGGATGACCGTGACCCCGCGCTCCGAGTATCCTCCGTTGGTGATCCGCAGAAACTCCGCCGCGCGCGGGCCCGTGAAGCCGCGCGTGAACTCGGCCCACCCGCCCCGGTCGGCGAACAGGTAGACGCGCATCCGCTCGCCCTCCGCATCGCCCGCCGGCGGCACCAGCTCTCGAAAATATTCGACCGCCGCCTCCAGCAGCTCCGGCATCGCCGAAAGCAGAAACTCGTCGCGCAGCGTCGTGAACAGCTCGTAGCGGGCCGTGGTGACCTTGCGCCCCTCGACCCCGCGATAGCTCCACGGCTCGATCTGGAATGCAACCGGCGCCCGCGCAGCGCCGCAGCCCGCCAGCGCGACGCCCAGCCACGCGCCGCACCAACCCGCGATCACGCGCTTCACGCACGACCCGCGGCGGAGCTCGCGGAACATCAGCGGATCTCCAGTTGGCCGCGGCCGCGGCGCGCTCGACCGATGACGAACGGCCGCTCCCCGCTGCGCTCCAGCGTCGACATGATGCGCGCCGTGGATTTCGGGCGGACGGCCAGCGCAAAGCCGATGCCCATGTTGAAGACGCGGTACATCTCCTCCTCGTCCACGCCGCAGTGCTCGATCAGCCCGAAAATCGGCGGAATCGGCCAGGCGCCCTTGTGGATCACAATGTCCAGGTCGCCCGGCAGCATGCGCGGCAGGTTCCCCGGAATCCCGCTCCCGGTCACGTGCGCCATGCCGCGCACGGCGCGCATGCGGTCGTAGCCCGACAGGACCTTGCGCACCGCTCGCACGTAGATGCGCGTCGGCCGCAGCAGGGCGTCGATCAGCGGCTCCCCCAGCGAGTGGATCGGCTCCTTCAGCGGCAGCTTGCCGCGATCCAGCAGCACCTTGCGCGCCAGCGCATAGCCGTTCGAGTGCAGCCCGTCCGACGCCAGCCCCACGATATCGTCGCCGGCGCGCACCAGCCGCGGGACGATCATGCGACGACGCTCCACGACACCCACCGCGAACCCGGCCAGGTCAAAGTCGCCCCGGCGGTACAGGTCCGGCATCTCCGCCGTCTCGCCCCCAAGCAGCGCGCAGTCCGCCATCTCGCAACCGACCGCGACGCCCTCGATGATCGACGCCACCACCTCCGGTCGAAGCCGGTGCACCGCGACGTAATCCAGCATGAAGAGCGGCTCGGCGCCGGTCGTGATCAGGTCGTTCACGTTCATCGCCACCAGGTCGATGCCGATCGTGTCGTACCGCGCCGACCGCGCCGCCAGCACCAGCTTGCTCCCCACCCCGTCCGTGCAGGCCACCAGCACCGGATCGCGGTACTCGCGCGCAAACAGCTTCTGCGGAAAGTCCAGGCGGAACGCGCCCGCAAACCCCCCGAACGACCCCAGCACGCGCGGCGTGAACGTGCGCCGCACGCGCGGCGCAATCCGCTCGACCAGCCGATCCGCCGCTTCCATGTCCACGCCCGCCGCGGCGTAGGTCATCCCGCGGCGACGTGCCGATGCCGATTCGCTCTGCATGCCCCGTTCTTACACGAAAAGCGACCCGCCCTCCACCGCGGACCGCGCTACGGCCTGCGCGACTCCAGCTCCCGCATCCAGGCCATCATGAGTTGCCGCGCTTGCCGCGTGTCCACCTGTTTCAGCATCTCGATCGCCGCTTCCAGGTCGCCCCGCTCGCGATGGACCACGGCCAGCTTCAGGCGGCACGCCGCCTGCGTGGCCGGCGACGCCCCCGCGTCCGCCAGCACGCGCGCGTACTGCACGATCGCCTCCTCCGCCTGTCCGGTCTTCGACAGTCCCAGCGCCAGAAGCATGCGCAGCCGCCGGGCGAACAGCCCCTGCGGGTATGCCTCCAGCGTCTCCCGGCAGCGCGCCATTTGCGTCCCCGCGTCGGGAGCGCGGAATGCCGCCTCGAACCGCCTGGCTTCGTCCTCCTGCTCAACGCTGCGCGGCGTGATCTTCACCCGGGCGCGCTCGGATTCCCCCTTCACCTCCACCAGCTCGCGCGTCTTGACCGGAAACTTCGACACCGGACAGTCGTACGACACGCTGTACGTGTATTCCCCCGGCGCCAGTCCCGTCAGGAACCGACCGTGCAGGTCGAACGTCACTTCCAGCTTCTGCCCGGCCGCCAGTCGCGACACGTCATCCAGATCCGGCGGTGGCTCGCGCCGCGCCGCCTCGGACACGTCGCGCCCCGACGCGTCGACGATCCGCAGCCGAAGAACATCCGAGTCGAGCGTGGCGGGCCGCACCAGCGCCAGCGTCGACTTGCCCGCGTTCTCAAACACGACTCGGATGCACATCTCCTCGCCGCTGACGAACTGCTCCTTGCCGAAGCTCGCGCTGAGACGCAGTTGCGCAGGGCAATCGACCACGCCCGCCAGCAGCAGACCCGCCGCCGCCAGCCCCCGCGCCGCTCCCAACCGCCAGAGGGTCAACATCATGACTCCTTTCTACGACGCGCCCGCGGCGCAGCCTACACTTCCTCGAACAGCTTCAGGTAGCTCCAGTAACGCCGCTCGCTGATTTCGCCTCGCTCGACCGCCTCGCGCACCGCACAGCCGAGTTCCTCCCGGTGCAGGCAGTTGTGGAACCGACAGCGGGCCACGTGCGGCACGAACTCGATAAACAGCGCCTCCAGCTCGTCGGGCCGCACGTTCCATACGTCGAACGCGCGAATGCCGGGCGTATCCACCACGTAGCCGCCCAGGTCCAGACGCAGCAGCCGCGCGTGCGTGGTCGTGTGGCGACCCTTCTGATTCGTGGCGCTCACGTCCTGCACCGCCAGCCGCAGCCCCGGTTGAAGCGCGTTGAGCAGCGAGCTCTTGCCCACCCCGCTCTGCCCCGACAGCACCGTCAGATGGCCGCGAAGCTGCTCCCGCAACTCGTCCAGCCCTGCGCCCGTCACCGCGCTGGTCGTCAGGCAGGCGTAGCCCAGCGCTCGGTACTCGCTCAGCAGGTCCGCCAGCGGAACCGAATCCTCACGCTCCATCTCCTCCGCGCCCCCTTCCCCCAGGTCGGCCTTGTTCAGGCATACGATCGCCCGAAGCCCCCCCTTCCCCGCCGCCACCAGGTAGCGGTCGATCAGGTGCGGCTTGAAGCGCGGCTGCGCCACCGACGCAATGATGAGCAACTGGTCGGCGTTGGCCACCAGCGCATGCTCGCGCCCGCGATACTCACGCCGCGACAGCGTCGAGCTGCGCGGCTCGACCTGCTCGATCACGCCCGCCGGCAACTCGCCCAGGTCCGCACCGGCCGGAGAAAACCATACCCGGTCGCCCACCGTCACGACCGAGCGCTGTTCGATCAGCAGCGTCCGCAGCACCCGCCGCAACGTGCAGCCCCACTCCCGACCTGCTTCGTCCTCCACACGCGACACCAGCCCGTACACGGCCACCACCAGCCCGCGCCGCTGACGGGACGGGTCGACCACCGGGATCGCGTCGTCGTCGACGATGATCGTGCGCTTCCGCGACAGGTCCCCCTTGGCACGCACCGACTCGACGCTCCGCTCGTCGATCAGCTCGTCGGGCGCGTCCTGGTAGCGTCGGGTCCAGTCCGACTCGCGCCGCGGCGCCGCGCGGTTCTGCCGGAAGTCGACCCGCAGCTTGCGACCCTTCTTCTTGCTCATGCACCGCAAGTGTCCTACGCCCGGCGAAAAGCAGCAAGGACGCCAGCCGGCCTGCAACGCCGCGCCCCAGCCCCCCACCGTGGTATCGCCCACCTCGCGGCCGCACAGCGGCCCCGGCATCCGGCGCCCGCCCCGCCCCACATTCCGATCGACCCGTTTGCGGGTAGACTCCCCCTCCATCATGAATGAACAGGTGCAGGATCGTCTTGCCAAGCTCGAAAAGCTCCGCGCACTCGGCGCCGATCCCTACGGGCAGCGCTTCGAGAACGTCGCCTCCAACGCAGCCATTCGCGCCGCCGGCGACAGCCTCAACCTCGCCCCCGGGCAGACGCACGACGGACCGGAGGCCCAGACGCGGGCCGCCGGACGCATCGTCCTCTACCGCGACATCGGCAAGCTCGTCTTCATGACCGTCCGCGACTGGACCGGCGACCTGCAATGGGGCGTTTCCCGGAACGCCCTGGACGAGCTCGACTGGAACGTCGCCAGGCTCCTCGACCTGGGCGACATCGTCGGCGCCGACGGCCGGCTCGGCCGCACCCGAACCGGCGAGCTGACCCTCTGGGTCAGCCGCCTCTGCATTCTCGCAAAGGCCGTCCGACCCCCGCCCGAGAAGTGGCACGGCCTGACCGACGTCGAGCAGCGCTACCGCAAGCGCTACGTCGATCTGCTCAGCAACGCCGACTCGCAGCGCCTCTTCGTCCTCCGCGCCAGGATCGTCGACTACATCCGCGACGTGCTCCGCCGGCGCGGCTTCATCGAGGTCGAAACGCCCGTCCTTCAGCCGATCTACGGCGGGGCGGCCGCACGGCCCTTCACCACCCACCACAACACGCTGGACATGAGCCTTTTCCTGCGGATTTCCCCCGAGCTGTACCTCAAGCGCTGCCTCGTCGGTGGGCTGGAGCGCGTCTTCGAATTCGCCCGCTGCTTCCGCAATGAGGGCATCAGCCCGCGCCACAACCCCGAGTTCACCATGCTGGAGCTATACCAGGCCTACGGCGACTACCACGACATGATGGACATCACCGAGGAGATCATCGCCGGCGCGGCACGCGACGTCATCGGCTCGACCCGAATCAAATTCGGCGAGCGCGAAATCGACTACACCACGCCCTGGCCGCGGTGCCGCTATGCGGACCTCTTCGCCGAGCACGTCGGCGTGCCGATCGACGACCTGGCCGCCGTGCGCGCCCGGACCGCCGAGCTGCACCGCGCCCGCGCGATTTCGCTCGACCCGGCCAAGGCCGACGACGCGGTCGTCGTCGGCGCACTTTTCGAGCACTACGTCGAAGACAAGCTCATCAACCCCACTTTCGTCATCGACTACCCCGCGCCGCTCTGTCCGCTCACCAAACGCCGCCCCGACGACCCGCGCTTCGCCCTGCGCTTCGAATGCTTCATGAACGGCATGGAGATGGGCAACGCCTACAGCGAACTCAACGACCCCAAGGTGCAGCACGATACGTTCAGCGCCCAGCTCCGCGGCGAGGGCGACACCATGGCCGTCATGGACGAGGACTTCGTCGAGGCCCTCGAGTACGGCATGCCCCCCGCCGGCGGGCTCGGTATCGGCATCGACCGGCTGTGCATGCTGCTCACCGGCAGCAGGAGCATCCGCGACGTGCTGCTGTTTCCGTTGCAGCGCGTCATGCCCGACAACCCGAACGCCAAGCGCGACGCACGGACCAGTGGCGTCGACTCGGCCGAAGCCGGAACCTGACGAACGCCTCGAATCCAGACGCCGGCCGGCCCCGTGCCCTGCGGTCTTCGCGGCGCCGCGACCGCTCCGCGCTCCGTCGCAGCAGCCCGCGCCGGCGGCCATCAGCACGGCGCGGCGCCCAGCTCGGTCGCGCCCGCTTCCACGGCGGCCAGCGCGCGGTCTACGCCCCGCGCCACCTCCTGCACCAGCGCCGTCCGATCGATCGGCTTCGACAGGTAGGCGTCGCAGCCGGCGGACAGACAGCGATCCAGATCGCCCTTCATCGCGTGCGCCGTAAGCGCGATGATGCACCCGCGGTAACCCTGTTCGCGCAGCGTCTGCACCGCCGTGTAGCCATCCATGACAGGCATCGACATGTCCATCAGGATCACGTGAAACGGCACCCCCGCGGCCAGCCCCGCCAGGGCGCGCCGCACGCCGATCTGCCCATTCTCCGCCGTTTCCACCTCAGCCCCGGCCTTGCGCAGCAGGTGCCCGATCAGCCGCTGATTGTCCGGACCGTCTTCCACCAGCAGCACGCGCCCGCGGATCGGCGGGAGCTGCCCGGCCGTTGCAGTCCGCGGCAGCGCGGAAGGCGAGTCGTCCGGGAAGCTCACCATCTGCACGCCCACCAGCGAACCGGTGCGGACACGCAACGTGAACTCGGAGCCTTCCCCGGGAGCGCTGCGCACCTCCACGCCGCCGCCCAGCGATTCGGCGATCCGCCGCGTGATGGCCAGCCCCAGACCGGTGCCCCCGAAGCGACGCGTGGTCGAGCTCTCGGCCTGCACGAAGGGTTGAAACAGCCGCGCCACCTGTTCGCCGGTCATCCCGACGCCGTTGTCGATGATGCGGATGCACAACTCCTCGGCCCGCGCCTCGCACGCGGCGATGACTCGGACCGTCCCGCGCACCGTGAACTTCGCCGCGTTCCCGATCAGGTTGACCAGCGCCTGCCTGAGGCGCAGGCCGTCCGTTTCGATGGTCTCCGGGATCGGAGGCTTGAACTGCACCACCAGGCTCGTCCCCGTCTCGCTGGCGCGCGGCCCGACCAGGTCCAGCGTGTCGCGAAGCAACTGCCGGACTGACACACGCGACTTCTCCATCTCCATCCGCCCCGCCTCGATCTTCGAAAGGTCGAGAATGTCATTGATCAGCGCCAGCAGGTGGCGCCCGTTACGCACGATCGTCTCCGCCGCCGACTGCCGGTCCAGGTCCGCCGTCTCCGGGTCCATCAGCAGCTCGGCGTACCCCAGGATCGCGGTCATCGGCGTCCGAATCTCATGGCTCATGTTCGCCAGGAACGCGCTCTTCGCGATGTTCGCCGATTCCGCGGCCGTCTTGAGCGTGACGAGCTCCGCGTTGGCAGTGCGCAGCTCGCAGAGCGTCCGATCGAGCCGGTCGGAAATCTCTGTGACCACGCGCTCCTGCACTTCCAGCATCTCTTCGAGCGTGCGCAGCTTGGTCCGCAACAGGGTCTGGATCTGCGCACTGTGACTCTCAGCCGACATGGAGTTCCTCCCCGGCGGCGCAGCGTTCGCTGGCCCGCGCCGCCACCAGGCTGCGCTGCGCCATTTCCAGCAGCGCCACCTTCACGCTCAGGGCCAGCGGCTGGAACATCTGGGCGACCTCGTCCGACACCACCTGGCGCAAGAAGAGCAGAACCGCGAAGATCGCGCCATCCGGCAGCGATCCGCCGAACCCGAGCACCGTCCGGATGCCCAGCGGCACCACGAACGACTCCTGCGCGGGAACAAACGGGCTGCCGCACGCGTCCGGCACGTAGAAAACGTTGAATCGTTGATGTACCAGCTCCCGGATGCGCTCCGGATCGGGCGCAACCAGGTCCTCCGGGCGCAGCCCGAACTGGCTGGCCAACCGGCTCAGCATCGGGGCCTTCTCGACGATGCTCGCGTCTCGGAGCGGAATCACTCGGTGATCGCGCGAACGCCGAACGTCGTTCCACTCCGGCTTCTCCCCCCGTGTGCCGAGCAGTTGCAGACAACGCACCGACGACGTGCACAAGTCGGCAGCGAGCACCGATCGCGCCAGCGCCTGCAACGCCGGATCCAGCCGCTCCAGCACCTCGGTCGTGAACAGACGCGCCAACACGACCGCACGCTCGCCCCGCCCGTCGCGCAGTCTCTCGAAAAAAAAGTCGACGATGCCTCTCGCAAGGTCCGCCGCGCAACTTGTGCGCAGCGCCAGCTCCCGCAGCTCGCTGCCGCATTCGACCATGTCGCGCAGTCCGAATCTCTCGATCGTGAAATGTCGCATCGGTCTCGCACTCGTGGCGGCGCAGCGCTCTCGCGGGGCGACACCGCACCCGGCGCCGGAAGCAACCGCCCACGGCAACCCGCCGGACTCGGCCCGCCCCCGGGTCGGCCTGTCGGTCCGCAAGCACCCAGGTCGCCCAACCTATCGACACCGCCGCCAACGGCGCTGAGCGGTCGGACAATCGATCAGCATGCGGATCGACTCGGGTTTCGGGCGCTCCGTCAGGCGCTCGCCGCAGCGCGCGGCGGGGCACTGCGCCGTCGGCCGGCACGGGTGCAGATCTGGTGAGCTCCCCCTCCCCCGCCCCTCATCCCGGCAATCCGAACGCGCCCACCGGTGCGCCTGTCACAAGCGCCGCCGACGACGTTCGCGCACCGCGCCCTACGCGTAGAGCCCGCGCCAGCGCATCGTACGGTCCACCTTCGCAATCGCCACGCACAGCGCCGCAATGCGGAACGGCACCTTCCGCTGCTCCGCGAACTCGTACGATCGGCGATACCCGCCGCGGATGATGTCCTGAAGCCTCTTGTCGATTTCCTCTTCGCTCCAGAAGAAGTTCATCCCGCCCTGGACCCATTCGAAGTACGACACCGTCACGCCCCCGGCGTTGCAGATGATGTCGGGAATGATGAACACGCCCTGCTCCGCCAGCACCGTGTCGGCTTCGGGCATGGTCGGCCCGTTGGCGCCCTCGGCCAGTATGCGGCACTTCACCTTGCGGACGTTCTCCATGGTGATCACGTGCCCGGTCGCCGCCGGCAGCAGTACATCGCATGGGACAGTCAGCACGTCGTTGGCCTCAATGCGGTCGCCGCCCGTGAAGCCGTCAAGCGTGCGGTGCTTCTCCACGTGCTTGAGCATCGCGCTGAGATCAAGTCCGCCAGTATTCACGTATCCGCCCGAAACGTCGGCCACCGCGATGAGCTTGGCGCCGCGCTTCGCCAGTTCGATCGACGCGAACGTGCCCACGTTGCCGAACCCGTGCAACGAAACGGTCGCACCCTCCAGCTTCACCCCCGCATCGCGGGCCGCTTCCTCGATCGTGTACACCACCCCGCGCCCGGTCGCCTCCTTCCGCAGCACCGAGCCCCCCACGTCGACCGGTTTCCCGGTGACCACCTCCGGCGTCCAGCGCCCGGCGCGCTGACTGTACGTGTCCATCATCCACGCCATCGTGGTTTCGTTGGTCCCCATGTCCGGCGCAGGAATGTCGATGTCCGGCCCGATGATCGAAAAGATCTCCGCCGTGTAGCGGCGCGTCAGCGATTGAATCTCGGCCCGCGACAGCGAATGGGGATCGACCGTCACGCCCCCCTTCGCCCCCCCCAGCGGCAGGTTCATCAGCGCGCACTTCCACGTCATCGACATCGCCAGCGCCGCCACCTCGCCCAGGTCCACCTCCGGATGAAATCGGATCCCGCCCTTGTACGGCCCGAGCGTGTCGTTGTGCTGGACGCGGTACCCCGTGAACACCTCCACCGGACCCCTGTCTCGTCTCACCGGAACCGAAACGATGACGATCCGCTCCGGCCGCCGAAGCCGCGCCGCGGTGTTCGGGTCGAGTTCCAGCACCTGCGCCGCCAGGTCGAAATTGGCGACGCCGCGCAGTCGCGCGGGGGAGTGTTCCCAGGACATCGGTTGCGTGGGGTGGTAAACGCTGGTCGTCATGAAGTGGTTCCATTTCACCGGGCTTTCGCCGCGCTGGCCGGGCCCAACACGCCCGGCAAGGGCACCCGCCGGGCCGCCCCGGTCCCAGGCAGCGCTTCTTCCGACCGGGAAGACCTCCGCGCCGGCCTTCGTTGCCATCCGGACGGTTGGGATCGCGTACGCTACGGCTGCCGCGCCGCTGGGCCCGAATCCGCAGCGCCCCGGCCCGTTCCTCGTCTCAGCGCCCGTCCGCGCCGCCAACGCCGGGCGCCGACCAGTCCAACCGCGGCGCGTCGCCCCACAGGCTGTCCAGATCGTAATAGGCCCGATGCTCTCGGTCGAACAGGTGCACCATGACGTCCACGTAATCCGCCAGAATCCAGCTCGCCTCGCTCGCATCCGCCACGCGATACGGCCTGCGCCCGATCGATCGGGCGTAGCTCGCAATGCGGTCCAGCACCGCGTGCATCTGCCGGTCCGACGTCCCCGTCCCGATCACGAAGAAATCCGCCACCGGACTCAGGCCCCGCAGATCCAGCACCGTCACGTCTTCGATGCGCTGCTCCGCGACCTGCCTGGCCACGTCCAGCGCGAACGACTGCGCCTCGGTTCCCGGCGCGTCGGGCGCCCGCTCCGCCATTGCCGGCTCATTCCGGGTTTCCATGTCCCTGCGATTGTAGCGGATGCCGTCGCCGCCATGCGGCCCCAGCGCGGCGGACCGGACCGGCGCCCCCGAACACCCGGACGAAATCGACGAATTTCCTTGACACCTATCACTTGTTAGGTTATTATTGTGACGAATGGTACGCTAACGCCGGTGTGGAGCCGGCCGACTCATGCGCAATGGAGTGCGTCATGTTGAGCGCCCACGATTCGCGCGACGGCGCTGTCCTGTGCCTCCTGGGCCCCGGCGGCGAGTACTGCGAGGCGGTTCGGCATTGCGGACCCGGCTGGTTTGACCTTCGCCGCACTTCCATCCGCGGCACGCCGCCCGAGCTTGTGCTCCGCGAACCCCCACCGAGCCGCTTGCCGCGCTCGCGCGATCCGCTCGCGTCCGGGGTTCCTGCGCTGGGCCCGGGTACCGGACGGGCGGACAAAGGCACCGTTCGCGACCCGGGGTGGTCGTGGTGTCCGGCACCGCTGGCGGCGGCCATCGAGGCCGCCGCAATCTGGTTCGCGCGGCGGTGGCAGCGAGTTCACAGTCACGTTCGGCATCTGAAGGAGACCGCCCATGGCGCGGCGACGATCTACCAGGCGGCGCGAGGCGCACCTTACCCCCAAGCAGCTTCGCATCCTTACGTTCATCCGGGATTTCCAGCGCGCCAAGGGCTACGCCCCCACGATGCAGGAGCTGGCGGACGAGTTCCACGTCAGCAAGGTGACCGTCTTCGAGCACGTGGAAGCACTGCAGCGAAAGGGCTATCTCGAGCGCCTGCCGCACAAGGCACGCTCTTTGACGCTTAGAGACGACATCCACTTCCCGGACGAACGCCCCACGCTGCTTCCGCTGGCCGGCGTGATCGCGGCCGGCCGCCCCATCGAGGCGGTCGAGGATCCGGACGCGCTCGACCTCGAATCCATCTTCGCCTCAACCCATGGCAGCTTCGTCCTGCGCGTCCGCGGCGACAGCATGATCGAGGACCACATCCGCGACGGCGACTTCGTCGTCTGCGAGCAGCGCAACAACGTCCGCAACGGCGAGACCGTCGTGGCCCTGCTGGAGGACGGCTCGGCCACTCTCAAGCGGCTCTATCGCGAACGCGACGCCATTCGCCTGCAACCCGCCAATCCCCAGTTTCAGCCGATCTTCACCCAGAACGTCGACGTCCAGGGCGTCGTCATCGGCGTCATCCGCCGTTACAAGTAGCGCCCGGCGCGGCCCGACGGACCCGCGCGCGATCCTCGCAAACCGAACGCCAGGCGCCACGCCCTTCGCCGTGCACGCCGCGCCCGATCGCCCGCGGGACTCGCGGCGCGGCTCCGGCCGCCCTGCACTAGAATCCGAGCGCATGTCGCCAGCGACCGCGCAGCATGACGTGCGGATCGGTGCCTCGCGCCTCTATCGCGCCTGCAAGCTCGTTCTCGACCCCGTCGTCGCCGCGGTCGCTCTCCTGCTGCTCTCCCCCTTCATCTTCTACCTCGCGCTGCGCGTGCGCATGGACAGCCCCGGCCCGGCGTTTTTCCGTCAGGTCCGCGCAGGCCGCCGGGGACGCCCCTTCGCCGTGTTCAAGTTCCGCACCATGCGCTGCGACGTCCCTCCGTACGGCGATTCACCCCAGTCCGGCCAGGACCCGCGGGTTACGCGCTTCGGACGCTTTCTCCGCGAGTGGAGCCTGGACGAGCTGCCGCAACTGCTCAACGTGCTGCGCGGCGAGATGTCGCTCGTCGGGCCGCGGCCGCTCTACGTCCAGCAGGTGCCCGAGTGGAGCCCGCGGCACCGGGCGCGGTTGCTGGTGAAGCCGGGCCTGACCGGGCTGGCGCAGGTGAACGGCCGGGGCTCGCTGACCATCGAAGAAAAGCTGGAGTGGGACGTGCGCTATGTGGAAAGCTTCGGGTTCTGGATGGACGTTCGCATCCTCCTGGCGACCCTGCGGCACGTTCGTACGCGCGAGGGCATCTACGAGGTGCGCTATTCGGAGCGCAAGCAGCGCCGCGGCGACGCCGACGAGCCCCCCGCGGCGCCGCGGGAAGTGTGACGCCGGCTCACTTCGAGGCGCGGCGCGCGGGCCTTTTTCGCAGCGGCCCGGGCCGGCTGGTGCCGGATCGATCGCCGACCGCGGGCGCGGCCACCGGCCGGCGGTTCGCGGGCACGGGGATTTCGGCCCGCCCGGAGAGGTAGGCACCGGTCACGGATTCCGCGCAGGCCGTCAGGTCCGCGACCGTTCCCTGCGCGACGACCCGTCCGCCGCGGAGCCCGGGCCCGGGCCCGAAGTCCACCAGGTGGTCGGCGGCGCGCATGGTCTCCTCGTCGTGCTCGACCACGACGACGGTGTTACCCATGTCGCGCAGGCGCCGCAGCGACGCCAGCAGCCGACGGTTGTCGCGCGGGTGAAGCCCGATGCTGGGCTCGTCCAGGACGTACAGCACGCCCACCAGCCCGCACCCGATCTGGCTGGCGAGGCGGATACGCTGCGATTCCCCCCCCGACAGCGACGGCGCCGGGCGCGCCAGCGTCAGGTAATCCAGCCCGACGTCGAGCAGGAAGCGCAGGCGGGCGTGGACCTCCTTCAGCGGCTCGGCGGCGATCAGCCGTGCCGTGGGCGTCAGCTCCAACCCACCGAGGAACTCCAGCGCGCGCTGCACCGGAAGCTCGCAAAGCTGCGGAAGGTTGAGCTGCGCCGTCGCTGACGTCCCCGCCAGCCGGCCCGAAAGCGTAACCGCCTGCGCCTGCGGGTTGAGGCGGCCGCCACGGCACTCGGCGCAGACGGCCTGACGCATGAACTGCTCGTAGTAGGCGCGCACCCTCGTGGACGATGACTTCCTGTAGCGCGCCTGAAGCTCGGCGATGACACCCTCGAAGCGCCCACCGTGCTTCCAGACGCCGTGCCGCGTGCGCCACTCGAACGTGATATGCGCGTCACCCGCGCCGAAGAGCAGCACCTTGCGGGCCGAGGCGGGCAGCTCGCGCCACGGACGGTCGAGATCGAAGCCGAAGTGTCGCGCCACGCCCTCGTAGATGTGCCGCCGCCAGCGCCCGGGCTTGTGCCGCAACGGGACGATGCAGGGGTCGACAATGCGCAGGCTGGCGTCGGGCACCAGCAGGTCGGCGTCGAAGTCGAAGCGCGTCCCGAGACCGTCGCAGTGCAGACACATGCCCTGCGGGCTGTTGAAGCTGAAGCTCTGCGGATGGGGCGGCTCGAAGCCGAGGTTGCATTCGGCACACGCGTAGTGCGCCGAGAGCAGCATCGCCGCGAACGCCGGGACGCCGTCTCCGGCGGGAACGACCAGGGCCAGGCCCTTGCCCACTGCCAGGGCGGTGTCCAGCGCGTCGGCCAAGCGCGTGCGCAGCCCCGGTGCGACTTGCAGCCGGTCGACGACGACCTCGACATCGTGCCGGCGGTTCTTGTCGAGCGCGGGCGGCGAGGCCAGCTCGACCACCTCCCCATCCACACGCGCGCGGACGAAGCCGTCCCGGGTCAGGTCCTCGAACAGGTCGCGATGTTCGCCCTTCTGGGCCCGAACGACGGGGGCCAGCAGCAGGAACCGCGTCCCGGCCGGCAGGGCCAGGATGGCGGCGAGCATCTGCTCGCGCGACTGCGCCGAGATCGGCCGCCCGCAGCGCGGGCAGTGCGGCGAACCGACTCGGGCGTACAGCACCCGCAGGTAGTCGTGAATCTGCGTGATCGTGCCCACCGTGCTGCGCGGGTTCCAACCGGTCGACTTCTGCTGAATCGAGATTGAAGGCGACAGCCCGGTGATCTGGTCCACGTCGGGCTTGGGAAGCTGGCCCATGAACTGCCGGGCGTAGGAGCTGAGCGACTCCACGTAGCGGCGCTGGCCCTCGGCGTACAGCGTGTCGAACGCCAGCGTGCTCTTGCCGCTGCCCGACACGCCCGTGAAGCAGATCAGCCGGTTCTTGGGCAGCGTCAGCGACACATCGCGCAGGTTGTGGTCGCGCGCGCCGGCCACGCGAATGACGCGCGGGTCAAACTCCTCCGGGCGGCGCTGCGTGCCCATGCCGGACCAGTATAGCGGGGGCCGGATGAGCCCGCGGACGGATCGCGCCCGCGTGCCGAATCGGCCGCGGTTGTCCTAGAATGTGCCGCGACCGTCCCGGACAACCTGCATCGACGGACGCTGCATGCACCCATCCACGACGAAGGACCACCCCGCGACAAACCGATCGCACACGTTCGAACGCGCCGACTGGATCGTGCTGGGGGCACTGCTGGCGGCCGCGGTCCTGGCGGGGCGACTGGTACTGGCCGCCCCAGCGGCCGTCGGGCAGTGGCAGGATGACGGCGTCTACCTCGTGACAGCCAGGGCGCTGGCCGCCGGCGAGGGCTATCGACGCATCGACCTGCCCGGCCACCCGTGGCAAACCAAGTACCCGATCCTCTTTCCAGCCCTGCTGTCGCTGGTGTGGCGTCTTCATCCGGCGTTTCCCGACAACGTGGCCGCCATGCGCGTCCTCAGCATCACCCTCGGTGCGGGCGGGTTCTGGTTGGCGTATCGGCTCATGCGGCGCGCCTGGCGATTGCCGCCGCTGATCGCTGGACCGGCCGTCGTCGCAGCCTGGATGAACCTCGCCTGGGTCGGACTTCTGCAAACGCCCATGTCGGAACCGCTCTTCCTGCTGCTGGCGAGCGGAGCGCTGCTGATGGCGGCGCGCCACCCGCGGGCGCCGGCGGCCCCGAACGGCGCGACCCAGGACGGCGCGGCCGGCGCCGCGGACGTGCGGCGCGGCGGGCTGGTCACGACCGCCGTCGCGGCCCTGCTGGCGGGCGGCGCGGCCCTCACGCGATCCGTCGGACTGACCGTCGTTGCGGCGCTGGTGGTGCAACTCCTCTGGCGGCGCCGCTGGCGCGATGCGGGCGTGGCCTTGCTGATCGGCCTGACGGCGGCCGGAACCTGGCACCTGTGGCGCGGAGCGGCCGCGGAACAGAACCGCGCCAATCCCGCGGCCGGCGCCCTGCGCTACGAGCTGGACTACGCCGCCTGGCGCCCGCACGACGCGGCCAGCACGCTGCACGTCGCGGCCTACAACCTGCCCGCCGTGGCGCTGGCCCTGCTCACCAGCATCGTGCCCCTCGACGCCGTCGCGGTGGAGTCGGCCCTGCGCGGCGGCGGAGGGCCCCTGGCGCTACTGCTCGCCGCGACCGGCCTGGTGGTGCTGTGGATCGGCGTCGGCGTCGTGGCAACCTGCTCGCGCGCCGCGCTCGCGCCCCACGCGTTCCTGGCGCTGTACCTGGCGCTGGTGCTGGTCTGGCCCTTTCCACCCGACCGGTTCATCACCGCCGTGCAACCGCTGGTGTACGGGCTGTTCTTCGCGGGCCTGGGCACCACCCTGATCGCCCTGCTGCGCCTGTTCGACGCGGACGGCGCGGAGCAACCGGCTCTGGCGGGCGCGCTGGCGCGGGGCGGACTGGACGCGTACGCTCGCGGCGCACGGTCGGGCTGGCAATCGGCCCGCTGGGCGGGGCTGGCGCTGGGCGGCGGTCTGGCATACCTGGGCTACGGCGCGCTGGCGCAGCCCGGCGCCGTGGTCGACCCGCAGACGCAGCGCGAGCAGGCGGCGCTGGCCGACTTGCTGCGCGGCGGCACCCCGCCGGACAGCGTGATCGCCTGCGGGCACGGCGGGTACCTGCACCTGCTCACGGGGCGGCAGTTCGTGCTCTTCCTGCCGATCGACGAACCGGCCGCGCTGCTCTACTCGGCGGACCGCCGCTGGTGGCAGTGCGGCGCGACGTTCTCACCCGCGGAGGTCGACCGGGCGCGGCGCTGGATCGAAGCGCGTCTGGAGCCGTATCTCCGGACGAGCGGCGCCACGCACCTCGTGCTCAAGAAGGACCGCAGCCTCTTCAGCGTGCTTTTCCGCGAGTTCTGCGAGTCGCGGCCGGCGACCTTCCCGCGTGTCGCGGAGGTTGACGCCGGATCGCTGCACCGTTTCGCGGGCGGGCGCTGACACGCCGCGCTTGAAGCCGCGCGGCCCCGCGGCCGACCGCGCGAATCCGGTTGTCGCTGCGCGCGGCCGGGATAGAATCGTCGCCATTGCGGCAACGGTCCGGCGGGTGAGTCATGGGCAAGTGGCGCGACAAACCGATCCTGTTCGAGGTGTACGATCGCCGCCGACCCGATTCGCCGGCACGACTCGGCAGCCTCCTGAAGCGCGGCGGCTTGCGCGGACTGGGTGGCGAGCCACAATCGCCGCCCGCGGACACGAGCGGCGACGGGGTGCGCGCGTCCACGCAGCCCTGGGAGCGCGGGATCGCTTCGCTGCGGCGGCTGCTGGCCGGGGCGCCGCGCCTCTGGCGCGGGCCGGCGCTGGTCGCCGTGGCGGCCGCGGCGCTGGTGCTGACCGTCGCGGCCTACTACGTCGGGCAGCGCCTGGTGGGTGGAACGCCTGCCGCGCCGCCGACGGACGATCCGATCGCCAGCGCCTTGCGCGAGGCCCCGGACCCGTCGGTGCTCGAGGTGCCGGCGTCGCAGCGGCGCGGGGGCGGGCGCATCGCCGTCCCGCCGCGCGCAGACGACGCGGGGGCAGGCCCCGCGACCGCGGAAAACGCGAAAGAGAGTCCCGCCCCGCCGGCAGCGCCCAAGTCGGCGCTGCGCAAGAAGGGCTGGACCTACCTGGTCATCCAGCATTTCCCGCGCACACGCGAGGACGACGCGCGTGCGGCGGCGGAGTTCCTTCGCAAGAGCGACATCGCGTGCGACGTCGACGTGCTGGCCCGCGAAGTGCGGATCGTGTCCTCCGAGGGGTTTCTCGTCGACCAGAAGGACGCCGCCGCGTCGCAGCAGGCGCGGCAACGGCTGGAGGAGCTGAAGCGGCGCGTCCTGGCCGCGGGGAAGGTGTACGCGCGAACGGGCAAGTACGCGTTCGAGATGTGCTACCCGCAGCGCTTCTGAAACCGCCCGGCGGAATCCACGCGCGACAGGCGCCGCAGCGCGATCGGTGCCAGGCGGACAGCCTCCACCTCGAATCGAGATTGAGCTTCGCGCCGCCCTACGTCATAATCAACCCGGTTCGGCCGATCGCGCTGACACTTCGGGCCGGGCTCCGGTTGCGGCCCGGCGGTGCGTCCTCGCATCCCCGCCATCCGGCGCCGCGCGGCCCCAACAAGGACCGATCATGGCATCGCTCATCATCACGTCCGGCAAGCAGGAGGGTGACTACTTCCCCCTTGGCAAGCGCACCACCGTCATCGGCCGCGATGAAGCCGTCCCCTTCCAGATCCTGGACGAGCGCGTCAGTCGAAGGCACCTCCAGATCCGCTTCGAGCCGGAGGATCAGCACTATCACCTGCTCGACATGAAGAGCACGCACGGGTCGTTCGTCAACGGCCGCCGCATCGAAGCGGAAATCATCCTCGTCGACGGGGACGTGGTGCAGATCGGGGACACGCGGCTGCTGTTCACGACCGAGGACTTCGCCGACAAAGAGAGCGCGCTGCGGCACTACAAGCAGGTGGGACAGCGCGGCAAGACGACCTTGATGGGGTGACGTGCGGGGCACGGCCCCGACCCGGGACTCCGCGTGCTGGCGGGCGACAAGACGATCATCGGCATGGTTCACGTCGGGGCGCTGCCGGGTACCCCGCGCCATCGCGACTCGATCGAGACCCTGGCCCGCCGCGCCGTGGAGGAGGCGGAGATCCTCCGCGACGCCGGACTGGACGCGCTGCTGATCGAGAACATGTTCGACGTACCCTACCTGCGCGGCACGGTCGGGCCCGAAGTCGTGGCGGCCATGACCGCCGTAGGTCAGCGCGTGCGCGACGCCGCCGCCCTGCCGCTCGGCGTGCAGCTCCTGGCGGCGGCGAACCGCGAGGCGCTCGCCGTCGCGCATGCCATCGGGGCGGCGTTCGTGCGAGTGGAGAACTTCGTCTTCGCCCACGTGGCCGACGAGGGCGTGATGCCCGAGGCCAGCGCCGGACCCCTGATGCGCTACCGCCGACAGATCGGCGCCGACTCCATCCGCATCATCGCCGACGTCAAGAAGAAGCACGGGAGCCACGCCGTTACTGCCGACATCAGCCTGGCCGAAACCGCCGAGGCCGCCGCGTTCTTCGGCGCCGACGGGGTGGTGGTCACCGGCCGCGCCACCGGCGTCCCGGTCGCCCTGGACGACCTGGTCGCGGTGCGACAGCGCGTCACGCTCCCAGTCTGCGTCGGGTCGGGCGTCTCGACCGAAAACCTGGATGCCTGCTGGCCTTTCGCCGACGCATTCATCGTCGGATCGTGTCTCAAGGTGGACGGCATCTGGTCCAACCGGATCGACCCGCAGCGCGCCGCGCAGTTCATGCGCAGCGTGCGATCCCTGCGCGGCGGGTGAACCGCGCCGTCGCAGCGTCGCGCGGCCTCGTTCCCGCGAATCCAGCGGTCCCAGTTCACGTCGCAACCGGCAATGCACGATAGCACCCGGGGTCGCCTGCGCGACTCGCGGGAGCTGGCATGGATTCCGATGGTCGGCGCCGCCGCGTCATTGTGGCCGATGACGATCCGACCCTGTTGGCGCTGCTGTCGCGGCAGCTCACCTCGGCCGGTTACGACGTCACCGCCTGCGCCGACGGAGTGCAGGCCTTCGACGCGGTGCAGCGCGCGGGGTCCGGCGTCGTCCTGGCCGACTGGAACATGCCCAACATCGACGGGCTGGGGCTGTGCCGGCGTATCCGCGAGATGTCCGCCGACGAGGCCATCGGCTTCGTCTATTTCATCCTCCTCAGCGCGAATTCGCACACCCACCGCATCGTCGAGGGCTTTGCCGCCGGGGTGGACGACTACCTGACCAAGCCATACCACAAGGAGGAGCTGCTGGCGCGGATGCGCGCCGGGGAACGCATCTGCGATCTCCAACGGCAGGTCACGGAGCGCCGCGTCGAGCTCCAGCGCGCCAACGCGCGTCTGGCGGCGCTCAATCAGAAGCTGCACCGCCTGGCAACCACCGACGAGCTGACCGGGCTGGCCAATCGGCGCCACATTCTGGAGCGCGTCTCGGAGCAATGGGCCCACGCGGTGCGGCACGAGCGCCCGCTGGCCTGCCTCATGGTCGACGTCGACCACTTCAAATCGGTCAACGACACGTACGGCCACGACGTGGGCGACGCGGCGCTGCGGCACGTTGCGCACGTGCTGCGCCAGGCCACGCGGGCCGCCGACGCCGTCGGCCGTTTCGGAGGCGAGGAGTTCCTGGTCGTCGCGCCCGAGACCGACCTGGACGGAGCGCTGCGGCTGGGGGAACGCATTCGCGGCGGGATCGAGGCCACGCCCCTCCGTGACCCGCCCGTGTCGATCACGGTCAGCATCGGCGTGGCGATCCTGCAAGCGCGATTCGCCGATCCTCAGCAGATGGTGGCCGCGGCCGACTCCGCGTTGTACGGCGCCAAGGCCGCCGGCCGGAACCGCGTGCTCTCCGCCGGCGCTACGACCGGACCCCTCGCGCACCCCGCGACCGCACTGCCCGCCCGCTGACCCCGCAACGACTTCACACGCCCTGACAGCATCGACCTGGTTCACTGCGGCCGGTCCGAAGGCCTGCTCCGGCAGCCGCGCGGCGGCGGCGGTCAGCCGGAGTGCCGGCGCACCGCGAGCCGGTTTGCCGCATCGTGACGCGATTCGTAGAATCCCGTGCATACCGCCGCCCGCGCGGAATTCCCCGCACAGCGGGCCGGCGGGTTTGGACTCGATGAGCCGCAAGGACCCCTACGAGATTCTCGGTGTCGCGAGAAACGCCACCGAGGCGGAAATCAAAAAGGCGTATCGACGCCTGGCCAAGGAGCACCACCCGGACCGCAATCCGGGCAATCCCACCGCCGAAGCGAAATTCAAGGAGATTCAGGCCGCCTATGAAATCCTGAGCGACCCCGGCCGGCGCCAGCAATACGACCGGTTCGGCGCAGGCGGGCCCGCCCCGGACTTCCAGCGCTGGGCCCACAACGTGCGCGGGGCGCGAGACGTCTCGTCCGGGACGTTCAGCGACCTGGGCGACCTCGGAAGCATCTTCGAGCAGTTCTTTCAGCAGACGCGCGGGCGCCGCGGGCCGCGCACCCGCCGCGCCGTCTCGCGCGGCGAGGACCTCGAGACCGATGTCGACCTGTCCTTCGAGGACGCCGCCCTGGGCTGCACGCGCATCATCACGCTCGCGCTGGCCTCCGACAACGGCGAGGACACCGAGGAGCTCCGCCTGCGCGTACCGGCCGGTGTCACCAACGGCGTGCGCCTGCGCCTGCGCGGGAAAGGACATCCCGGTCCGGGCGGACGCGGCGACCTGATCGTCGCCTGCCGCGTGCGCGAGCACGCCTACTTTCAGCGCGACGGCGCGGACGTGCTGCTGGAGGTCCCCGTCTCGGTGGGCGAGGCCGTGCTGGGCGCGCGGGTCGACGTACCGACGCTGTACGGGATGACCACGGTCACCATTCCACCCGGCTCTTCGAGCCGGCTGAAACTGCGGCTGCGCGGGAAGGGCATCCACGACGAGCGCAGCGGCGTGACCGGGGACATGTACGTGCTGGTGCGCGTGATGGTGCCCCGCGAGGTGTCGCCGCGCGCGCGGCAGTTGATCGAGGAGTTCGAGGCCGAGACGCGCTTCCGGCCGCGGCACGACGCCCCCTGGAGCTGATGGACATGCCGCCGCCGCGCGGTCGTACCGCGCTGTTGATCGTGTTGGCGGGTTTGGTGCTGGCTGCATCGGTGTCGGCGCTGCTTGCCATCTGGCGCTACACGTCGTCGCCGACGGCGCCGGTTGCGGCGGAGCGCCCCCCGATCGAGCTGGAAACAGGCGACGTTCGGCGATTGGGCGCCCTGCTGGCCGTGATGCTGCTGGCGACGGTGGCGATCCTGGCGTTCATCGTCGGCGCCTACCTGGTGATGCGCGTGGGCAAGTCGCTGATGGCGCGCAACGTCGGCGGGTCGCCGACCACGTACGTGGACGCCTGGACGCAGTACCGCCTCTCGGAGGAGCGCATCGCGGAGCTGACGACCGACGAGCCGCCGCCCGGCGACGACTCAGGTCGCGCAGACGGACCCGACGATAAGGACGACACGCCGCGCCGCGACGCCTGAACCGGCGCCACCCAGGAGCCACGCATGGCCGCCCCCGACCGCCGACCACCGCGAACCCAGCCGCGCGACGCGCTGGAGAAGCTCTACGTCTACTGCGCCGGCGGCGCGATCCTCCTGGCCCTCGGCCTGCTCGTCGTGTCCTTCCTCACCACAGGTCGCATGGAACAGCTCGCACGCGAGCTGGCCGACGTCTCCGACCGTCTCTCGCGCCTCGAAGCGCGTTCCGGCGCCGCGGCCCCCTCGGAGCGCGGCCCCGCCCCGCGCCCGCGCGAGGGTCAGGCCGCCTCGCGCCCGCAACGTCCCGCGCCCCAGCGCACGCCGGCGACCCAGCCGCACTCCGCTCCCGCGGCGGAGGCGGACGACTTCTCGCGTGATCGCGCGGCACGCATGTACGAGCGAGCCGTCGAAGAGCCGTTGGGCGAACTCCCACGCTTGCGCGACGACCGCGCGGCCCGGGAGCTGCTCGCCGCCGCCGACGATGAGCCGATCGCCAACCTGGATCCGATGGTTTGCCGCATGCTGGCCCTGACCGGCCGGCTGCTGCGCGACGACGACCGTGCCACACGCTACGCCGAGCGTGCCGCGCGCCTGGGCGTCGACCTGGGCGATTACCATGAGTTGACGGCGCGTCAGGCGCTCGGCATGAGCATGCCGTCCGCGGCCCTGGCCGCGGTGCGCGACTTGGCGCGGTCGCCGCGCCGCGCGTCGCTGGCGGCGCTGCTCGGCGCGCAGGCGTTCCTGGCGCAGCGCCAACCGGCCGAGGCTCGTGCCGCCCTCGCTCAGATCGGTCCGTCGGCGGCCTTGGCGGTCGACGATCGACTGGCGCTGTGCGGTGTCCAGACGGCGCTGGAAGACTGGTCCGGACTGGCGACGACGCTCGGTTCGTTGGGCAGCGTCCCGGCGGCGCTCACCGACGCCCGCGACTTCTTCCGCGCGGTCGCCCTGACCGTCTCCGAGCGTTACGCCGAGGCCGTCGCCGTCCTGGACGTGCTGCTCGAGTCGCAGCCGGAGTCCTACGACGCGCACCTGTGGCGCGGTGTCGCGCTGCTCCGCGCCCGCCAGCCGGAGGCGGCGCGGCAGGGCCTGGCCCGGGCCACGCGCATCGCCGCCGGCCGCCCCGAGGCGTGGTACTGGCTCGGAGTGCTGGAGGTGGACGAGGGCACCTCCGACGGCGCCGCGTTCTTCCACAATGCGCTGGCCGCGTCGACGCGCTTCGCGCCCGCCTGGGAAGCGCTGGCGACGCAGGCCCTCAACGGCGACGAGCTGCACACCGCCACCGAGAACGCCCGCCGCGCCGTCGAGTCCGACCCGGGCCGCCCATCGGCGCAGTTCCTCCTGGCCATCTGCGAGGCACGCGCCAACCGCCGCGACGAGGCGGCCCGCGCCCTCAAGATCGCCTTCCACCTTGACCCGACGCTCCTCGAGCAGGCGCAGCGCGTCGAGGCAATCGCCACGCTCTTCACACCCGCCGACCTGGCCGCCCTCGCCCCGGCCCACGCAACCTCCTCCGCGCCCGGAGACACCCCATGACACCGCCGGCCTCGCTCACGCGGCACGCGGCGCAACTCGCGACGCTCGCGCTGGCGTGCGCGCCCGGCGCGGCGCAACCAGGCCCGGCCCGCGTCGAACCCGGCGGCCCGCTCGTAATCCGCGCCGCGCTCGCGCACGTCGCCCCCACCCTCGTCCGGATCGACACCATCGGCGGCGCGACGCCCGTGCAGCGCGAACGCGACCACCCGGACGCCCCCGTCCGTGCCGGTATCCGCCAGGGACAGGGCCCCACCACTGGCGTCGTCTGCTCATCGGACGGGTTCATCCTCACCAGCTCGTTCAATTTCGTGCGCAATCCGTCGGTGATCACCGTCACCCTCCACGACGGGCGCAAGTCCCTGGCCCGCCTCGTCGCCCGCGACCGCCTGGCGGGTCTGACGCTGCTCAAGGTCGACGCCGGCGACCTGCCCGTCCCCGAGTGGCTTCCCCTGCGCGACGTGCACCCCGGCCAACGTGCCATCGGCGCCGGGTTCGGGCTGGGCACCGCCGCGCCAGCCCTTTCCGTCGGGATCATCAGCGCCACGCGCCGGCTCGGAGGCGTCGCCGTCCAATCCGACGCCCGCGTCTCGCCGGCGCACTTCGGCGGACCCCTGTTCGACATTCACGGGCGACTCTTCGGCGTGCTGGTCCCTTACGTCGACCCCGACCAGGAGTTCGACAACATCGAGTGGTACGATTCCGGCATCACCTTCGCCGTCCACGGCGACTACGTCGCCCGCCGCATCGATCAGCTCAAGGCCGGACGCGACGTGGAGCGCGGACGCATCGGCGCGGTGCTGGCGCCCTCCGAGGCGCCGCCCGGAATGCGCGTCGATGCCGCGCCGCTCGGCCCGGCCGCCGCCGCCGGACTGCGACGCGGCGACGTACTCGTCGAAGTGTGCGGACAGGCGGTGACCGCGCAGGCCGACGTCCGCCGCGCACTGGGCGGGATGGCGGCCGGGGACACGGCGCGCGTGGCGTACGTGCGAGACGGAGTTCGAGCCGAGCTTGATCTGGTGCTGGCGCCCGGTGATGCACTTGGGCCGACCAGCCAACCGGCCGGCGCCAAGACCCGATGATCCCCACATGACCACGACCAGACCCTTCCCGGCCGCGGTGCCGGCGATGCTGATCGCCCTCAAGGTCGCGGGCGAGACCGATGCCATGCGTGAACTTGGACCCCGGGCGACCGAAGGCGACGTTACGGCACGCGCGGCCGCAGACGACGTCCGTCTCCCGGCCGGCGTGGCGGGCCTGACGTCGATGCCGGTCGCGCCGATCGACGGCAACGGCCCCGGCATTCGAGGCCCGCGACCATGACGGCAGAACGCGATTCCAAGACCCTCAGCATCCGCAAGTACTCGAACCGAAGGTTCTACGACTCCACGCGAAGCTGTCACGTCACCCTGGCCGAGATGTACGACCTGATCTGCGCGGGCTATGAGCTGACGATCACCGACGCCGCCTCCGGCGACGACATCACCAACCAGGTGCTGACGCAGATCATCCTCGAACGCGACAGCGGAAAGCTCGAAATGTTCCCCAGCAACATCCTGCACCAGATGATCCGCACGCAGCAGCAGTTCCTCGGCGGCGTCGTCGAGCAGTACTTCCGCCAGGTGCTGGAGACGCAGCGCCAGTCTCAGGAGCGCTGGGCGGAGTTCCTCCGCAATACCTTCGGCGCCACCGTCGCCAACCCCATGAATCCCATGGAGTGGGCCCGCGGCTTCTGGCAGTCGGTGGGCGAAGAGCGCTCTACCGCACCGTCGCAGGCGGCCGCCGCGGCCGGTCCGACGACGCCGCCCGAGCCCCAGCCGCGTAGTGAGATCGATGAGCTGCGCCGCAGACTCGAGGAGCTTGAAAAGCGCCTCGGTGCCTGAAGTGTCGTGGGTCGCTTCGCCGGGCTCACTCCGGTCGAACGGACGTGCCCGCCGCGGCCTCGTTGGACGGCGCAAGCCGCTCGTCAAGGCGAGTCAGCGCCTCTCGGAGTCGGCGAAGCTGGGCGCGATACTCCCGCGAATGCGTGTGGTGGATTTCCGGACCCAGCTCGTCGATCCGACGCTCCACAAGGTCGCGCAGGATGGCGGCGTCCTCAGGGTCGAAATAGATCGTCATGACGCACCTCCGACAAGGATGGAGCGTGTCGCCTGTTCACCTGTTCTATTCTAGGGGTCTCGCCCGGCGCGCCCGCCTGCGCCGCGCGAACTCCGCGCTCGCGTCAAAACGGCATGCCTGCCACGAGCCTGCCAGCCTTGCAGCGGGGCCCGATCGAGGCCGCGCCGCACACGCGAAGAAAACCTGTAACTGTTCGCAATAGAATGGTTTATGAAAAGCACGCGCACCGCCGGCCAATTGGTACGGGCCATGCTCTCGGATCGGGCGTCGAACAGACCGTGACTCGGTACGACTTTGGAGGTGTGCGATGATGATTCGAAACGGTTGGTCGCTGTCGAACCAGTTCCAGCAACTGCGCCGCGAAGTTGACGACCTGCTGGGCAGTGTCGGCCTGGCCGTCCCTTCCCTGCCCGGACTCACCGCGCCGGTCTTCCCGGCCGCCAACGTCTGGGACGCCGGCGATGCGCTCTGTGTCGAGGCGGAACTGCCCGGCGTGAAGATGGAGGAGCTGGAGGTGTACGCGGTCGGAAACGAGCTGACCCTGAAGGGCCGCCGCCCGGCGCCGACCGACGAGCGCATCGCGTATCACCGGCGTGAGCGCGGCACGGGCGACTTCTCGCGCGTGCTGCTGCTTCCGGTCGAGGTGGACGCCGACCGCGTTGAGGCGACGCTCAAGGACGGTGTGCTCACGATCAAGCTGCCCAAGGCCGAGGCCGCCAAGCCGCGCCGCATCGCCCTGAAAGCTCCGTAACCGCTGGTGGATTCCCCGGCGTCGCCGGCCCGTAGCGGTACGGCGGCCAGTTTGCGACTGCACGACAGGAAACCCGATGCCGTCCGCGTGACGGACGAACGACGCACAAGGAGATTGGCGATGGCAACTTCCACCCCGACGCATAAGACCGAAACGCAGCCCGTCGCCCGCGCCGAAACGACGCGCGGCGGACGGCAGTACACACCCCAGGTCGATATCCTCGAGCACGATCAGGAGATCACGCTCGTGGCGGACATACCCGGCGTAGCCCGCGACGACGTCGACGTCACCTACGAGCGCGGGCTGCTCACCATCCACGGTCGCGTGAACCGGCCCGCCTCGCCGGAAGGCACCACGCTTGTGACGTGCGAGTACGGCGTGGGCGACTGGCACCGCGCGTTCGAGATCGGCGAAGGGATCGACGCCGAGCGGATCGAGGCCGAGCTGCGCGACGGCGTGCTCACCGTGCACCTGCCGAAGTCGGCCGAGATCACGCCGCGCAAGGTCAAG
Organism: uncultured Planctomycetales bacterium; assembly: GCA_964401365.1. Lineage (GTDB taxonomy): Bacteria > Planctomycetota > Phycisphaerae > UBA1845 > Fen-1342 > CAYNYG01. The sequence continues at coordinate 96,296 of CAYNYG010000004.1, read as the reverse complement.
GTCAAGCAGTCCTGAGACCCGAGGCGGCCGCGACGGGCCGCGCGCGGGGGCAGGCGCGCCGTCCGTCGCGCGTAGAATCAGACAGGATGAGTCATTACGGAAGGAGGTACAGTATGACGAATCTCATTCCGTGGCGGAGAAAGACGCACGACGAGCCGGCGGTTAGGTATCCCCTGGCCGGCCTGCGGCACGAGCTGGACACGCTGTTCGAGCGGTTCATGCGCGGCGCGTGGGACCTGACGGACCTGGGCGCCATGCCGCGAATGGACCTCGAAGAGACGGACAAGGCGCTGCGAATCAAGCTCGAGATTCCAGGCGTCGATCCGGCCGACGTCGAGATCAGCGTGACCGGCAATCTGCTGACGGTGCGCGGCGAATCGCGCGAAGAGAAGGAAGAGCGCGGCGCCACCTTCCATCGGCAGGAACGCCGCGCCGGCGTGTTCGAGCGCAGCGTGTCGCTGCCTTCGACGGTGAACCCGGACAAGGCCGACGCGCAGTTCAGGAACGGTCTGCTGACCATCACGCTCGAAAAGCACCCCGGCGCCCAGGCCAAGCGCATCAAGGTGCGCACCGAGTAAACGCAACGCAGATCGCGCTCGCGGCGCGCCTCTCCAGGAAAACGTCGGACCGGCCGAGCGCCGCGCGGCCCCTGGGCGACCCTCCCGCGGTCGCTCGGGGGCGCGTTTTTTTTTCTTGCGGCGGGCGGGACGGGGGCTATCCTAGCAGTTGTAGACGAACGCGCTCCGCCGCGACGTGGAAGGCCGGAAAGAAGCGCCGCCTGGCACGCGGATTGCGGCCTGTCCGGACGAAGTTTCCGCCACCCGTGGGTCCCTCAGGAGGTCGATCGATGTCACGCCTGCCGATGTTTCGTCGTGGTCTGGCCCGGAGTTCGTGGGTTCGCGTGCTGCGCGCCGCGGCAGGCGTCGCCTCTCTGGCGGCCGCGATCGCCGCCCGCGGCGACACCTGGCCCATGAAGCATCGCGATCCCGCCCACACCGGGCGCAGCGACTTCGTCGTGCCGATCGAGCGCCAGAACGACTCGTTCTTCAACATCCCGCGCTGGCAGACGCCCTCCCCCGGCTCCCCCACACAAGGGAACCTCGATTCCGGCGGCCTAGTCTTCTTCGACGGCGCCGGACCGGGCGGCGCCGACCTCTGCGTCGCCGGTTACCACTGGCCTAAGGGCGTCCAGGGGCTCGACCGCCACACCGGCCGGAGGTTCTGGAGCGGCAACCCCGACGGGGGCGAGACCATCGGCACCAGCACGCCCGCGTTCGCCAACGACGGCAGCACCATCTTCCTCGTCAACGACGCCACCAGTCACCCCTTCATGGCCTTCGCCGCCAGTGACGGGCCGACTGTCTACCGCCACAACGGGGGGGACGCCGAGCCCTATAACCTGAGCATGCACTCGCCCACCGTCGCCGCCGACGGCCGCATCTTCCTGCATCGCTGGGTCGATCGCCCCTACGCCGGGACCGACTTCGGCACCTACCTGGCGCAGACCTGGGCCGCCGGGTCGAACACCGACAGCGGCCTGAGCGACCCGTCCCTCTACTCCGACGGCGCCACCCTGTTCGTCGTCAGCGGCGCACGCTACGGCGCGGTCGTCGCACACGACGGCGCCAGCGGTGCCGAGCTGTGGCGCGCCCCGACGCCCAGCGTCGACGCCACGGCCACCATCGATCCCGCCAGCGGAAATGTCTACCTCCCCGCCGGCGACTCCGACATCTACGTGGTCGGCCTCGACAAGTGGGGCTTTCCGCTCTGGTCCGACTTCGCCCTGCCCGTCTACGACTACCAGCCGGGCGTCAACGAGCCGCACCGTGCGCAGGCCGCCGGCTGCCTCAGCCACGACGGTGCGACCTTTTACTTCCAGACCAACAGCAACGCCGGTGACGGTCTGCTGTTCGCCATCCACACGGCCGACGGAGCCGTCAAGTGGACCTATCCCACCGCCAGCGCCGGTTGGGAGATGATCGCCTCTTCACCGATCGTCACTCCCAATGGCATCCTCGTCGTCGGGAACAATGACGGCGGCGCGTACCTGGCCCTGCGCGACGACGGAAACGCCGCCACGCTGCTGGACACGCTCCTGCTCGAATCCACCGGCCTGGCCCGCGCCACGCCGGCTCTTTCCGCCGATGGGCTGCTCTACCTCCCGGCGCGGCTGGTCTGGACCACGCCCAACGGCGACGGTGACGTACCCACCTTCGACGCGCAGAACCTGTTCAGCGCGTTCGACCTCAATGCCGACGCCAGCGTCATCCTTCCGGCCCCGCCCTGGCAGGTCGCGATCGCCCTCAACCACGCCGTCGACCTCACCTGGCGACCCATCCTCGACCCCAACGGCCAGTTCGCCTTCTACGCCGTCTATCGCGACACGGCCCCCTTCTCGTCCGTGGCCGGCAAGACCCCGGTCGGCACCGTTACGGACGTGAACTCCACCCAGTACGTGGACGACACCGCGCTCAACGGCGTCCAATACTACTATGCCGTCACCACCCGCTCCCTCGGCGGCGGGGAGCAGACCGACATCGACTCCATCGGCCCGCGCACCCCGCGCGACGAGGACGACCTCCAGATTCTCAACCTGTCCCGCACGCCGCGCTTCCCGCGCTACGATCCGCTCTACACCTACTACCAGGTTACGGACCCGTCCGGATTCGGGCCCTACGGCTTCTCCGCCGCTACGGGGCTGGGCAGCGGCCAGTCCGGGTCCACGCAGCGCTGGCCGAACGTGGGCGACACGATCACGTACACCGCGACCGTGCGCAACCGCGGCACGAACCCCTGGGCGGGCACGCTGTCCGCGACGTGGCGCGTGGACGGCAACGTCCACAGCCAGCCGGCGCAGGGCGTCTCGCTGGCACCTTGGGACACCACCACCTTCGCCATCACCCAGGTCTGGGACGGCGCGCTGCACGACGTCGCGTTCGAGCTGAACGTCTCGGACGACCGGCCCGACAACGACGCGATGACGATCCAGTCCCGCTCGGTCGGATTCCTCACCTACGTGGACGCGTCCTACGTCGAGTGGTTCCGCGAGGTCGATTCGCCGCAATGGCCGCAGGCCTACACCGACGACGCGCTCGACTTTCTGAACCACCACATGGCGCGGTTCAACGAGATGTTCGCCGCCGCCGGGTCCGATAAGCGCGTGCATTACGAGATTCTGGACGTGACACGCGACGGCGATCCCGACCCCGACGTCCCGCGCATCGACTTCGCCATCTTTCCCTTCCGCTTCTACGCGACGGACGGAAGCGTGCGCTGGGCGGGCTACTACAGCCCCGCCGACGATATCGACTACGGGCTGCTGCACGAGATGGGACACCAGCTCGGCCTGATCGACCTCTACCGGCTCAACGTCGACCCGAGCCAGAACCTGGTGAACGGCGAGGGCTACTACTCGGCGCCGTGCCTCATGAACGGCGTGGACACGTTCATCTCACCCCATAGCGCCTCCGCGATGAATCACTGGATCAACACGGCGCACGGCTACTACGGGCAATACCTGTACTCGATGCCGGAGACCGTGCGGCTGCGCATCCTCGGCGCCGACGGCCAGCCGCTGGAGGGCGCCACGATCACCGTGTACCAGAAATGCGAGCGGCCCGGACTGGGCGAGGTCATCACCGACCAGGTGAAGGCGCAGGGCGTCACCGGCGCCGACGGCGTCTGGACGCTCCCCAACGTACCGGTCGACCCGCAGCTCGTCCCCACCACCCACGCCGGCGACACGCTGCACGCCAACCCCTTCGGCTACGTCGCGGTCGTCGGCACCAACGGCGTGTTCCTGATCCACATCGAGCACAACGGCTTCGCCGAATGGACCTGGCTCGACATCGTCGAGGTCAACAACGCGTACTGGGCGGGCCAGACGCAGGCGGCCACGATCGACCGCGCCACCTCCCTGGGCGGAAGTGTGCAGCGCTTCCCGCCGCCCGACCTGGCGGAACGCAACGCGCAGAGCTGGAAGGCCTGGGCCGCCGGCGGCAGCGCCAGCGCCACCAACGACGCCGCCTTCAAGCAGGTCGGCGGCGCGTCGGTGAAGATGGTCACGGACGCTGGCTTCGACACGTACCTGCGCTATCCGGACGATCAGTTGGCCCGCTGGGACCTGTCCGGCGTGCAGACGCTGCGGCTCTGGTGCTACGCGATCAACCCCAATCTCGGCTTTCAGAACCAGAGCCCGTGGATCCGACTCGGCAACGCGGACGGCTACTTCGAGTGGCGCGCGACCTACGACATCCTGAACCTGGCGATCGGCAACTGGCGCGAGTTCGTCATCCCCGTCAGCGGCGACGGCACCTGGATTCGAAGCCAGGTCGGCACACCGTCGCTGGACGAGGTCCACTACTTCGAGCTGCACGCCGACACCTGGGGCGCCGGCTTCACGCTGTGGCTGGACGGGGTGCGCTTCGAGCCGTCGCCGCGCCCGACGCCCGGCGACCTCAACTGCGACGGATCGATCAACGGCTACGACATCGAGGGATTTGCTCTGGCGCTGACGGATCCGTCCGCCTACGCCGCCCAATACCCGCAGTGTTTCATCGAGACGGCGGACGTGAACGTCGACGGATCGGTCAACGGGCAGGACATCCAGACGTTCGTGGACCTGCTGCTCGGGCCGTAGGTCGCCGGCCGGTCCGGTGCGGGAGATTCCGCGATGGGCCCGCCCTCACTTCTTGGGCGGGAACATCCACTCCCAGACCTGGCGCGCGTCGTACGCGAACTTGCCCATTCGCGTCGTGTAGGGCGGCTTGCGCGAGTCCGGCACGGTCCCGCGGCCGGCGAAGAGCGCGTCGCCGTGCTCCCGAGCCCAGGCCTCCCACGCCGGCGCGCTGTAGCTTTCCGTGTGACCCGTGAGCCGCACCAGCGCCGTCTCGCACTCGGCGGTGACGGCGAAGTCGGGGTCGCGCAGCCCTTCGATCAGCCCCGCGAGCACGTCGGGATGAGCGTAATGGCCCAGGCCGCGCGCCGCGGCGACGCGCACCAGCCGGTTGAAGTCGCGCTTCAGTCGTTCGAGCAGCGTCGCCCGCGCCGCGTCGAGCAGGTCCGCCGGAACGCGGCCGCGCTGGCTGAGGTCCGCCAGTGCGACAGTCGCCTCCCAGCGGGCCTCGTCCTCCGGCGGACGGATTTCGGCCGGCGGCTGATCGTTGTAGTTGAGGATCCGCAGCATCACGTCCGCGGCCCGCAGGTCGTCGGTGGACGCCAGCGCGCGGATCGCGACGCAGCGCGTCTGCGGCTCGCTCTCCAGCGTCGCAATGGCGATGAGTCCCTTGACGGCCCAGTCCTCGCGCACCTTTCGGCTGCGCGCCACGCGACCGACCGCCTCGCGGCGAACATCCGCGTCGCTGTCCGATACGGCGGCCAACATGTACTGCTGCGGCGAGCGGCGCGGCTGGAACAGCTTCTTGAAGGCGCTGTCGAATGCGGCGTCGATTCTGCCGCCGGTGTCGGCGCAGCCGGACAGGAGCAGGGCGGGAAGCAGGAGCAGCGGGGCGGCGCGGCGGACGCGGCGCGCGGACCGGCGGAGATCAGCCCGGTTCGAGCATGGCGGCGGCGACGTACTGCTCGGGGGGGACCAGCTCAACACCCCGGATGTCCTGATCGAGAAAGCGCGAGCCGACCTCGCGAAACCGCGCCGGATTATCGCTCACGTAGAACCGCATCGTAGCGTTCGCCGCCGTCGCGGACAAGCTGCCGGCCTGGTCCAGGGCGTCACGGACCGCCAGCGACGCCTCGCGCCCGCTGTCCACGATGTGCACCGACGGTCCAAGCACGGCGGCGATGGCGTCGCGCAGCAGCGGATAATGCGTGCAGGCCAGAACCGCGACGCCCAGCCCGCACGGTCGCAGCGGCGCGAGATAGCGCTGTGCCGCGTCGCGGACGATCGGATCGTCGCCGGCAAGCCCCTCCTCCACGAGCGGGACGAAAAGCCCGCAGGCCTGCTGCACGACGTGCAGCGCTGGATCGAGGCGATGCAGCGCGGCCTGATACGCGCCGCTTTCGACGGTGGCACGCGTGCCGAGCACGGCGATCGGCCTGCCATCCGCGAGCCGCGCGGCGGCCCGCGCGCCGGGCTCCAGCACGCCCACGACCGGCACGGGCATGGCCTGCGCGACGTCGTCCAGCGCCAGGGCGCTGACGGTGTTGCAGGCGACCACGACCAGTTTCGGTTCGAACTGGAGCAGGAAGCGCGCGTTCTCGATCGCGAAGCGCGCCACGGTGGGGCGCGATTTCGTGCCGTACGGCACGCGGGCTGTGTCGCCGAAGTAGACGATCTCCTCGGCGGGCAGCAGGCGGCGCAGGTGGCGCACCACGCTCAGGCCGCCCAGCCCGGAATCGAAAACGGCGATCGGCTGCGGACGCATGCGGTCCTCCATGACCGGTGTGGGTGTGAGATTCACATCGCTTGCCGAGCAGGACCGCTGAAGCTTAGCGGTCGGCGACGGCGATTGCCAAGCAAAAAAGCGTGTGCGAGAATCCGGACGCCGGTCTGGCGCGGCGTGAGGGAAACGCTCCGCATCCCGCGGGCGGCGCGCGCCGCGGGCGCTCCGCGCCGTCGGCAAGGAGTCGTGCATGCGCCGAGGCTTTCTGATCGCCCCGCTGCTGCTGTCGGCCGTGCTGGCCTCGTGCGAGAAACCCGCGGAGATGGAGCCGTGGACGCCGCAGCGGCCGACGAAGGACTACAACCGTCCGCTCCCGCCGGGGCAGCTTGCGCTGCGGAAGATCCCGCCGGAGCGCTACCCGGACTTCGGCGCAGGATTCTACAACAAGCGCGGGCTGGCCGACGCAGTGCGCCGCAGCCTCAACTACCTCCGGAAGGCCTCCAGCCGGCGGTTCTTCCCCTACGGGGACGTGACGCACGAGCGCGCGGTCGCGTCGCTGCACGCGTTTCTGGAGGTGCTGGACCGCGCCGACTCGCCGCAGGCGCTGGACGGCGCCATCCGCGACGGCTTCGACGTCTACCAGTCGGTCGGCTGCGACGACGCGGGCACGGTGCTGTTCACGGGCTACTACTGCCCGATCTTCGAAGGCCGCCGGCAGCGCGAAGGCCCGTTCCGCTATCCGCTCTACGGAGCGCCGCCCGATCTGATGAAGGACGCCGACGGCAACATCCTGGGTCGCCGCACGCCCGAGGGCGGCGTGGCGCCCTACCACACGCGGGCCGAGATCGAGGAGCAGCGGCTGCTCCAGGGACTGGAGGTGGCCTGGCTCAAGGACCCGTTCGAGGCCTACGTCGTCAGCGTCCAGGGCTCCGGCAAGCTGCGCCAGGCCGACGGTTCCATTTACGAAATCGGCTACGCGGGAAACAACGGCCACACCTATGAGCCGGTCGCCGACGCGATGATCGCCGACGGCGTGATCCGCCGCGAGGAGCTGTCGCTCCAGACCCTGCTGCAATACTTCGCCGCCCACCCGCAGGACGTGGCGAAATACACCCGCAAGAACCCGCGCTTCATTTTCTTCAAGGAATCGCCCGGCGGGCCGTATGGCAGCATCAATGAACGCGTCACGCCTTACCGAACGATCGCCACCGACAAGGAGATCTATCCGCGCGCCTGCCTGGCCTACGTCACCACCCGCATGCCGGCCGTGCAGGGCGACCAGGTGGTGCAAAAGAGCTTCTCCAGCTTCGTCCTTGACCAGGACACCGGCGGCGCCATCCGTGCGGCAGGCCGCTGCGACGTGTTCATCGGCACGGGACCGGCCGCGGAGCGCGTCGCCGGGAGGGTCTATTCCGAGGGCGCCGTCTACTACGTGTTCGTCAAGGAACTCGCGCAGTGACACCATGAACCGTGGTCAACCGAGCGGCGTACGCCCGCGCGTGGTGATCGTTGGCTCGGCCAACATGGACCTGGTCGCGGCCGCGCCGCGCGTGCCCCGGCCGGGGGAGACCGTCCTGGGCGGCGAGTTCCGCGTGGTGCAGGGCGGGAAGGGCGCGAACCAGGCCGTCGCGGCCGCCCGCCTGGATGCGGAGGTGACGCTTGTCGCCCGCGTGGGCGGCGACGACTTCGGCCGAGAACTGCTCGCCGGGCTGTCGCTTGCGGGCGTTCGCTGCGACCACGTTGCGGTCACGGCGGGCGTGTCGAGCGGGGTGGCGCTGATCGTCGTCGGCGCCGACGGGCAGAACGCCATCTGCGTCGTCCCCGGCGCGAACGGGCGCCTCACCGTGGAAGACGTCGAGGCCGCGGCGCCGGCGATCGCGGAAGCGAAGGTATGCGTCGTGCAGCTCGAAATCCCGATGCCGACGGTGCTGGCGGCGCTGGACATCGCGCGGCGCAGCGGGGTGGAGACGATCGTCGACCCGGCGCCCGCCCCGGCGGATCCACCCGCGGCCCTGCTGCACGCCGACGTGCTGACCCCCAATGAGACGGAGGCGGCCACGCTGCTCGGAACTTCAGGCGGCGCGGCGGCCGAAACCGCGCGGCAACTCCGGCGCCGCGGCTGCGGCGCGGTCGTCTTGAAGCGCGGCGCCGACGGCGCGTTCGTCTGCGACGCCTCCGGCGAGGCGGCCTTCGCGCCCCCGGCGGTCGAGGTCGTCGACACAACCGGGGCCGGCGATGCGTTTACGGCGGCGCTGGCGGTCGCCCGCGCGGGTGGCGCCACGCTGGCGGAAGCGGCGCGATTCGCGGCGGCGGCGGGCTCCGTGGCATGCACCAGGTTCGGCGCGCAGCCGTCGATGCCGCGCCTGGACGAAGTCCGCCGGCTTTGTCCATCGTGAGGCGCGCTGGCCCGACGCGCGTGCCGTTCCTACACTGCTGGTTTCCGACCCGAAGGAGGATCTGTCCCATGTCGATCCGGATTGGTTCGCGAATCGCCCTTTGCGGCACGCTCGCGCTGGCCGCGATGGCCCAGGACGCTCCGGCCAACAAGGCCAAGCCCACGCACGAAGCCAAGCCAGCCCAGGACGCGCGGCCCGCACCGGCCAAACCCGATCCCGCCAAGGGCGCGGCACCCAAGTCCGACCCGGAGATGGAAGCGGCGATGGCAGCGATGGCGCCCGGCCCCATGCATGCCAAGCTGATGGCGCTGTCCGGCGACTGGGAGACCCGGTCGCGGCTGGAGGTGGCGGGCCAGGAGCCGGTCGATTCGCCCGGCACCGCGACGCTCAAGACGGCGCTGGGCGGGCGGTTCATCCACGAGACGGGCCAGGGCGAGATGATGGGCATGCCCACCGAGCACTTCAAGATCTGGGGCTACAACGCGGGATCGAAGAAGTACGAGGCTCAATGGTCGTGGACCATGTCCACCGGCCTGCTCTCGATGGTGGGCGAGACCCGGGACGATGGGAAGACCATCGAGTGGAAAGCCTGGTTCGACAACGAGGTGGGTGTCCGCGAGGACTTCAAGGCCCTGACGACGTTCATCGATGAGAACCACTTCACGGTCAAGCTGTTCGGCGGGAAGATGCCCGACGGCTCGCCCGGCCCGACCATGCTCATCGACTACACCCGCAAGAAGGGAGCCGGCGCGAAGTAGGCCGCCCTTCGTCGGAGCCGTCCCATGCCGCTGCCCGATCCGCCCGCGGCGCCGTTGACCTGCGCGCAGGTCCGCGACATCGACGTGCTGGCGATCGAGCACCTGGGCATCCCCGGCCTGGTGCTGATGGAGAACGCGGGCCGCCGCGTGGCGGAAGTCGCCTACGACGCCCTGCCCGAGCCCGCCGCCGCAGGGGTGCTGATTCTCTGCGGCCCGGGCAACAACGCCGGCGATGGATTCGTCGCCGCCCGGCACCTGTCCAATGCAGGCGTGGACGTGACGCTCGTGCTCGCCACGCCGCGCGATCGCCTGCGCGGCGACGCGGCGCTCAACTTCCGGATCCTCGAGCGCGCCGCGCCGCGCTGCATCGACGCGACGACGCCGGCGGGGCTGGAGGAGGCGTGCCGCGCGGCAGCCGCCGCCGACCTGATCCTCGACGCGCTGCTGGGCACGGGGTCGTCAGGCCCGCCGCGGCCTCCGATGGACGCGCTGATCGAGGCGGCCAACGCGGCGCCGCGGGCGCGGCGCATCGCGGTGGACATTCCCAGCGGACTGGACGCCGACAGCGGGCGGGTGGCCGCCTGCTGCTTTCGTGCCGACGCGACGGTCACGTTCGTCGCGCCGAAGGTCGGCTTCTCGACGGACGCGGCGAGAGCGGTCGTGGGGCGCGTGGTCGTGGCGGACCTGGGCGTGCCGCGCGCATTGCTGCCGCTTCCGGGTTGACGAGCTGCCGCCCGGGCCGCGCAGCGCGCCCGGGCCGGCCAATCGGGGCGACATTCCGCGCTCGCGCGGCGCGCCGCCGGCTATACTAGGGAGAGTGCGGCGCCGCGGGCGCATGTGCGGCGGCGCGCGTCTGGAACAGAGCAATATCGGGATTCGCCCCTGCGCTGTGCGACACGGGAGATGATCTTTGCCGGAGCCGATACGCTGAACCCAGGGAGCTCGGACGGCCATGCCCGGCGGAGGCGCCTTGAGCGTTGGGCCGGGTACGCCGACGACCGCCCACCTTTTGCTTTGGGTTCCAGCAAACCGCTCCCACCGGCAGGTTGCGGAGGCATTCCCGTTTTCTCGGGCGTCCGACCGGCCATCGGCCTCGGACGCCCGAACTCTCGCGCGGCCCCCGTTTGCAGGCGCCCGCGGGCTCACGTCACGCAGACGCAGGTCGTCCGGTGTCGCTTTCGATCGCCGTACTGATCTCGGGCCAGGGGAGCACGCTGGCGAACCTCGCGGCGCGCATCGACGACGGCCGACTGCCGGGCGTGAGGATCGTGCGCGTCATCGCGTCGCGCGCCGCCATCGGCGGCGTCGAATTCGCGCGCCGCGCGGCCATCGCCTGTGACGTGATTCGGCCGCGCGATTTCGCGCGGCCCGACGCGTTCGCGGCGGCGGTGGGCGGCGCGCTGCGCGCCTCGGGCGCGCAACTGGCGGTCATGGGCGGCTACCTGGTTCGACTGCCGATCCCTCCCGCGTACGAGCGCCGCGTGCTCAACGTGCATCCGGCGCTGCTGCCCGCGTTCGGCGGGGTGGGGATGTATGGCCGGCGCGTGCACGAGGCGGTGCTGCGCAGCGGGGCGGCCGAGACCGGCTGTACGGTCCATCTGGCCGATGACCACTACGACCACGGCCCGATCATCGCACAAGCGCGAACGGCCGTCCTGCCCGGCGACACTCCCGACTCGCTCGCCGCCCGCGTCGGAGAGCTGGAACGCGAGCTGTATCCGTCCGTCATCGGGGCGGTGGCTCGACACGGCCTGGCGTGGCTCGATCAACCCGACCGCTGGCCGGCGGCCGTCACGCCGGCGGTTGCGGCACCGCGCCCGGCTGGTCAAGCAGGAACACCGTGACCTCCTCGTAGGGCAGCGGCCCTACGTTGACGCCGCGATGCGGCGCCGGGGTCGGCTCGTCCCAATCGACCTGTCCGGGTGCGACCGCGGTGCGGTGGCGCGTGCCGTCGCGGAACTCGATCTCCAGCACCTGGCCGCTCAACACGACCGTGACCCGCGGAAACGGGTCACGGTGCCACGGTGTCGCTTCGCCCGGCTCGAGCCGCAGGCGGCGCACCAGCACGGCGCCGCGCTCATGCACGACCTCATGGATCATCGGGCGGACTCGGTCGGCCTTCCGGGCGGCGGCGGGAGCCGCACGCGCGCAGCGGCACGCGCGCGGATCGCCCGCCCTCCTGTGAATCGGACGTGCGGCTCAGTCGCCGATGCTGTCCAGCGTGTCGCGCACGCGCGCGTACAGCTCGGGGTTCTTCTTCTTCAGCTCACCGCGGCTGGCGTACGAGTGTTTCGAAGTCGTGCCGTCGGGGTTGGTCGCGGTGATGGTGAGGCGACCGTCGCCGTCCTGCATGACGATGACGGTTCCTTCATGCGCATCCGCGCCGGCGGCGCCCTTGCGGGCGGGTTTCTTCTCCACCCGGACCCGCTGCTGCTTCTGCGCCTTTTCCAGCGCCCGCTGGGCGCGCTCCATCGCGTCGTCGTAGGCCTTCTGCGACCGCTGCATCGACTCGTTGAGGAGCTTCTCGATCTGCTCCTGCCAGTCCTTCTGGAGCGCCGGCAGGCGCTTCAGGTCCGGCCGGATGCGGAGGATGTGCCCGGCCCCGTGACGCTGGTGGCTCTTGTAGAAATCATAGGCGGCGCGGTCGCCGTCGCGCAGCTCGTCTTCGTCCACGTAGGTGGCCGAGGACTCGTCGCCGTCCTGGTTCTTGCGCTCGACGGTGAAGGAGCCGTCGGGCTTGCGATGAATGCCCAGCGAGCCGTTCTCGTCGGATTTTTCGATCCGCCACTCGAACCGGACGGTGCCGTCCTCGTCCGCGCCGCTCAGGTCGAAGCTGAACACCTGCCCGTCGTCGTCGCCGCCGAACAGGAACCCGTGACGCAGGTCGTGCGTCTCCCCGTCGTCGTCGAACAGTTGGAAGCCCTTGAGCACGGTGGGCAGGTCCTTGAGCATCCCCAGGTCCTGCATCTGCCACTGGCCACCCGGGCCCTTGAACAGCGCGCCGCCGCGCAGCTTCACCGCCTCGTCCACGAGGGCGTCGGGCTCTTCGTATTTGAAGTCCACGTCGCCGTCGGGGCGCTGGTCAGGCTGGATCGTGACGGTCAGGTTCTTTCCACCGCGGATGATGCCAAGCGTTACCTTCTTTCCCGCCCCGGTCGCGGCGATCTTCTGCGGCAGGTCGCCGGCGCCGACGGGCTCGCCGTCGTACGAGACGATGACGTCGTACTGCTGAAGCCCGGCTTCGTCGGCCGGGCTGGCCTTCGCGACGTTGGAGACCATCAGGCCCGCGTCCCCGACGTGGGCGGCCAGGGCCTTCGGGATGGGCGCCATGCGCACGCCGATCCAGACCTGCGAGCCTTCGCCTTCCTGGTCGTCGTCCGATCGTGCCGACTTGAGCGCGATGCGCTGTCCGTTTTTCTTGCCGTCGGCGACGGTGACGGTTTGCACCGCGCCGGACGGCGTGAACACGACGACGCCATTCCCGCCCGGTACGGCTGCGTTGCGGACACCCACTACGGCGCAGCAGGCGTCGGACTCATCACAGCACGCCCGGCCGGTCGCGTCGGCGCATCCCGCACCCAAGGCGCCGCAGGCCTGGCCCGCAGGCTTCACGGCCACGACGTGACGCCCGGAAGCATGATCGCCAAGGTGACCGCACGCGGCCACGACGGTCCGGCAGGTTCCATCGGCGCCGGCGGGCTGCCCGGCCCGATCGCAGGCCGCACTCGCGATGGCGGCAATCAGAAGCGTTGCAAACATGGACGAATCTCCCTTCGCGAATGCCCGCGCCGGCGTCGGCCGGCCGTCAGCCGCGTCTGGTATCTGTCAGATGGAGACTGCTTCCCGGGGCCCGAGCCGTCAAAAAGTCGCGGGAATTTCGGCCCGGGCGCACTCAGCCCGCACATTCCCGGACCGTCGGACGTCATTCCGCCTGCGGGTCGTCGTCGCCGGCCAGGCGGGCGGCGGCCCAGCGGCGAAGCGACTCCGCAGCCGAGTCAAGCCGCGCCAACCGCTCGATCGTCTCCGGAGCCTTCTCTGCGCCCAGCCGCGCCCGGAGGGCGGCGGCGACCGAGACGACCGACCCGACCTGCGTGCGTTCCAGCCGATCCCCCGCGCAAACCACGCCCGCCTCCAGGACCCGAAGGTAGAAACCGCAGAACGCACTTTCGCGCACCCACGCAATCATGCGCGGCTCCGAGTGCTTGCCGGCCAGCTTGAAGCACGGCTGCCGCGGCTGCGTGACCTGAAACCGGGCGCCGCCGCAGCGGAACCGGTCGCCGATGAAAACCTCGGTCTCGATCAGCCCGCACGTGGTGAAGTTCTCACCGAAGGACGGAAGGTCGAGCTCCAGCGCCGGATCGCCGCGGGCCTCCCGCAGCCGGTCGCGGAAGCAAGCGTAGTGCTCATGGGGATAGACGCAGACGGCTTTGTCCGGGCCGCCGTGCACCGCGGTGTCGGAGACGCGGTCGCCAGTCAGGCCGTCGAACGTAACCTCAACCGGTCCGGAGACCGGGTGTTTGTTGATGGCGGTGCTGTACTGCCGGCCCAGGCGCAGCAGGACGTGCGGACGGCCTACGTTCACGGAGAGCAGCTTCACGCGACCAGTGTAACCGGACGTGGGCGGCTCAGACGCATGCCGGCTCGGAGGCGACCGCCTCGCGCCGGGCCGTTTCGAGATCGCTGTCCACCATCATCGCGACCAGCTCGCGGAACCCGACGCGCGGCGACCAGCCCAGGACGCGCCGCGCTTTCGACGCGTCCGCCTGCAAGCAGTCAACCTCGGTTGGCCGGAAGTAGCGGGCGTCGATGCGGACGGAATCGCGGTAGTCAAGCCCGAGCCGCGAGAACGCCGCCTGGCACAGTTCGCGCACCGAGTGCGATTCGCCCGTGCCGACGACGAAGTCATCGGGCTCGTCCTGCTGAAGCATGAGCCACATCGCTTCCACGTAATCTCCGGCGTAGCCCCAGTCGCGACGGGCGTCGAGGTTGCCCAGGCGGAGCTCACGCTGAAGGCCAAGCCGGATGCGGGCCGCGGCGCGGGTGACCTTGCGGGTGACGAAGGTCTCGCCGCGGCGGGGCGACTCGTGATTGAAGAGAATGCCGTTGCAGGCGAACAGGCCGTAGGCGTCGCGATAGTTGCGAACGACGTGGAAGGCGAAGGCCTTGGCGGCGGCGTAGGGACTGCGCGGGTCGAGCGGGCAGCCTTCGTGGATCGGGCCGCGCGTGGCGTTGCCGAACATCTCGCTGCTGGATGCCTGGTAGAAGCGGACGCCGGGGTGAACGTCGCGGACGGCTTCGAGCAGGCGCAAGGTGCCGAGCGCGGCGACGTCGGCGGTGAATTCCGGCTGGTCGAAGCTGACGCGCACGTGCGAGAGTGCGCCCAGGTTGTAGACCTCGTCGGGCTGCGCCTGGCCCAGGACGCGGCGCAGGCTCGTCCCATCGGACAGGTCGCCGAAGTGCAGGTGCAGCGGCAGCTCGCCGCCGGCGGCGACGGATGCGTTGTAGAGATGCTCGATGCGGCCGGTGTTGAATGAGCTGCTGCGACGGATCAGCCCGTGCACGACGTAGCCCTTGCCGAGCAGCAGTTCGGCCAGGTAGGAGCCGTCCTGACCCGTGATTCCGGTGATGAGGGCGGTAGGCACGGACGGCTCCGGCGCGGGCGGCGGGGCGGCGCGCCAGCGCGTAATCGAGATCGGCAGCTACGCAGGCGGAGCATGAGCGGAAAGCGACCGAGTTCGATCGGGCCGAAGGGAGGTGTGGCCCGTGGAATCCTTCGTTGCGTCCGCGGCAGGTGGCGCGTAAACTGCTTGTCAACCGGAGGGTAGCGCGCGGACCATGCCGCCATCCCGGGGGCAGGTTCGGCGCGCGCACTCCCCGATTGCCGCGTGCTCGCACATGGTCGCCGATTCTCCCGCACTTTCGTCCAGCGTGCTGGTCCTGAACCGGCTCTACATCGCGATTCGCGTGGTGAACGTGCGGCGGGCGATGGCGCTGCTCTATCGCGACCTGGCCGAGGTCGTGGCGGTCGAGGACGGGCAATATCTCTCGTACGACTTCGGAAGCTGGCTGGAAGTGAGCGAGGCCCGGCGACGCTTCGAGCCGGAGAAGCACGACTGGATCCGCACGGTGCGGTTCCAGATCGCCGTGCCGCGCATCGTGCGCTTGCTGTTCTACGATCGGCTGCCGAAGGTGCAGGTGAAGTTCAACCGTCGCAACCTGTACGCCCGCGACCAGAGCCGCTGCCAGTATTGCGGCAAGCGCTACCCGACCAGCGAGCTGAGCCTTGACCACGTGATCCCGCGCTCGCAGGGCGGCCGCACGACCTGGGACAACGTCGTGTGCGCGTGCCTGAAGTGCAACGTGCGGAAGGGCGGGCGCACGCCGCAGGAGGCGGGCATCAAGCTGATCGCGGCTCCGAAGCGCCCGAACCGCTCGCCGGTTCTGACGGTCAAGCTGTCGAACTCGAAGTACGCGAGCTGGAAGCAATTCCTCGACTTTGCGTACTGGAACGTCGAGCTGAAGTAGGCGCCGCCGGCCCAGGCCAGGAATGTCGACGCAGCCGCACCCGCGCAACAGCGAACACCCGCTCGTGGCCGTCGTGATGGGGAGCCGGTCGGATTGGGACACGGCGCGCGCCGCTGCGGACGTTCTGCACGAGTTCGGCGTCCCGTTCGAGGCCGCGGTGGTCTCCGCGCACCGCACGCCGGATCGCATGGCGGAGTTCGGCCGGACGGCCGAAAGCCGCGGGCTGGAGGTGATCATCGCGGCGGCGGGGGGGGCGGCGCATCTTCCGGGGATGCTGGCGGCGCAGACGCTGCTGCCGGTGCTGGGGGTGCCGGTGCAGAGCCGGGCGCTCCAGGGGGTGGATTCGCTGCTGTCGATCGTGCAGATGCCGGCGGGCGTTCCGGTGGCGACGCTGGCGATCGGCGAACCCGGCGCGCGCAACGCCGCGCTGCTGGCGATCGCGATCCTGGGGGCGACGCGGCCAGCGCTGCGCGAGAAGCTGCGCGAGTACCGGCGGCGGCAGGCGGAAGAGTCTCAGAAGGCCGAACTGCCATGAGCGACGCCGTCCGGCCCGGAGAGGCCCTGGGCGTCGTGGGAGGGGGGCAACTGGCGCGGATGTTCGCGGTCGCGGCGCGTCGCCTGGGCTACCGGGTTCACCTGCTCGCGCCGGACGAAGACACGCCCGCGGCGGGGCTGGCCGACGAGCACATCCAGGCCGAGGTCCACGACCGCGACGCGCTGGCGCGGCTGGCGCGCGGGGTGGCGGTGGTGACCTACGAGATGGAGAACATCCCGGTGGACGCGCTGGCGGTCGCGGGCGAGTGGGCGCCGATCCGCCCTCGGATCGCGGTGCTGGAAGCGGCGCAGCACCGCGTGCGCGAGAAGTCGGCCCTGGCGGCCTGCGGGCTGGAAACCACTCCGTTTCGCGCCGTGCACTGCGCGGGAGACGTCCGGGCGGCGCTGCGCGCGCTGGGCGCGCCGCTGATCCTGAAGACCGCGACGCTGGGCTACGACGGCAAGGGGCAGGCGCGGATCGACCGGGAATCCCAGGCCGAGGACGCCTGGGCGCGGCTCGGGGGAGCGGAAGGCGTGTGCGAAGCGTACGTCGATTTCGCGGCCGAGCTCTCCGTCGTCGCGGCCCGCAATCCGAGCGGGCAGGAGGTCTGCTACGGCCCGTTCGTAAACCGGCATCGCGACCACATCCTCGACGTGACCGTGTTTCCCCCGCCGCTGAAGCCGCAGGTGACGGAAGCCGCGCTGCGGATCGCGCGGCAGGTGATGGAGCGGCTGGACGTGGTGGGCGTACTGTGCGTCGAGTTCTTCCTGACGCGCGACGAGCGGCTGCTGATCAATGAGATTGCGCCGCGCCCGCACAATTCGGGCCACCTGACGCTCGACGCGCACCTGACCGACCAGTTCGAGCAGCAGGTGCGCGCGGTGTGCGGGCTTCCGCTCGGTTCGGCCGAGCCGCGCTGCGCCGCCGCGATGGCCAACCTGCTGGGAGACCTCTGGTCGCGCGGCGAGCCGCGCTGGGAAGCGGCGCTGCGCGAACCCGGCGTGCGGCTGCACCTCTACGGCAAGCGTGACCCGCGCCCCGGCCGCAAGATGGGACACCTGACGGCGCTGGCGGCGACGGCCGGGGAAGCGGAGCGTACCGTGCTTGGCACCCGCGCGGCGCTGGCGCCGGGCTGACCGCGGAGGCGACGGCGTTGGCTGGTATGCGGCGATGGCTGGCAGGCGCCTGGACCTGGGGGGAGATGATCAAGTTCAGCCACTCGCTGTTCGCTCTGCCGTTTGCCCTGCTGGCCGCGTTCCTGGCGGCGCGCTCCGCGGGGGCGCGCCTGCCGACCGCGTCACAGCTCGGCCTGATCGTGGCCTGCATGGTGGGCGCGCGGAGCGCGGCCATGACCTTCAACCGCATCGTGGACGCCCAGATCGACGCGCGCAACCCGCGCACCGCGGCGCGCGCCATCCCGGCCGGGCGCATCTCGCGCCGCGCGGCCTGGGGCTTCTTCGCGGCGGCGTGCGGAGTGTTCCTGGCGGCGTGCGCCGCGTTCGGGTGGCTGCACGGGAACGCCTGGCCGCTCCGGCTTGGGCCGGTCGTGCTCGCGCTGCTGTGCGCGTATTCCTACACCAAGCGCTTCACGCGCTGGTCGCATCTCGTGCTGGGCGCCGCGATCGCGATGGCGCCGGTGGCGGCCTGGATCGCGATCGCGCCGGCGACGCTTGGTGCGACCGCGTGGCTGCTGATGGGCTCGGTCACGTTCTGGATCGGGGGATTCGACCTGATTTACTCCTGCCAGGACGCGGCCTTCGACCGCCAGGCCGGGCTGCACAGCGTGCCGGCGCGGCTGGGCGTGGCGGCGGCGCTCTGGCTGGCGCGCGCCTGCCACGCGACGACGGTGGTGATGCTGGTTGCGGCGGGGCAGGCCGCGGCGCTGGGGGCCTTCTACTACGCGGGCGTGGCGTGCGTGGCGCTGCTGCTGATCGTCGAGAACGCGATCGTGAGCCCGCGCGACCTGAGCCGCGTCAACCTGGCCTTCTTCACCGTCAACGGCGTGGTGGGGCTGGTGTTGGGAGCGCTGGGGATCGTGGACGTGCTCTGCGGCTAGCCTGGCGGCGTCGCCGCTCCCGGCGGGCTCACGGTTCCGGGACACGGTCCGGCCAGGTCCCGCGCCAGCTCACGCCACGAGCGAATCCCCGAGCGGTCGATCGTCGCCCGATCGTGGCCCAGCGCGGCGCGCACCGCCGAAACCATCGTCTCGCACCGTCCCGGCGCATAGTAGTACACGTGCGACCGCGGGCACCGCAGAAACTCCGGAGCGACGATCGGCAACCGGCAGTACGTGTACTGGATGATCTTCAGGCTATCCGTCAGCGACTCGGCCCCCGGCGCGTAGGATCGCGTCGCCAACCCGAGGTCCGCATGCTTGAGATACGGGATCGTCTCGGCGAAGCGCAACTCACCGTAGCCGATCACGTTCGCGCGCCGCGGCAGCGGCCGGATTGGACCGATGATGTGAAACGCCGCCTCGGGCAGGGCCGCGCTGGCGCGCGCGACGAAATCGAAGTCGAAGTGGCTGGCGCCGACGTAGACGCAGTGGACGCGCCCGTCGCGCGGATACGGGTTGGAGCAGTCCGCGTCGAACAGCTCCTTGTGAATGCCGTGGTGCATCAACCGCGCCCGCGGCAGCTTTGCGAATCGCCGATGAAGGAACTCGCTGGGCGTGCTGACCAGGTCGAACTCCGCCGCAATGCGCTCCTCGCACGCGATCACCGCCGGATGGTTCCTCAGCATGCGCAGGTCGTCCGAAACGCGATAGACGGTGCGGGCCGCGGGCTGGATCGCCCGGCAGCGGTCAAACAGCAGCAGCCCCGGCGTGCTCTCGAAGATGACCAGATCGGCGTCGGCGACCAGCTCGCGGGCGGCGGGCGGCAGCAGCTCGCCGTAGCGGGCGAACAGCCGATACGACCAGCGGTTCAGGAGCCCGACGCGCAGGTTGGCCGGGTGCCAGCGGCTGAACCAGACGAAGCTCGCCGGGCCATCGGGCGACTTGATCAGCCGATTGGCCTGGCGGCGCACCGGTCGCGTGAGGCGCGCGTCTCTCCGCAGCACGGACAGCCAGCTCAACCCGGCGGTGAGAAAGACAACCTGCCACCCGTCCTGATGCAGCGCGGCCGCAATGTGGTGGAAGCCTGCCCGGCGGCTGGAGTGCAGCGTGTGGCCGGTGACGAGCAGGGCGCGCATGGCCGGATCGTAGCGTCAACCGCGGCGTTCGAGCGCGGCGGGAGATCGTGGCGCACGCCGCTCCCAACCGTCAGGCCGGGGCCGCAGTCTCACGCATCGCGGGGTCGCGCAGCAGCTCGACGATGCGCTGCGCGGCGCGGCCGTCGCCGTACGGCCGGACGGCGCGCCCGCGACTGCCGATCGCGCTGTGCACGGCATCGGCGACCGCCGGCGCGGCGCGCGGCGGGCAGAGGCGGTTCCAGCCGGCCTCCACCAGCTCCACCCACTCGGTCTGATCGCGCAGCGTCACGCAGGGCGTTTCGTAGAAGAACGCCTCCTTCTGCACGCCGCCGGAGTCCGTGACCACGACCGCCGCGCTGCGCTCCAGCATGATCATGTCCAGGTATCCGACCGGCGGCAGCAACCGCAGCGCCGACGCCGCCGACTCCATCAATCCCTCGCGTTCCAGCACGGCCCGCGTTCGCGGATGGACCGGCAGGACCACCGGTGTGCGGCGCGCCAGCTCGACCAGCGCGGCGACGATTACGCGCAGCCGGTCCCGGTGGTCGGTGTTCTCGGCCCGGTGGATGGTGGCCAGGATGAACGCTCGCGGCGCGAGCTGGAGGCGGTCCAGCACGCGGCTGCTCTGGGCGGCGCGCTCGCCGAAGTGCAGCGCCGCGTCATACATCACGTCGCCGGTCAGGTGGATCGCGCTTTCGGCCACACCCTCGTTCCGCAGGTGCGCGACCGCCGTCTCGGTCGGCGCGAAGAGCAGGGTCGAAACGTGGTCGGTGACGATGCGGTTGATCTCTTCCGGCATGCGGCGGTTGAAAGAGCGCAGCCCGGCCTCGACGTGCGCCACCGGGATGTGCAGCTTCACCGCCGCCAGCGCGCCGGCCAGCGTCGAATTGGTGTCGCCGTAGACCAGCACGCCGTCCGGCCGCTCGGCCAGCAGCCGCCCCTCGATGGCCTCCAGCATGCGTCCGGTCATGGCGCCGTGCGTTCCGGAACCGACGCCGAGGTGATGGTCGGGCGGCGCCAGGCCGAGCTCGGAAAAAAAGACGTCCGACATGTTCTCGTCGTAGTGCTGGCCGGTGTGGACCAGGATTTCGCGGACGCCTCCGGCTCGCAGGGCGCGCGAGACCGGGGCGGCCTTGATGAACTGCGGGCGAGCGCCGACGACGGTGACGAGTGTCCGCATCCGGGGTCCGGGATCGAGCCGGGCAGAGCATAACGCCCCGGCGGGCCGGCATTCCAATCCCATATTCCGCTCGATTGCCCGCGGCGCGCCCGCTATACTCGCTCCTGCGGCGTGTCGGGCCGCAACCGATCGATTTGCGTCTGGGAACCCCTCTGGAGCCCGAAATGAGAAAGTGGTGTGCGACGGTCTGTTTCGCGTGGGTGATCGGGGCGCCGGCCGGCGCGCTGGCGGCGGACGATCTGCTGCCGGACATCATCACGCGCGAAGAAAACCTGTACGACAACGACATCATCAACCAGGGCTCGACCCGCCTTCTGCGGCTTTCGAACGGCACGCCCAACATCGGCGCCGGCAAGCTCTATCTCTACGGCGGGGACGTCAATCCGGACAACACGCGCGACGTGTGGCAACGAATCTACCGCACGGATGGCAGCTTCTACGACCACCTGGCCGGCAAGTTCGTCTATCACCCTAGCCACCAGCACATTCACTTCGAGAACTGGGCGGCCTACCGGCTGCGCGAGTACCTGGAAGGCGGCGGCGTGGGAGACATCGTGGCCGAGGGCGCCAAGACCAGTTTCTGCATCCTCGATCTGGCCGTTTACGACAGCTCGCTGCCGGGGTTCCCGCCCAACGGGCAGTTTCACTCCTGCTCGTCGACCATCCAGGGCCTGTCCGTGGGCTGGATGGACGTCTACAGCAAGGGGCTGGAGGGCCAGAGCATCGACATCACCGACGTGCCGGACGGGACGTACTGGCTCGAATCGGAGGTCGATCCGCTCAACGGCGTAATCGAAAGCGACGAGACCAACAACGTCTCGCGCATCATGATCGACATCAACGGGAATTCGACGCTGCCGCCCGACGCCTACGAGCCCAACGACTCGAAGGCCGAGACCGACGGGCGCGCCGTCGGCGAGCCGAACAGCCCGAACCTGGGTCCGTGCAACCCGCTCAAGACGATCACGGATCTGTCGATCCACGAGCCCAACAACGACGATTACTGGCGCTTCTACATGCCGGCCACGGGCGCCGCGGACGACTATGTCCGCATCGAGTTCGAGGACGACCTGGGCGACCTGGACATGAAACTGCTCAACTCGTCCGGCACGACGCTGGCCACCTCCGAGGGGGTCCTCGACTACGAGCAGATCTCCCTGAACGGGCGCGTCGGCGGGTGGTACTACGTTCGCGTCTACGGGTGGAACGGCGCGACCAACCCCGACTACACGCTCAAGATCGATCCGTCCGTCAACGGCGCGCCGAGCATCACCGTCGTCAATCCGCCCGCCGGCGACACGGTGGTGGTACACGGATTCGACACGTACACGACCACCTGGACCAAGTCCGACCCGGAGGGCAATGAGACCTGGGTCTCGGTCTACGTGAACTACTTGCCGCAGTTCGACGGCAACGAGCTGCTCATCCCGACCTCGGAGAACACGCCCGGGAACCAGGGCTTCTTCGTCATCAATTCGGCCTACCTCGAAGCGACCACCTACTGGGTCTACTGCGAGATCTCCGACGGCGGCACGACGACCGGCGACTGGTCCAGCGGCACGATCACGTTCGTCGAGCCGTGCCAGCCCTGCGACACGAACTGCGACGGCTCGGTCAACGGTGGTGACATTTCGGGCTTCATCGATGCGCTGGCGGGCGGGACGCCGAGCAACTGCTCACCGTGCAACTGCGACACGAATGCGGACGGAACCATCAACGGTCAGGACATCCAAGGCTTCATCAACTGCCTGAAGTCGCCCTAGGGCGGCGCGATGCCGGGCGCCGCCTCGCCGCTGGCGCCATGCGACATAACTTCTGTAAGATCAATCAGTTGCGCAGCCGACCGACTGCCCAACTCCGTGGAAGGTGCGCGCGGACGCTGCCGCGAAGTTGCAAATCCCGTCCCGGCGGCGAGAATACCTCCCAAGGCGATCCGCCCGTGACGATGGCCGTGGAATGCGGTTCGCGCGGAGTTCGCGCGGCGTCGCGGCGTACGCCTTCACAGGAGTCTCGAATGAATCGTCGGTGGTTTTCTGTCGGTTTCGTGCTTCCGCTGGTCGGCATGATCCTCCTCGGCTGGGCCCAGTCCTCGGTCGCGCAGGAAGCGAAGAAGACTGACGCCAAACCCGCCGAGGGCAAGAACATCGTCGACACCGCCGCCGCTGCGCCGGACTGCAAGACGCTTTGCGAGCTGCTGAAGACGGCCGGCCTGGTCGACACACTTAAGGGCAAGGGCCCCTTCACGGTCTTCGCGCCCGATGACGCCGCGTTCGAAAAACTCGGCAAGGCGAAGCTCGACGACCTGAAAAAGCCCGAGAACAAGGACAAGCTGGTCAACATCCTCAAGTACCACGTCGTGGCCGGCAAACACCTGGCGGCGGACGTCGGCAAGATGAAGACCGCCAAGATGCTCAACGGCAAGGAGACGACCATCACCACCAAAGACAACGCGGTGATGATCGACAACGCCAAGGTCACCAAGACCGACGTTGCGTGCAGCAACGGCGTGATCCACATGATCAACACCGTCCTGATGCCCAAGGACGGCGACAAGCACGAAGAGAAGAAGGGCGGGCACAACTAGGCTCCTCCTGACCTGAGGGCGCAACGCGCGGCGGAGCCGACCGGGTCATCCGGTCCTCCGCCGCGAGTCGTTTCCCGCCGCGTTGTCGGCCCGGGCCGTCGTCGCCCCGCGCGGGCGAACGCCCCGCGGGCTCCGGTCGAGTCCGCGGGGCGCACGTTGTGCAGTGCACGATCGCGTGCCGGGCAGGCCGCCGCTCCGGTGGCCTGCCACGGACGCAGCTGAGGCTACGGACGGGGCTGACCCTCCGTTTCACGGAACATCACGCCCATGCTCATCCCGCCGCCTTCATACTCGCGCAGCTCCGCGGCCAGCATTCGGTCGATGCGGCTCTTGCACGAGACGAGGTGCGCCTGCGAGGCGAAGTCGGCCTTGTTGGCGCCGATAACGGCGCCCAGCTCGTCGCCGAGCTTTCGCACCCCGAACTGCACCATCGCGTGCAGGTCGGGTGAGACGGCGTCGCCGGGTCGCGAGCGGACGATCGGCTCGATCAGCCCCAGGTACTCGCGCTGAAGCGAGCGACGGAACACCGACAGGAACGGAGCCGCGTCGGTCCACTGCGACCCGCCCAACCGGGCCGCATCGGTGGCGTCCGACCAGCACGCCTTCTGGAGCCGCTGGAGGTATTCGGCGACGGTGAACTTGTCGAGCGAGGCGGTTTTCAACTCGGCGTCGTGGATGCGGCGGAGGTTGTTGGGGAACAGGCGGTCGAACAGGTTCCACCACTGCATCGCGGAGACGTACTCGAGCACCGGGAAATCCATGACCAGGTCGATGCTGGTCCCGTCGTGCCACCAGCGCGACGGGGCCAGGTGGTTGAGCACCTCCGGCCTGAAGGCGTAGAACTTGTCGCTGAACAGGTGCTCCTCGATGAAGGCCATGGCGCGGCGCTGCTTTTCCGGCTCGACGATGACGAAGGGCGAGGCGGCGCCGGCGTCGCCGCGGCGCGTGCGGTGGAAGTACTGGCCGCCGACGTAGCGCCCCACGTAATCGAGGACGGTGGCCTTTTCCATCATGAGCGTCAGGTACGCGCCGCGCAGGAAGTACCAGCTCTCCTGGTCCTTGACGGCCCATTCCAGGATGTTGGCCAGGCGCTGATCGCAGAGCGTGATGCGCTCGCGGGCGTAGTCGACCGGGTCGCTTCCCAGGTCGAAGCGGTTCGACCGCGGATCGGGCGCAAGGGGCGTGGTGTCCTCGTCGGTGGCGTACGCCAGCTCCGGCTCGCTGGCGCGCCCGGCGATCTTGCGCAGCATGGTCTCTTCGCCGGTGGGTGCGGCGCGGAAGGCGGGCGCGCCACCGCCGGCGCCGGCGGCCATGCCACCGAAACCGCCCTCGGTCCCGCTCAGCATGGCCATGGCCTTGCCGCTGGCCAGCGCTTCGCGCGCCTCGGCCGGGAGCTGCTCCAGGATCTCCTTCGGGATGTTGTTCAGGTCGACCTTGCCCATCGCCGCGCCCGCGGGCGGCGTCGCCGGCGTGCCGGCCGTCGGGGGCGCCTCGGGCTTCTTGGGCTCTTCGGCGGGCTTGTCGCTCTTGGACTCGGACTTGGCCTCGTCGCTCTTGCCCGGCTCATACGGACGATAGCCGTACTCGATGGCCCAGTAGTCGTACGGGCCGATCGTGGGCGTCACGAACCGCCCCTCGGTGCTGTTCTTGGCGAACAGCAGGGCCGGGTTGTAATCCATCACCGAGCCGGTGGTGGGCTGATTGGTCTGGCGGCGCTTCTGAATCTCGTCCACCGAGTAGACCGTGCTGGCCTTGAAGTTGTGCCGCAGGCCCAGCGTGTGGCCGACCTCGTGCATGACGACTTCCTTGACCACGTCGAAGAGGAAGCGGTCCACGACCTCCGGCGGGTGCGCGGCCAGGACGGCCTGCCCGAGCATGACCTGGTGCCGCATGCCGCGGGCGTAGTCGCAGCAGACCAGCGAGTGCGGGGCGAGCCGCTCGCGGGCCAGGGCGCGCAGCTCGCGCTGCTGGTCGTCGCCGATCACGACGCGTTCCCAGTCGCGGTTCGGGCGGCGCCACTGGGGGAACTGCTCCAGGAACTTCGCGATCACGGGGTCTTCGAACTTGGTCTGGAACGCGGCGGCGGGCAGCTCGCGGTCGATCTCGTGGGCGTAGAAGCGCACCATCGAGTCGTCGAAGATGATGTCGGCGTCGTAGATCTGCCCGGTGAAGGGATTGGCGCGGCTGGGGCCCATGGCGAACCCGGCGCCGGTCACGATCCAGCGGAAGAAGCTGTAACGCATGTCTTCCGGATCGAGGTCCTTCCACTCGTTGTCGCTGGTCTGCTGACGCACTTCGACCGCGTTGGCGAAACCGACCTTCTCGTACGCCTTGTTCCACTCCAGGATGCCCTCGCGGACGGCGCGGCGGAACTTCACCGGGACGGTCTTCTCGATGTAGAAGATGATGGGCTGTCGCGGCTCGCACACGTCCAGCGACGCGTCGCGCTTCACCAGGTGCCAGCGGTTCACGTAGCGGTTGAACAGCTCGCGCTCCCCGACCGGCTTGGACCAGTCGGAGTTCGTCGTCAGGAAGTACCCGACCCGCTCGTCGGCGACGCGCGGCTGGTAGTCGGTCTGCGGCAGGCGCCAGAAGCTGTAGTGCACGCGCTTCTTGTCGAACGAGCCGGGAGGCGACGCCCGCCCGATGGCCAGCTCGACGCCCAGCTCGGTGTTGAGCTCGAACGTCTTGCGCGTCACCCACTTGCTCAGCTCGGCGTTGACGCCCATGCCCCCGCCCATTCGCGCCATGCCAAACCCGTCGGCGGTCCAGAGAATGTCGGCAAAGTTGCTCTTGAGGAAGGGACCCAGGTCGATGACCGGATCGCCTTCGGGCGACTTGGTGAGCATCGGGACCGCGGCCCGGATGCGCTCCGGGTAGGTGCGCTGCACGACGTCGGTGATGTCCTTGGACGGATCCGCCACGTAGCGCGTCTCCGGCTCAACCAGAACCAGTTGGCGGCCTTGAACCTGCCACATCACCACTCGCTCGTCGAGCGGAAACCCGGTCATGAAACCGCCGCCCGACATGCTGGTGGAAAGCATGAACTTCTCGCCCAGGCAGCGCTGCGGAATCTGGGCCAGGAGGCGCTCCTGGTCCTTGTCCTTGGCGTCGGCGGGGTAGGACCAGAGCGTGAAGAACCCGCTGGCCGGTTTCATGCCCTTGGTGACTTCGGCGAAGGGCGGGAGGTTCTCCCCCTTGCCGGACGCCCCAGGGCCCTCGCCGGCGGCCTGCATGATCTGCGACAGGTCGATGGCCAGCGCCTTGTCCGGCGCCACCGGCGCGTTGGACTGCGCCAGCGCGACGCCCGCGACGGCGCAAGCGGTGAGAGTCGTCGACAATAACCGGGATTTCATGCCTTACTCCTTCTGGAGAACCCGAGAGTGCCCACGCATCCGTTCCTTGTGCCACGGCGCGGCCTGAATAGGCGGGGCAGGCGGCGCCGGCACACGGTCAATCTACCGGCGAACCAGGCCGGACTCAATCGTGAACTTGCACGGTTTCGGCCGCGGCGGTCGCACGACGGGCCGCGCCTGAGACGCCGCCGTAGCGCGGGTCCTGTCAGAAAATCGAAGCGCGTGTCAAACGGCCCGGTCCGCGGCGGCGTGTTCACCTGCCGCGCGGATAGTCGAGCGGGCGCCCGAGGCTCACGGGCGAGAAGTCGGGCGCGGAATCGCGAGAGGCGCGCGGACGATTGCGGCAGCTTGGAACCCGGGTCAGCGAGAGCGTCGATCCGGAGCAGGGTCGCTCTACGACGGACCCTCGCTGCGCGCGGTGGGCGGTGGACCCATCGGCGGCGTCAGCCCGGTGAAGTGCGCGAGAGGGTCGATCATCGGCATCGGGTGCGGCAGGGCGAATGACTCCCCGTACTCGAATCCGGCACGCGCGCCTTCCGCCGCGTCGAACGCACGCACCCGGTGCAGCAGGCGCGCCAGCCGCGGCCCGTCGAACTGCGACTTGTAGCACGCGATGGCCGCCGTCTTGCGCTCGTACACGTCCGAGACGTCGACCACGAAGGTCGAATGCCAGTGGTGGATCTCAGCGGCGATGCCGGTAGGCCGGTACCAGAGCCAGTCGACGCGGTGCGGCGGGGTGCCGGCGAAACGGTCATCCCACTTGGTAAGCTGCGAGTAGAACCGCGCCGCCTCGAGGATGAGCTGCGCCTGGTAATGGTCCGGGGACGCGCCGGGCGTGCGCCCCGCCATTCCCACCACGACCCGCGGACGATACCGGCGGAAGGCGGTCGCGACGGCGTAGCGCGCGGTGGGGCCGTCCATCAGTTCGCGATTGGTCAGCGGCAGCGTCTCGACCACCGATACGCCCAGGACGCGGGCCGCCTCGGCTGACTCCGCCGCCCGGACCTCGGGCGAGCCGCGCGGCGTGGGCTCGCCGCTGGTCATGTGGACGACTCCCACCTTGTGGCCAAGCTTGACCAGCCGGGCGATGGTCCCGCCGCAGGTAATCTCCAGGTCGTCCGGATGCGGCATGGTGAACAGGATGTCGAGCTGCATCGGCGCTCCGGCGCGGACCTGGGGGGGTACGCGGCAGACGGGCGGGTCAGGGAGAGAGCAGCGCGATGAACGGCTCGATGTCGAGACCGTTGATGCTGCCGTCGCCGTTGAGGTCCGCCGCGCCGTCCGCGGAGCACTGCGGATAGAGAGCGGCGTAGCCGGCCGGGTCACTCACCGCCAGAACGAAGGTCTCGATGTCGAAGCCGTTCAGCGAACCGTCGCAGTTGGCGTCGCCGGGGCGCGGCAGGATGCGCCAGACGAAGAGGCCTTTTTCGATGTCGCTGCCGATGACGATGCCGTTGGGGAAGTACGGGTAGTTTCCCCAGAGGGAGTTGAAGGAGGGCGCGTCGCCGCTGGGGTCGGTGTCGAACCAGGCGACTTCCGCGGGCGCCAAGGGGTCGCTGGCGTCGAAGACGCGCAAGCCGCTGGTGTAGTTGCCCTCGTAGATGTAGTCGCCCTTGACGTAAAGGTTGTGGCCGATGGAGGTGTTGCCGTTGTTGAAGGGTGGCTTCACGACCGGGTTGGACAGGTCGGACACGTCGATCACGATGGTGGTGGTAGGCAGACCGCCGTAGTACTCGTCAAGCTCGTCGTTGAGATAGGCGTAGTGCTTGTCGCGGGAGAGCCAGACCTGGTGGGAATACCCGGCGTTGGGCCAGGTGACCCGGTTGGGATAGAGATTGACGATGCTGCCCTTGTTGGTGACGTCGAGGATGTCGAGCCCTGGCTGGGCCCAGCCGTTGTTGTAGCCGCTGCACGCGAGAGCGATCTCCTTGCCGGCGTAGGGGCCGGACGTGTAGGACACCACCGTGACCTCGTGGACGTAGCGGTCGCTCCAACTGGTGACGAAGGTGGGGTCGGCGGGGTCTGCCAGGCTGTAAACGCGAAGGCCGTTTCCGTCGCCGCCGGCGCGATAGAGATACCCGCTGAGCGGGTTGACGAACACCGTGTGGGTGCGGGTGGACCCGCCCGTGGTGACGCTCTTGACCAGGGTCACCACGCCGCTGTCGATCTGCGACATATCGATGACCTGGATGCCGCCGCCGCCTTCGCTGACCGCGTAGGCGTAGTGCTGGTAGACGTCGACGTCGTGCCAGAGGCTGTCCGGGCCCTCGATCACCGCGACGATCACCGGCGAGCCGGGGTCGGTGATCTCCACGAACGCGGTCCCGAATCGCAGTCCGATGAGCGCATAAAGTCGCCCCGAGGGCGAGATGTAGCCCCAGCAATCAGCGGCGGAGTAGTGCCCGCCGGGGAACTGCTGCGGGGTGAGCCAGCTCATGAGTTCCACGCCCTGCGCGGGGAAGTTCTCGCGCGGCCGACCTCCGTCGTCGCTGTTCCAGCCCGGGCCGTGGTACGGCGCCCGCCGGTCGAGGATCTTCGGATCGTCGTCGTGGGCGACGGCGAGCACGGCGCCACCCAACAGCACCAGGAAGGGCAGAATCCGACACATGGCAAGCTCCACAGCGCGAGTTGGAAGAAAAGAGGGCCGCCCGAGCCGAGCCCGCGGCCATTATAGCGGGAACCGCGAGCCGGGAACAGGGTGCGCGCGCCCGGCGCCTTCGTAGCGGAGGTCGCCCGTCCGCGCACCGCCGCCAGGGTGCCGGTTGCAAGGGGTGCAAACCCGCCGCGGACACCGACGAAGATGGGCAACGGAGAGGGCGGGATTCGAACCCGCGGTACGGTTACCCGTACACACGCTTTCCAAGCGTGCCCGATCGGCCACTCCGGCACCTCTCCAGGTCACGCGATCGCGTCGCGCGCCGCGGGAAGCCGTTCGCATCGCGGAGCATACGCCGTTAGCACGCGATTTCAACCCGGCGGTCCCGGGTCACGCGGACACGGCACGGGGGCGGCCCGTACGGTCCTCGATCGTCCAGAACTCGACGCGGTCGCGCGGCAGGTCCAGCGTCGCGACCGTGTACCGCGCAGCGCGATGCAACGCACCGGGGTTGATGATCCGCAGCGAGTCGGCACGCTCGTCGCGCGCCACGTGCGTGTGCCCGTGCAGCACGTAGTCGACGGCGTGCGTGTCGAAGTCGTCCAGCTCCGGCTCGTGCCCGTGAAAGACCGCGATCCGGCGCCCGCCGACGCGCAGGAGCAGCGGCACGCTGCGCGGCGCGGGCAGGCCCACGGACTCCGTGAAGCGGACCGCCGCAGCGTCGACGCGGTCCGTGTTGCCCCAGACGAACCAGACCCCGCAACGCCGATCCGTGCTGTCCACGGCCGCGGCCGCATCCAGTTGCGGAGCGACGGCGGCCAGCTCGCTCAACACGTCGGTCCCGCCGACGTCGCCGCAGTGGACGACGCCGCGAGCGCCGTGTGCAACGAGGCATTCGAGAGCCATCCGCGTGCGCGCGGCCCGACCGTGCGAATCTGACAGGATGCCGAGGATCATCGTTCCCGTGGCGTCGGCGCGCGGCGCCGACCGCCGCCTTATTCTACGCGGATGTCCAGCTCCGCCGCGAGCCGCGGCGCACGCGCCAGAAGCAGCCGGCGATAGGTCTCCAGGTACTGCGGCCAGAGCCGGCGGCAGTCGAAGTTCCGCTCGACGTGCGCCCGCCCCGCGGCGCCCATGCTCTGCCGCAGTTCCGGCTCGCGCAGCAGCCGTTCCAGCGCGGCGGCCAGCGCCGCCGCGTCGCCCACCGGCACCAGCAGCCCGGTGCGCTCGTGCAGGGTCCCCTCGCGGCACCCGGTCGCGTCGCTGGCGACGACTGGGCGCGACATGGCGGCGGCCTCCAGCGCGACGTTGTTGAACCCTTCGCGATACGTGGGCAGCGCGAGCACGTCCATCGCCGCGAAGTACGGAATCGGATCCGACTGCCACTCGACGTGCCGCACGGCCGGGTTGCGCGCGAGGAACTCGACGACGTGCGGCGGCGGTGGAGCGTGCTCTTCGTAACTTCCGACCAGCAGCAGATGCGCCGCGGGCAGACGCGCCGCCAGCGCCGCAAACGCATCCGCCAGCTCGACGATGCCCTTGTCGCGGACCAGTCGGCCGACGAACCCCACGACCGGGGCGTCGCGCGGGATGCCCAGCCGCTGCCGGACGGCGTCACGCTCGTCCAGCCGCTCGAGCCCGTAGCGCGTCAGGTCAAGCCCGTTGCTGCTCCCGTGCCACAGGACACTGACCCGGTCCGGCGAACAAAGCCCGTCCGCGATGGCGCGCTCGCGCAGCTCGTGCCCGACCGCGATCACGTGATGGGCCGCCCGGCACGGAATCCATGCCGCGGTTTTCAGAATCAGACGCCGCAGCGCCGGCTGGCGCTCGTACGCCAGGCCGCGTAGCAGGTGGATGTTCAGCGGCACGCCGGCCAACCGCGCCGCGCAGTTCCCGATCAGGGCGCCCTTCGGCGTGCACGCCTGGACCAGGTCGAATCGCTCGCGCCGCATCCAGCCGCGCAGACGCAGGATGGCGGCGGCATCGGCCAACGGCGTCACGCGTCGCCGCATCGGCAGCGCGTGGAACCGCAGCCCGCGCCCCTCGATCTGCTCGCTGCCGGGCGTCGGTGCGCAGACGACCGTGATGTCGAAACCGGCCCGGGCCAGGTATTCCAGTTGGCCCCGGTACAGCACCTGGACCGTGCTGGCCTGGGTGGTGACGACGCACATGCGCACCGGACGCGGCATGAACCGTAGCGTAGTCGGCCCGGCGCAGGCCGGCACGCCGCCCCGCCCGCCGACCCTCCGTCCGCCGACACCTGCGAAACCGCCCGCGGAGCCGGTTCACGTTGTCCGGCCGCTTTGGCCGACATATTGTTATACGGACACGCGCAGGCGTTCCTGCGACCGAATTGGGCCGGTGGCCGACCCGGCAGGGAGTGCTACGATGCGATGGTTCAAGTGCTCGCGACTGGCTCTCGTACTGGCCCTGCTGGCGGGGAGCGGCGCCGCAGCCCGCGGCGAAATCACGTCGCTCAGCGGGCGGGCCGAAGCCCGCGTCCAGGAATTCCGCGGGACGGCGCCCGGCGACACTGATGAGGCGCTGGACAGCTTTCCCGAGACCAGCTCGACCCTGCCGCTCCAGGTGGTCGGGCAGCTCATCGCGTCGGGTGCGGAAGTGGCCGCGGCGCGCGTCGGCGCGCAGTTCGCCGACCCGCGCTCGCTGAACCAGGCCAACCCCGAGGAATTCGCGATCAACCTGGCGCTCAACAGCATCACCGAGACGCGCTATCAGGCGTCCGCCCTGACGCAGGAGACGCGCGCCGTCGTCTTCCTCCCCGGCGAGGTCGGACTCGAGGACGGGGCGGCGTTCATCGCGGTCGGAAGGGTCTTCGTCGACGGCGCGCTGGCGGTCTACAGCGTGTCCCCGGACCGCGACCTCACCGGAGCGTTCGTCACGCTACGCGTCAGCGTCGTGCGGCAGATCGCCGGACAGGCGGACCAGACGGTCTTCAGCGGCGAAGTCGGCATCGACGGCGCCGGCGGGGGCGACGCAACGGTGCGCGTCAGCGGCGCATTCCCGGTCGAGAACCTGGTGCTCTCCGACCTGTCCGTCATCTCCGACGAATTCAATGCTTTTCATGTGCTCATCATTCCCCCGCAGGACCTCGAATACGAATACGACGCCGTGGTCGGCCAGGCGTTCACGCTCGTCGCGACCGTGACCATCGACGCCGCCAACCTGGGCGGCGAGTGCGGCGTCGCGGGACTGGTGGGGACCCCGGTCGACTCGCTTCAGCGCGTGATCGAGGCCACCAAGGACGAGCAGACCGCGCGCCGCTTCGTCAGCGACATTCAGGCCGAGCGGGCCGACCCGACCGGCGAACCGGCGTTTCCGCCGCAGGCGACGCCCCTCCCCCTGTGCGGCCTGTTCGGGCTGGAGCTGGCGGCGACGCCGTTGCTGGTGGGCGCACTGCGGCGCCCGAGGCGTCTCCTTGATCCGCGCTAGCGCTCGCTAGATTCCCCCGCCGCAGGCGCCGTTCTGGCGGTTGCGCTCGTAGTCGACCACCTTCTGCACGCGCCGCTGGTGTCGGCCGCCTTCAAACTCCGCGCCGAGCCACACACGGACGATGTTCTGCATCAGGGCGTCGCCCACCAGGTCTGCGGGCAGACACAGCACGTTGGCATCGTTGTGCCGCCGCGCCATCTGCGCGGTGAGTTCGTCGTGACACAGGGCGGCGCGGATTCCCGGGACCTTGTTGGCGGAAATGGACATGCCGATGCCGCTGCCGCAGAACAGGATCCCTCGCTCGGCCCGACCTTCGGCGACGTCGGACGCTACGGCGAAGGCGGCGTCCGGATAGTCGGCCGCCTCCCTGGACGTGCACCCGCAATCGTGAACGCTATGATTGAGCGACTCGAGCAGGGCGCGGATGCGCTGCTTGGCCTCAAAGCCGCGATGATCGCTACCAATCGCGATGTTCATGAAAGCACTCCTCCGCGCGGCGGAGCACGGCGCGCTCGATCTGGTCGGCGCAGCGGGTGTAAACCTCGGCCGGGCCGCCGACCGGGTCGGAGATGCGCTGCTCCGGATCGAGCAGCTCGACCTTGTGGCTCAGCCCCGGGGCGAGCTCCAGCAGACTCCCGCGATGCTCCGGGGTCATCACGTAAATACGCTCCGCGCCCAGAAGCAGTTCGACCGTCACGCCCCGGCTGCGGTGGTCGGCCAGCGACAGCCCGCGGCGTTCCATCTCCTCCATGGCGCCGCGCGACGCGGGCAGGCCCGCCGCGGCCGCGGTTCCCGCCGACGTCACGCTGATGCCGCCGGCCTCGAGCTGTTCCGGTGCTACTCCCAACCGCTCGGCCAGGGCGCGGCGAAACAGCGCCGCCGCCATCGGCGAGCGACACGAGTTGCCGCTGCACACGAACACAATATCGGAACGTTCCATGCGGCGCAGCGTGCGCTCGTCGATGCCGCCTGCACGAACAATGCGCCAGTCGTTGCCACGGACTTCGACGATCGTGGACGCGGTCGCGAAGCGCGCCCGACCCCCGTCCACCACGTAGTCAACCTCGTGACCCAGCTCGCTCATCGCCTCCTCGACGTCGCGCGGCGGCGGCCGACCCGCCAGGTTGGCGCTGCTGGCGACCACCGGCGCCGCTGCCGCCGACAGGATGCGCTCCGCAACGCGATGGTCCGGACAGCGCAATCCGACCGTGTCCTCGTGGAAGATCTCCGCGAGCTGCCCGGGCGGGCAGCGCTGCGCCACGCGCGTCGCAGCGGCATCGGTCTGCGCGATCAGCGTGAGCGGGCCAGGCCAGGCCTTGCGGACAAATCGCCGCAGCACCGCCGAGGGCCGCTCCACGTAATCGCGCGCTGCCGCGGGGCTGCCCAGATGCACGCTGAACGGCCGGCCGTCGGTACGACCCTTGATGCGCCGCAGGCGCGCCACCGCGTCCGGATGGATCGCGCTGGCGCCTACCCCATAGACGGTTTCAGTCGGAAATACGACCAGCGCACCTTCCGTCAGCGCCGACGCCACCCCTTGCAGCGCGGCTTCGCCCGCCACCGAACGTGCGTCAATGAACTGCGCAGGCAAATCGGCACCGAAAGATTCTTAACTCGCTCCCCTGAAACTGTCAAAGCCAGCCCGTTCAGCCCCGCCTCCGACGTGCCGTCGCGCCGCGCGCCTCGGCGACCAGGCCCTCGAACAGCCGCAGGTGCTCACTGCGGTCGATCAGGTCCTCCGGGTGCCATTGCACCGCGATCAGAAACCGCCCGTCGCAGTCTTCGGCGGCCTCGACGACGCCGTCAGGCGCGAACGCGACCGGCCGCAGCGCAGCGCCGACCTGGTCGGCCGAGACCACCTGGTGGTGCCGGCTGTTCACCTCAAAATGCGTTGCGCCGACGATCTCCGCCAGCCGCGAATCAGGCACGACGTCGACCGGGTGAAAAGTCCCCGCCTCCCCGTCGTGGTGTGCCAGCGCCGACGCACGCGGCAGGTCGTCGACGTGCTGCACGAGGCAACCCCCGCGGGCCACACTGGCGATCTGGCAGCCGAGACAGATCGACAGAATCGGCACCCGCGCTTCGTCGGCGGCGCGGAACAGCGCCAGGTCGAAACGGTCGCGGCGCTCGTGCATCACCTGCGTCTGCGGATGGCGCGCCTGCCCGTAGTGCGCCGGGTCCAGGTCCGGTCCGCCGGTGAACAGCAGGCCGTCGATGCGCCCCAGCGTATCGGCCAGGTACTCTTCCCCCACTTCGACCGGCGCGACCAGCGGAACCGGGTAACCGCCGGCGGCCAGAACCGCGTCCACGTAGGCCCCGTTCACGGAGCAGCGCATCCGCGGCCCCGGCCCGCCGCGTACATCCAGCGCGGTAGTGATTCCGATGGCAGGGCGCACGGCAGGCTCTCCGAAGCGCGATGGGGCGGCCGCGCCGCGCGGCACGCGGAATCCCGGCCGGCTCAACCCGCGCTCGACGCCTCGCCGCCGGACTCCGCCACGCTTCCCGGCCGGCCTTCGGTCGAGGCTGACTTGCCCCGCGACCGCCCGCGCCGTTGCAGGCCCTTGCCGGCGTAGAACGCGTACTTGACGCGGGCGCGGCGCTTGCGCTCCGTCTTGTCGGTCAGCCTGGGGCGAGGCCTGTCGTCGGCGCCGACCAGTCGCAGGATCGCGAGCTGCGCGCCGTCGCCGACGCGGCGGTCGCCGAGCTTGACCAGCCGCGTGTACCCCCCGGCGCAGTCCCGCGATTCGTTGCGGCGCTTCATCAGCGGCGCGACGGTCGCAAACAACCGCGCTACAATCGACTCGGCCGTGGTCTTGACGCCCGGCCGCGTCGTGCTGGTGCGGTAGCGACGCCCGGAGCGCGAGCGCAGAACGCGGCGGCGCTTCGCGTCGCTCATGCGGTCATAGTCGGCCTGAATCTCGGCCGGAATCACCGAGCGGTCGCCCAGCAGCGCCGCGGCCCGTTGCCGGGCCGCGAGCGACCCCTTCAGCGCCAGCGTGATCAGCTTCTCGGCGAAGGCGCGGACCTCCCGGGCCTTGGTCACCGTGGTGCGGATCTCGCTGTGCTCGAAGAGGCTCTGCACGAGGTTGCGGCGCATCGCAAGCCGATGCGACGCGGTCCGAGCCAGTTTCCGTCCGGCGACAGCATGACGCATGACACACCTTCCAGCCGCGGCCCGCGGGCGCCGCGTGAACAACTCAGGCCGCGGAACGCTGCGGCGCTCTCGGTGCGGCGCCGGGCAGCGCGCCGCGCACTCGATCGTTCCCTAGGCCTGCGCGCCGGCGGCGACGTCGGTCTGCATGCCGAGCGTCAGGCCCAACTCAGCCAGCTTGCGCTTGACCTCGATCAGCGACGTCTTCCCGAACGACCGCAGTTCGAGCAGGTCCGGTTCCGTGATACGAACCAGGTCCCCGATGGTGACGACGCGAGCGGCTTCGAGGCAATTGGCCGCCCGATTGGACAGGTCGAGCGTCGCGATCGACAACGCCAGCTTCCGCCGCAGTTCCTCGTCCGTCGGAGGCGGCACGACCGGGACGGGAACGTCCCCCGACGCCAGCGCCGGTCCGAGATCGTGGTAATGCACGAACGGGTTGAGGTGTTTGCGCAGGATCTTGGCGGACTCGACCAGCGCGTCTTCCGGCCGGACCGGGAACTTGGACCAGATCTCGAGGATGAGTCGGTCGTAGTTGGTCTTCTGGCCGACGCGCGTGTCTTCGGTGCGGTAGCGGACGCGGGTCACCGGCGAGAAGATCGAGTCGACCGCAATCACCCCCACCTCCTCGTCTTCCGACGTGTTCTCGGACGCCGACACGTACCCGCGCCCGCGGGCCACGGTCAGCTCGGCCGAGAACTTGGTGGGCGCGGTGAGCGTGGCGATCACCAGGTCGGGGTTGTGCACGGTGATCGCCGGGTCGCAGAGGAAATCGCCGGCGCGAACCTCACCGGCGCTCGTGCGTTCGACGCGCATGGTCTTGGGCACGTCCGAATCGAGACTGACCACGAGCTGCTTGATGTTCAGAATGATGTCGGTGACGTCTTCATAGACGCCTTCGAGCGAGCAGAACTCGTGGTCCGCCCCGGCGATGCGCACATGCGTCACCGCCGAGCCTTCCAGGCTCGAGAGCAGAATTCGGCGCAGGCTGTTTCCAACGGTCGTCCCAAAGCCGCGTTCGAACGGCTCAATGCTGAAGCGGGCGTACGTATCAGTGCTGATGGACTCGTCACGCACAACCCGGGTGGGCAACTCCAGGCCACGCCACCTGATCCTCATATGGTTATCGCCTCCCTGAGCCAGCTTCGTCTCATGCGATGGCAAAGCCGGCGCACAACCCGCCGGGGTCGGCGCCGACCGCCGCATTCTCCGATCTTCACCGCGAACAGAACTCGACGATCAGATGTTCCTCCACCGGGATCTCGACGTCGTCCCGACCAGGCAGCGCTGCCACCCGAACTTCGAGCTTGCCGATGTCAACGTCGAGCCAGCCCTTGGCCAGCGGCCGCGCCGCTTCGGACCCGAGCGTCTCGCGAACCAGCTTCTGTGATTTCTCGCGCCCTGACACCACGATCTTCTGCCCCGGACGCACCAGGTACCCGGGGCGGTCGAGCCGGCGGCCGTCCACGTGGAAGTGCCCGTGGGCCACCGCCAGCCGCGCGGCTTTGCGCGACGCGCACAACCCGGCCTTGAACACCACGTTGTCCAACCGGCGCTCAAGAAGCTGAAGCAGCGCCAGCCCGGTGTTGCCCGGATAGCGCGAGGCGCGGTCGAACACCACGCGGAATTGCCGCTCGCTGAGCCCGTAATAGCGCTTCACCTTCTGCTTCTCGCGCAGCCGCACCCCATACTCGGATGTCTTCCCGCGCCGGAACGCGTGCATGCCCGGTGGCTTGTTGCGGTTCTCGCGCTCGATCGCGCACTTGGCCGTGTGGCACCGCGCGCCCTTCAGAAACAGCTTCACGCTCTCGCGGCGGCAGTAGCGACATACCGGCGGCAGCAATCGTGCCATAGGCTACACCCTCCGCCGCTTTCGCGGGCGGCATCCGTTGTGGGGCAGGGGCGTCACGTCCTCGATCGACTGGATCCGCAGTCCGGACGCCTGGAGCGCGGTGATGGCCGACTCGCGCCCCGCGCCCGGCCCCTTCACACGCACCTCGATCTCCACGACGCCGTGGCGCTTGGCCTCGCTGGCGCAGTACTGCGCCGCCCGCTGCGCGGCAAACGGGGTGCTCTTGCGCGCCCCGGTGAACTTCTTGTCGCTTCCCGTCATCGGCGTCGAGCCGGCCGACGCCCAGCAGAGCGTCTCGCCGTTCACGTCCGTGATGGTCACGATCGTGTTGTTGAAGGTGGCCTTGATGTGCGCAATCGCCTTGGCCACATGCCGTTTGGCGGCGCGCTTGGCCGGCCCGGTCGCTTTACCCAAGTTTCGGTTCCTCCAGCTCTATCCGCCGCTAGCTCCGATGCGCTTCCTTCACGCCCTTCTTGCCCGCGACGGTCTTTCGCGGCCCCTTGCGGGTCCGCGCGTTGGTCCGCGTACGCTGCCCGCGCACCGGAAGCCCGCGCATGTGCCGCAGCCCCCGGTAGCAGCGGATGTCCCGCAGCCGGTCCACGTTCTGCTTGATCTGACGACGAAGCTGACCCTCGACCGCGTAGTCGCGGTCGATGATCCCGGCGATGCGGCTGATCTCGTCGTCCGTCAACTTGCTGGCCTTCGTCGCGCGGTCCACGCGCGCCGCCTCCAGCACCTGAATCGCGTTGCTCGGCCCCACGCCGAAGATGTATCGCAACGCGATGTCAATGCGCTTGTCGCCAGGAATCTCAACACCGGCAATACGGGGCATTGAAGGTCACCTCGGGCCCGGCCCGGCGGCCGGACCCCGTTTGCTCAGCCCTGTCTCTGCTTGTGACGCGCGTTGGTGCAGATCACGCGCACCACGCCGCGACGTCGCACGATCTTGCAGTTCTCACAGATCCGCTTCACGCTGCTGCGAACCTTCATCGTTCCGACCTCTACGAGCCGTCCGTCAGCACGGATATCCCGTCCGGCATGACCGCCACCGTGTGCTCAAAATGCGCCGCCAGCGATCCGTCACGCGTCACCACCGGCCAACTCGTCGGACCGCTCACCTCGACCGCCGGCCGGCCCAGCGTCAGCATCGGCTCCACTGCCAGCGTCATGCCCGGCACCAGGTCGAAATCACCGTTCCGGGCGCCCACGTCGAAATAGTTCGGCACGCTCGGCGGCTCGTGCATCTCCCGGCCGATCCCGTGCCCGACGTACTTGCGCACCACGCCCAGCCGCCGCTCCGCCGCAAACGACTGAAGCCGCGCGGCAACCGCGCTCCAGCGCACCCCCGGCTGCATCAGCTCCAGCGCCAGCTTCAGGCACGCACGCGTCTGGTCAACCAGGCGCTGCGCTTCGCCTGCGATGCGACCTACCGCGATCGTCCGGGCCGAGTCGGCACAGTACCCCTTCAGCCGCAGGCCGCAGTCAATGCTGACGATGTCGCCCTCTTTCAGCGCCAAGGGCCCGGGAATTCCGTGCACCACCTGCTCGTTCACCGAGGTGCAGATGCTGGCCGGGAACGGAATCTTGGCCTCCGGGATCTTGTAGTTCTTGAACAGCGCCCGCGCCCCGGCCTGCGCCAGTTCGCGCTCCGCAACGTCGTTCAACTCGCCCGTCGTCACGCCCGGCCGTACGCAGCGCTCGATCGCGTCGAGCACCTGCGCCAGTACTCGCCCTGCCGCGCGCATCAACTCGATTTCGCGCGGCGATTTGAGCACGATGCGGGCCGTGGCCGAAGTCATCCTCGCTTTCCCAGCGACTCGACGATCCGCCGTATTGCAAGCTGCACGCGGTCCGCCGGCGCGGCTCCGTCCACGCGGCGCAACAGCCCGCATGCCTCGTAGTGCGCCACCAGCGGCGCAGTCTGCCGACGATACGTCGCAAGTCGCGTAACGACGGTCGTCTCCGTGTCGTCGACGCGCTGAACCAGCGCCGAGCCACACGCGTCGCACACGTCGGGCACGCGCGGCGGCAAAAATTCCAGATTATACACGGCGCCGCAGTTGCCGCAACTGCGTCGCGACACGATCCGCCGCACGATCTCGCCGTCGTTCATGTCGAAGTCGATCACCGCGTCCAGCGGCCGCCGCCGCGCCGCCAGGCCGCCCTCCAACGCCTCCGCCTGCGGGACCGTGCGCGGAAACCCGTCCAGGATGAAGCCGGCCCCGGGATCCACCCGGTCGATCCCGGCCAGCATCACCTCGGTGATGACCGCGTCCGGAACCAGCGTCCCGGATTTCACGTAGCCCTCGGCCTTCTTCCCGACCGCCGTCCCGGCCTTGATCTCGCCGCGCAGGATGTCGCCGCTCGACAGCGCCACCAGTCCGAAATCGGCCGCCAGCCGCTTGGCCTGGGTGCCTTTTCCGGCACCGGGCGGGCCGAGTAGTACGAGCCGCAGCACGACTCAGCGACCTCGAACCGGGCCAAGCCCCTCGTCGGCCAGGAACCCCTCGTAGTTGCGCATGATGAGGTTGGCGTCCAGGCGCTGCACGAGGTCCAGCGCGACGCTCACGATGATCAGCAGGCCGGTCCCGCCCAGGAAGGTGGAGATGCGCCACGGAATGTCGAGGTTGACCGCCACAACGGCCGGGATCACGGCGATGACCGAGAGGAACCCGGCGCCGACGTACGTGATCCGTGCCATCACCGATTCCAGGTAGTCCGCCGTGCGCTTGCCGGGCCGAAGCCCCGGGATGAAGCTGCCGCTGTCGCGCAGGTTGTTGGCCAGCTCCTTCGGCTGGAACTGGACCGACGTCCAGAAATAGGCGAAAAAGAAGATCATCGCCACGTACGACGTCTCGTACATGAACCGGCCGGGGTGCATCTGGTCGGCCAGGAATCCCCAGAGTCCGGTGGGCCACAGGCCGATACCGTCGAAGGAGCCGAAGATGACCCCGGGGAACAGCAGCAGCGAGCTGGCGAAGATGATCGGCATCACGCCGCCGTGGTTGACCCGCAGGGGCAGGTAGTGCCGCATGCCGCCCACGACCCGCCGGCCGCGGGTCTGCTTGGCCTGCTGAATCGGGATGCGCCGCTGGGCCTGCGTGATCAGGATCGCCCCGGCGACGACCACGACGAACGAAACCACCAGGAAGAGGATCTTCTGGGCGTCGATGTTGCCGCCGGCCGCCAGCCCGGCCGGGTTGAAGCCCTGCCAGATCTCGATGAACACCGTCGGGAGGCGCGCGACGATTCCGGCCATGATGATCAGGCTGATCCCGTTCCCCACGCCGTATTCGTCGATCTGCTCGCCGGCCCACATCAGCAGCACCGTGCCCGTCGTAAGCCCGAACGCGGCGATGATGGAGAAGCTGATGCTCCCGCGGAACTCGGGGTACACCAGGTCGTTGCGGTGCAGGTATCCGATCCAGAAGATCGCCTGGAAGATGCACAGCGCCACCGTCGCGTAGCGCGTGTACTCGTTGATCTTCCTCATCCCCGCCTCGCCCTCCTTCTTGATCTTTTCGAGCGCGGGCAGAACCGTGACCAGAATCTGGAGGATGATCGAGGCGCTGATGTAGGGCATGATCCCCAGGCCGAAGATCGTGCTCTGCTCCAGATCGCCGCCCGTGAACATCGCGTAGTAATCGGCCACCAGTTGGCCGGCCCCGCCGGACTGCGACGCGAAATGCTGCGCCAGCCGATCCTGGTTGATCCCCGGCAGGGGCACGTGCTTGCCCAGGCGGTAGATCGCCAGAATCATGAGCGTGAACAGGACCTTCTTGCGAAGGTCCGGGATCTTGAAGACGTTGATGAACGCTGAAAACATCGCAGCCTCGGGCAGCGCAAGCCGGCGCTAGGTCGTTTCCTTCGCAGCGGTCTTCTTCGCGCCGCCCTTCGCGGACTTCTTCGAGTTTCGCTTGGCCTTCGCCAGCGCGGCCGGGTCTTTCCGTTCGATCAGGCGCACCGTCCCGCCCACCTTCTCCACCGCCTCGCGCGCCGAGCGGCTGATGGCGTGCACCTCGAGCGTGAGCTTGTGCGGCAGCTCGCCGCGGCCCAGCACCTTCACCAGCGTGCCGGCGCCCGAGATCAGCCCACGCCCGCGCAGGGCATCCACCGTGACCGACTCGCCGGCGGTGAAACGCTCCGCCAGCAGGTCCAGGTTGATCGCCCGGTACTCGGTGCGGAAGTTGAAATTGTTGAAGCCGCGCTTCGGCAGCCGGCGGAAGATCGGCAACTGCCCCCCCATGGTGAACACCCGCGCTCCACCCCCGGTGCGCGACTGGTCGCCCTTGTTGCCGCGGCCGGCCGACTTGCCGGCACCGCTCGATTCGCCGCGGCCAACCCGCTTGCGCCGCTTGTGAGCACCGGCCAACGTCGTGATTTCGTGAATCTGCATGAGGAGCTTCCTAATTGGCGCCCGCCGGCTCACCGCCCTCGGCCGCGACTTCCGTGCCCGCCGCCGTGCCGCGCGGACGCCGGTAGATCTTCACCCCGCGCAGCCGCTCCACGACTTCCATCGAGCGCAGGCGGCTCAGCCCGTCCAGCGTGGCCTTCGCCAGGTTCTTCGGGCTGGTCGACCCGAAGCACTTGGTCAGCACGTTCTGCACACCGGCCAGCTCGAGCACCGCCCGCGCCGTCGCCCCCGCGATCACGCCAGTGCCGTCGGCCGCCGGAATCATCACGATGCGGCTGCTGCCGAAGCGGCCTTCGATGCGATGCGGGATGGTCGTCCCGTCCAGCGGAACCGGCGCCATCGACCGCCGCGCAAGCTTGGTCGCCTTCTCCACCGCGGCGGGCACCTCGTTGGCTTTGCCGTACCCCAGCCCGACCCGCCCGCGCCGGTCGCCGACGGCCACCAGGGCGCCGAACGAGAAGCGCCGACCGCCCTTGACCACCGTCGCGCAGCGGTACAGCCGGATCAGCGAATCGTCCACGGACCGATCGTCGTCCGACCCGCGCTGCTGCGAACCCCTGTGGTGAACGTCAGCCATCTTCGCCTCGCGTCAGAATTTGAGACCGGCCTGGCGCGCCGCGTCCGCCAGCGCCTTGATCCGGCCATGAAACCGCAGCCCGCGCCGATCGAAACAGACCGCCTCGATGCCCGCCGCCCGCGCCCGCTCGCCGATCAGCCGGCCAACCAGCGCCGCGGCCTTGACGTTGCCGCCGTAGGCCACCTGTTGCCGCACGTCCTTGGCCAGCGTCGACGCGCTGCACAGCGTGCGCCCCGTGCTGTCGTCGATGATCTGGACGGCAAGGTTCGCATTGCTGCGCGCCACCGCCAGGCGCGGCCGCTCCGGCGTCCCGCGGATGCGTTTCCGTACGCGCAGGATTCGCCGCCTGCGTCGGGTGATCTTGATCTGCGTCGCACTCATGCTTGAGGCCACCTGTGCCGCGCGGACGCGGCGCCAAAGGGGACGTCATCCGCCGCCGCCGGCGAAGACCTTGCCCGCCTTCCTCTTGATCTGCTCACCGGCGTAACGCACGCCCTTGCCCTTGTACGGCTCCGGCTTGCGCAGTCGCCGAAGCTCGGCGGCGAACTGCCCGACGGAATACTTGTCCGGGCCCTTCACGACGAACCGGGCCGGCTCATTCTCGCCGCGGGCCGACTCCGCCAGAACCTGCACGTCCACCCCCGCCGGCAGGTCGATCATGAACTGGGCCGTGCGACCGACCCCGCGACCCATGTAGCCGAGGTTCAGCAGCAGCTTGCGGCCCTGGAGTTTGCACGTGTACCCCGTCCCGTACACCTCGAGTCCGATCTCGTAGCCCTTCGCAACGCCTTCGACCATGTTGGCGATGAGCGCACGTGTCGTGCCGTGCAGCGCCCGCGTCTGCCGCGCGTCGTCGGGGCGGGTGACGTTGATCGCGCTGCCGGCGACCGCAACCGAAATCGGGGTCGGGGCCGTCCAGCTCAGATTGCCCTTCGGACCCGTCACGCTGATCGTGCGGCCGCCCGAGACGTCCACCTTGACCCCGGCGGGGATGGGCACCGGTTTCTTGCCTACGCGCGACATGGATTCACCACACCTTGCACAGAACTTCGCCGCCGATCCGGCGCTTGCGGCACTCGCGGTCGCTCAGAACGCCCTGGCTGGTTGACACGACGGCGATTCCCAGCCCGTCCATGACGCGCGGCAGCTCGCCCGCACCGCGGTAGACGCGCCGTCCGGGCCGGCTCACGCGTTGCAGGTCCTGCACCACGAACTCGCCTCGATCGCCGTACTTGAGCTGGATGCGCAGCTCCCCCTGGTTCGTGTCGTCGATCGAGTCGTACCCGCGGATGTAGCCCTCGTCGCGCAGCACCGCGGCGATGCCGGCGCACACGCCGCTGCGCTTGACGCGCACCTCCGGGAACCGCGCCCGCGTGGCGTTGCGGATGCGCGTCAGCATGTCGGCGATGGG
Organism: uncultured Planctomycetales bacterium; assembly: GCA_964401365.1. GTDB lineage: Bacteria > Planctomycetota > Phycisphaerae > UBA1845 > Fen-1342 > CAYNYG01. The sequence goes on along the minus strand of CAYNYG010000004.1, from coordinate 51,981 downwards.
ATCGCTGGTGGCCATGATTCCTCTACCAACTGGACTTTCGCACGCCGGGGATCGCCCCCTCGTGGGCCAGCTTGCGGAAGCAGAGCCGGCAGACGCGGAACTTGCGATAGACCGCGCGCGAGCGCCCGCACAGCTCGCAGCGCAGATGCGCGCGGACCTTGTACTTGGGTTTGAGCTTGGCCTTGAGTCGTAGCGCGAGGCGAGCCATGGCGATCAGCTCCGAAAAGGCAGGCCGAGCAGCGAGAGCAGCAGGCGCCCGCGCGCGTCGTTGCCGGCCGTGGTGCAGATGGTGATGTTCATGCCCTGCTGGTGCGTGACCTTGTCCGGGTCGACCTCCGGGAACACGCCGAACTCACTCAGCCCCATCCCGTAGTTCCCGCGGCCGTCGAACGCGTTGGGGTCCAGGCCGCGGAAGTCGCGCACGCGCGGGATGGCCAGCGCCACCAGGCGGTCCAGAAACTCGTACATCCGCCTCCCCCGCAGCGTGACCTTCAGTCCCACGTCCCAGTCCTTGCGGACCTTGAAGTTCGACACGCTGATGCGCGCCTTCGTAACCAGCGGCTTCTGACCGCTGACCGTCGCCAGGTTGCTCTCGGCCTCGACAAACCGCTTGGTGTCGCGCAGCTTGCTCGAGGCCTCCGCGACACCCTTGCCCAACCCCATGGACAGCACGATCTTGTCGAGCCGCGGCAACGCCATCGGGTTGTCCACCGCCAGCTCGGTCTTGAGCTTCGGGACGACTTCGTTGCGATACTTCTCGCGCAACCTGGGCATCAGCGGGCCTCCGGTGTGGACCGGCGAGTCTGCGACGCAGCGCGGGTCACGTCGCTCAGTACGTTGCCGGCCGCGCTCACGCGCCGCTTGGCCACCGCCTGCCCGGCCGCGTCGCGCTCGATCGCGAATCGCACGCGCGTCGGACGGTCGGTGCGCGGGTCGATCGGCATCACGTTCGAGATGTGGATCGGCGCTTCCTTCTGGATCCGCCCGCCCTGCGGATGCTTGCGGCTCTTGCGGACGTGGCGGTAGACCATGTTCACGCCCTCGACGATCACGCGGCCCCGGTCGGTGAGCACGCGCAGCACCTTCCCGCGGGCGCCCTTGTGGTCGCCCGCGATGACCTGCACCAGATCGTCCCGACGAATACGCGCCGCCATTTTCACCACACCTCTTCCGCGAGGGAGATGATCTTGCCGAAGTTCCGTTCGCGGAGCTCCCGCGCCACAGGCCCGAACACGCGCGTGCCCTTGGGGTTGTTGTCCTTGTCGATGATGACCGCCGCGTTCGTGTCGAAGCGGATGCTGGTGCCGTCCGGACGCCGCGTCGGATACTTCGTCCGCACGATGACGCAGCGGACGACCTCCCCCTTCTTCACGTCGGCCGACGGCAACGCCTGCTTCACCGAGCACATCACGATGTCGCCCACGCCGCACGTCCGCAACCGCCGCTTCCCCACACGCGACGTGGATCCCTTCAGCACCTGGATGCACATGGCCTGCTTGGCGCCGGTGTTGTCGGCGACGTCGAGCCAGGTGTACTGCTGGATCATGCCCCGGCCCCGCCTTTCTTGACCACGCGGACCAGGCGCCAGCTCTTGGTGCGACTGATGGGCCGGCAGGCGGCGATCTCCACCGTGTCCCCCACGTGTGCCTCGTTCTTCTCGTCGTGAACGTGAAGCCGCGTGGCGCGGTGAAGGTACTTGCCGTACTTCGGATGACGCACGGTGTACCCGATGTCGACCCGGATGGTCTTGTCGCGCGAGTCCGCCGTCACCAGCCCGATCCGCTTCGTGCGGGCCGAACGCGGGGCCGTCGATTCCGATGCGCTGTGTGTGGCCATGGCCGTCTACCCAGTCCTGCGGCGCCGCGTCAACGCTGGTGCGTGACGCGCGCTTCCAGGTGATACTGCTTCTCTTCAATGCCCGTTTCGCCGCGCTCCCGCATCACGGTCAGGATGCGCGCGATGTCGCGCTTGGCGTTTCCCAACTGCGTGTGGTCCTCGAGCTTCTCCGTCACCGCCTGCGCCCGCAGGTCGAACAGGTGCCGGCGCAGCCGGTCCAGCTCGCTGTGCAGCTCGTCGATCTTCATGTTGCGGATGGCTTCGATCTTCATGCACGCTCGCCTCACAGCCCGTGCCGTCGCAGCACGAAGCGCGTCCGCACCGGCATCTTCTGCGCAATTCGCCCCAGGCACGCCTTGGCCAGCACCTCCGACACCCCGGCGACCTCGAACAACACCGTCCCGGGCTTGACCACCGCCGCCCAGTGATCCACTTCGCCCTTGCCCGTCCCCATGCGGGTCTCCAGCGGCTTCGACGAAATCGGCTTGTGCGGGAAGATCCGCACGTACACGCGGCCCTCACGCTGCAGAAAATGCGACGCCGCCACGCGCCCGGCCTCGATCTGCCGATCCGTCACCCGTCCCGGCTCCAGCGACTGGATGCCGAAGTCCCCGAACGACACCGTGTTGCCGGCGGTCGCGTTCCCGCGGTTTCGACCCTTCTGGCATTTACGCCACTTGACGCGCTTGGGCATCAACATCGCCGCATCTCCTTGCCGCGCCCGCTCAACGCCGACCGCGACGCCGGCGCTCGCCCTCGACGGGCGTAACCTCTTCGCCGTAGTGACCGCGGTAAATCCAGACCTTGATCCCGATCGCTCCCACCGTCGTCACCGCCGTCGTCTGTGCATAGTCCACGTTGGCCTGCAGCGTCTGGAGCGGGATCGACCCGAGCATCTGCTTTTCCGTTCGCGCCAGCTCCGCCCCCCCCAGCCGGCCCGAGCAGACGATCTTCACGCCCTTGGCGCCGCCCGAAATCGCCGCATCGCACTTCTGCTTCATCACGCGCCGGAAGCTGGATCGCTTCTTCAATTGCTCCGCGATGCTCAGCCCCACCAGCCGCGCGTCGATGTCCGGCGACTTCACCTCGCGGATCTCCACCGCCACCTTCCGGTCAATCAGCTCCTCCAGCTTCTCGCGCAGCCGCTCAACCTCCGCTCCCTTCGCCCCGATGATCATCCCCGGCCGCGCCGTGTGCAGGATCACCTTCACTTCGTCGCGCGTCCGCTCAATCTCGGTCCGCGACACGCCCGCGTACGGCGGCTGCTTGTTGAACGTGTCCTCGATGTACGTCCGCAGCCTCTGGTCCTCCACCAGAAACTCCCCGTAGCTCTTCTTCGGCGCGAACCAGCGCGAACGCCAGGCTTCGGTGATCCCGATTCGGAACCCAATCGGATGACACTTCTGTCCCACGGCTATTTCTCCGCAACCTTGACCGTGATGTGGCAGGTGCGCTTCTGGATCGGATGCGCCCGCCCGCGGTCCTTGGGCCGGAATCGCTTGATGATCGGTCCCGCGTCCACGAACGCCTCCGCCACGTACAGGCGCTTCATGTTCGCCTCCCGCTCGTTGGCGTTCGCCATCGCCGAGCGCAGCACCCGATCCACCATCCCGCTGGCACGCTTGTGCGTGAACTTCAGCAGGGCCAGCGCCTGGTCGCAGCCGCGCCCCCGGATCAGGTCCGCAACCAGCCGCGCCTTGCGTTCCGAAATGCGGGCGAATCGATGTATCGCGCTATACGTGTCCATGTCCCAGCCTGCCGCTTACGTGGCCGCGCTGACCTGCCGCGCCGTGTGCGAACGGAACGTCCGCGTCGGCGCGAACTCGCCCAGCTTGTGGCCCACCATGTCCTCGGTCACGAATACCTTGATGAAGCCCTTCCCGTTGTGCACCTCGAACGACAGCCCGACGAATTCCGGAACAATCGTGCAGGCCCGGTTCCACACCTTGATCGCCATCCGCGACCCGCTGTCTCGGCTCGCCATGGCCTTCTGAAACAGCCGCTCGTCGACGTACGGTCCCTTCTTCAGGCTGCGCGACATCCGTCCATCACCTCGTTATTTCTTCCGCTTCAACGACACGATGCCGTATCGCACACTCCGGCGGCGGCGGATGATCCGGCGATTCGATCGCGACCGCGGACTCCGCGTCCGACCGCCCTTGGCCAACTGGCCCCACGGCGAGCAGGGATGACGCCCGCCGTTCGATCGTCCCTCCCCGCCACCCATCGGGTGGTCCACCGGGTTCATCGCCTTGCCGCGCACGTGCGGCCTGCGGCCCAGGTAACGCTTGCGGCCGGCCTTGCCCCACGTGACGTTCTGATAGTCGATATTGCCGAGCTGACCCATCGTCGCGCGGCACTTGGAGTGCACCTGCCGCAGCTCGCCCGACGGCAGCGAGATCGTGGCCCAGTCGCCCTCGCACGCCATCAGCCGCGCCGCACCCCCCGCAGCCCGCACCAGCTTGCCGCCCTGCCCCGGAACCAGCTCGATGTTGTGAATCTCCATGCCGATGGGAATGCTCCGCAGCGGCATGCAGGCCCCGACCCGCGGCTCCACCTTCTCACCGCTCTCGACCGTGGCCCCCGCCTTCAGTCCGTGCGGCGCCAGGATGTAGCGCTTCTCGCCATCCGGAAATTCGATCAGCGCGATGAAGCAGTTGCGGTTCGGGTCATACTCCACGCTCCTCACCTTCGCCGGCGCGTCGTCGCGACGCCGCTTGAAGTCGATCACGCGGTACAGCCGCTTGGCGCCCCCCCCACGCCACCAGCTCGTGATCTTCCCGCTGTGGTTGCGCCCGCCCGTCTTGCGCAACGACTGCACCAGCGACTTCTCGGGCTGGTTGACGCGCGGCTGCGTGCATTCGGCAAAGTCGTTGACGCTCGAGTTGCGCCTGCCCGCCGATGTCCGCTTGTAAACCTTGATTCCCATGACATCACCCTGTCGGTCGTCGGTCCCTTAGAACAAGTCGATGTGGTTGTCCGCCGCCAGCACCACCACCGCCTTCTTGGTCGCCCGCGTCTGGCCGTACCGGAAGCGAAAACGCCGCACCTTGCCCGCCCGGTTCGACGTACGCACGTCCAGCACCTTCACGTTGTAGATCTTCTCCACCGCGTTGCGAATCTGCGCCTTGTTCGCCTCCGAGTGCACCTCGAAGCTGTACGCGCCCCCCCGCCGCTCGCTCGAGGCACGGGCCTGGTGCGAGCTCTTCTCCGTCACCAGCGGGCGAACGATGATGTGGTACAGGTCCATCGTCACTCGCTCCTTTCAGCGCCCCGCACCGACGCGCTCTGGCGAAACGTCGCGAATGCGTCACGCGTGAACACCAGCTTGGGCCGCGTCAGAATCTCCAGCGCGTTCAGCTCCGCCACGTCCAGCACGCGCGTCCGCGGAATGTTGCGCCCGCTCCGGAACAGAATCGGGTTCACGCCGTTCGTCGCAAACGTGCACCCGCCTTCCGCGTGCAGGCTCCGCAGCAGCTTGAAGAACCGTGACGTCTTCGGAGCTTCGAACGCCAGCCCGTCGACGATCATCGCCGCCGAGCTCTTGATCTTGGCCAGCACGGCCTGATCCCGTGCCAGTCGCCGCATCTTCGCCGGCATCGCCTGGCGAAAATCCCGCGTCGAACGCGGAAACGCGCGACCGCCGCCGCGCCGCTGCGGCGAACGCGCCGAGCCCATCCGCGCGTGCCCCGTCCCCTTCTGCCGGTACAGCTTGCGCGTCGACCCGTGCACCTGCCCGCGGCTCTTCTGCTGCACCGTCCCCTGCCGCGCGTTGGCGTGGTACATGACGATCGCCTGCTTCAGCAGCCCCGAGTTCAGCGCGCCCCCCAGCGCCGACTCTTCGATCTGCTCCGTGGCGATCTGCTTGCCGGATTCGTCGTATACAGGCACGTCGAGCATCATGGGTGTCGCCTACGAACGCGTTTTGCTCTTGCGGACCACCACCAATCCCCCCTTCGGCCCCGGCACGCTGCCCTTGATCAGCATGTAGTTGTGCTCAGGATCGACCGCCACCAGCTTCTGGCAGCGGGCCGTCGCCCTCACCGCGCCCATGTGCCCCGCCATCCGCTTCCCCTTCTTCATCGCCCCGCTCGTCCCGCGGTTCTGCGCGTGCCCGCTGATGCTCCCCGGCGAACGGTGCTTGCGCTCCGTCCCGTGCGACCCCGGCTGCCCGCCGAACCCGTGCCGCTTCATCGCCCCCTGAAACCCCTTCCCGATCGTCGTCCCGATCACGTCCACCCACTCCACCTTCCCCGCCGTGAACGCGTCCACCGTGATCGTGTCACCCACGTTCCGATCCGTCGGCTCCAACAACCGGATCTCACGCACGAACCGCTTCGGGCTGGTCTGCGCCTTCCGCGCGTGCCCGATGTCCGCGATGGTCGCCCGGTGCGGCTTCACGTCGCCGAATCCGAGCTGCACCGAGTTGTACCCGTCGCGCCCGTCGGCTCGCTTCACCTGGAGCACCACGCACGGGCCCGCCTCGACGATCGTGACCGGCACCTTCGCCCCGTCCGGGGCGAAGATCTGCGTCATGCCGACTTTCCTGCCCAGAATGGCCGGAAGCATGCGTCAACGCTCCTGCCGCAAGGCGTCGCCGCCACGCGGGGGACAAGTTCTAGCTCGCTGGCCTCGCGACCAGGCGGCGTTCAGGCTTGAATCTTGACAAACACGCCCGCCGGAACGACGAGGCGGTTCAGCGCCTCCACCGTCCGGGCCGAGGGCTCGAAGATGTCGATCAGACGCTTGTGCGTCCGCATCTCGAACTGCTCGCGGGATTTCTTGTCAATGTGCGGCGACCGCAGCACCGTGTATCGTTCCACACGCGTCGGAAGCGGGACGGGACCGTGCACTCGCGCGCTGGTGCGCTTCGCCTGGTCCACGATCTCGCGGGCCGAGGCGTCCAGCGCCCGGTGATCGTAGGCTTCCATGCGAATCCGGATCCGGTCGGCGCTCATGCGGTCACATCCTCGATTCCGATTCAGACTCAGTCGTCGCCACTCGGAAAAATTCCGAGTCTGGCAAGTGTAATGACCGAGCGACCGGCGTCAAGGGGTCCCCCGAATTTCGCCGTCCGCGTCGGGCCGTACCCGCCGCCAGGCCCAATACCCGACTCCCACGCCGCCGCCGCTCCCCAATCCGCCGCCCGGTCACCCGCACGGCTTCGGTCCGCTGCGCTCTTCCCGGCGACGACTCGCGCCTTCGGTGCGCGACCAGCGGGGCCGCGCGCCACGTCCGTCGGCTATCGCGACGCCGCCGCCCGCGCCGTCGCCCCGCTCACCGGCCGATCCCAGAAGTTCACCAGGTCGATCCGCGTGATGATCCCCGCCAGCCGCCCGTCTCGCCGCACCATCACGCCCGTATTGCCCGAAAGCAGCAGGCGGTAGATCTCGTCGGTCGTCACCGTGTCCGGGACCTCGGGCATGGCGCGCGCCATGATCTCGCGCAGTGACACCTTCTGCGGGTCGTAGTCCTCGTAGAGCAGCCGCGCCAGCGTGACTTCCTGAATGCCCCCCACGACGTGGTCGTTCTCGATGATGGGAATCTGCGAAATCCCCTGTTCCCGCAGCAGGTCGATCGCGTCCTGCATCTTGGCGTCCGGACCCAGCCACAGCAGCTCGCGCTGCCCCATCGCCGCAAGCACGTCCCGCGCCGTCCGCGCCTGCCGCTCCTCGGTCAGGTACCCGTTCTCGCGCATCCAATCGTCGTTGTACACCTTGCTGAGGTAGTTCCGCCCCGTATCCGGAAACACCACCACCACCAGGTCGGCAGGCGTCAGCCGCTCGGCGTACTTCAGCGCCGCCGCCACGCATGTCCCGCACGATCCCCCGATCAGAAGCCCCTCATGCCGCGCCACCTTGCGGGCCGACAGAAACGACTCCGCGTCGGTCACGCGCACCCACTCGTCCACCATCTGGCTGTTGAGCGTCTGCGGCACGTAGTCCTCGCCGATGCCCTCCACCTTCCACGGCTTGGGCTGCCCTCCCGACAGCACGCTCCCGTCCGGGTCGGCGCCGACGATCCGCACACGCGGGTTGCGCTCCTTGAGGTACTTGCCCACCCCGGAGATCGTGCCCCCGGTGCCGATGCCACTCACAAACACGGTCACGCGCCCCTGCGTCTGCTCCCAGATTTCCGGGCCGGTCGTGAGGTAGTGAATCTCCGGGTTGCTCATGTTCGTGAACTGGTTCGGCTGCCAGGCGTGCGGGATCTCGTTCAGAAGCCGCTTCGCGACGCCGGCGTAGCTCTCCGGCGAATCCGGCGCGACGTTGGTCGGCACAATGACAACCTCCGCCCCGTACGCCTTCAGCAGGTCGATCTTCTCGCGGCTCATCTTGTCCGGCATCACGAAAATGCACCGGTACCCCTTCACCGCCGCCACCATCGCCAGCCCCACGCCCGTGTTGCCGCTGGTCGCCTCGACGATCGTCGAGACCCCCGGCTTGATGGTCCCCTCGCGCTCCGCACGCTCGATCATCGCACGACCGATGCGGTCCTTGATGCTCCCACCCGGGTTGAAGAACTCCACCTTCCCGTAGATCGGACACGGCAGCCCCTCGGCCACCTTGTTGAGCCGCACGAGCGGTGTCTTGCCGATCGTCTCGAGCACGTTGCTGAATATGCCGTACATGGTGGCCTCGCGGCTGTCGAGCGACTCGCCACGCGACGCCGCCCCGTCAACCATCCGGAACGCGGCTCCGCGCGAACGCGGTCCATCATATCACGCTCGCAAGGCAGCCGCCGAAGCGGCCGAATCGGTCGAGGAACTTCCAGACCCGCCCCGCTCTCGCCCCGTCGGACCGACGCGCGACGTGCGGGACTGCGTCCCGCTCCCGGCTGCCTGGTGCCGGGCGCACCTACGGGGGATCGACTTCCTGCACCGCCATGCCGCGCTTCACGATCTCCCACAGTCGGCGCAGCGGCAGCTCCGCCTTGACCGTCGCCGTCCCGTCGCCGCGCGCAATGAAGAACACCGGCCGCGCGCCGGTCAGGAACGTGACCACGTCCCCCTTCAGCTCCGGGTGCAGCCCAAGGAGCTGCTCGACGGTTACGTCGCGCTGGAGCGGCAGCTTCTCCACCTGCCGCCGCAGCAGGTTCATCGCCTCGACCCGCGCCAGCTCCACCCGCACGTCGTCCCCGTACGTCCCGTCGTCGTCCAGCGGCAGGTACGAGGCCTCGACCGTCAACGTCTCGCCCACCCACGCCGGCGCGTCCAGCTCGATCGCCTCGTAGGGCGACCGGTTGATCTCGTTCGCCGGTGGCCCGGCGATCCCCTCCGCCGTCAGCTCGCCCGGGCGGTTGATCAGGGCCATCTCGCGAAAGTCGGCCGCGTGGAAGGTCTCGCCCCGGTATGCCGACGCGTGCGCCTCGGCCAGGATGCGAATGAGGTCGGCGATCGAGATCGTCGCCTGCGCCACCGCGATCTGGTCCGGTTCATGCCGGACTTTCACCCGGGCCGCCTTCTCCAGTGCCGCCGACACCGCGTCGCGCACCGCGTCGCTCGAATCCAGGAACTCGCGCAGCAGGTGCGCGTTGGTCACCCGAAGCCGCGACGCCGCCCGCAGCAACCCCGCCCGCGCATCCGCCGCCGCCGCGCTGGCCGCAAGCTGCACCCCGTCGAACGTCACGTCCTCCCAGCCCAGCGGCCGACGCTGGCCCGCGTCGCGCTCCGTGATCGACGCCGCTCCGGTGCTATGCACCACCGGCCAGCGCCGCGCTGCCTCGCGGATGTCCCGCTCCGTCACTGCATCGGCGCCCCCGGCCGCCGGGTCTTCGCGGGAGCGCGCGGCGATCAGCGCCAGGAGCTTCTCGCGCAGCTCCGCCGCCGACACGCGCGCATCGACCTCGCAGGTGCCGTCCGAGTAGTAGCGCGGCTGGAACAGCCGCGGCCGGTCGCGCAGCCAGGCGCGCAGCTCACGGTCCAGCGCGTAGTCCCGTGAGCCCCACACCCCCAGCGTCAACTCCTTCTTCACCGTCAGCCCCAGCACCTGTCGCTGCAACCCCGCCCGTGCCCGCGCCATCGCCACGCGCTCCAGCGTGCCCTTCTCCGATGCCGAAAGCGTCACCGGCTCGTCTGGCCGCCCTCCCGCCGCCGCCGGCCCCGTCCAGGCGACAGCCAACCCCACGACGACCGCGGCTACACTCCCCGAGGCGCGCGCGCCCCACCCCTCCCCCCGACCGGCGGCCGGTCCTGCGCGCGCCGGCCGCGCCACTTTCGCGTCACTCCACAACCATCTCACCCGGCTTTGCTTCCTGCACCTCGCCTTCCTGCGTCTCGTGAATCACCGTCACCTTCTTGTGCTCCCGCTGGGCGCAGCCCGCCGCCAGCAGCAGCGCGGCCCCGACCAGCGCCAGCCTCAACCATCGCACGCTCATGTTCGCTCCATCTCCGCGACGGACGTCAGCGCTTCACCACCCGGTCGTGGATCACCGCCCAGACCCGCATGCCCGGAACGCGCACCGTCACGATCGCCGTGCCGTTCTCAAACCGCGTCTCACCCACGATCGCGTCGGCCATCAGCGCGTTCACCTCGCTGTCGATGTGGTCGAACTGCGCCATGAAGTCGCGCACCGCCGTCTCGGCCGTCACGCGCAGGCCCGCGATCCGCTCCACGAGTTTGCGGCGCGCGTCGAGCTCGGCCGCCCGCGCCGCGCGCAGCTTGCCCTGCGGCGAGTCCATCTCGGGATCGGTCCCCTGCCCGTCGGCCTCCACCAGTCCGGCCGACCAGTCGGGCAGGTCGATGCCCGTCGCGTCCTCATACTTGCGGATGTACTGCGCCGGCGGGACGCCCATTCCGGTCGCGTCGAAGTCGCGCTTGATAATCGTCTTGACCACGTCCTCGATGTCGGCCCCCTTCACGTCGTCGCCCTTGTAGTGCCGCGTGTGCAGCTTCTTGATCGTGGAGATCACCTGTTCGGTCGGCACGCGCATCGTCACTTCGACGATCAGCTCGTCATCGTGGTAGTACGTGCCGATCTCCTCGGCCCCGACCAGGTCGGCCTGCATCTCCGACGTGATGACGTCGCTTTCCGTCACGAAGTCGCGCACCGTCGTCTTGCTGCTGAGCCGCAGGCCCTTGATCCGCTCCGCCAGGCGCCGCTGCGCGTCGCTGCGCGCCGCCCGCTCCGCCATCAGCCGCGCCTGCGGACCGATCTTGATCCAGATGTCGGGGATCGGCGGTCGCTTGGCCGCGGGCGGCGTGCCGTCGGGCGGCGGAAGCTGTTGCGCCACCCCGTCCGGCAGGTCGGGCGGCAGGTCCGGGCGCGGGGCGCCGTTGCCCACCACCTTGATGACCTTCTTGCGGATGTTGCGCTCGATCGCCTCGAAGTCCTCGGTCTTGATCTCGCCGCCCCGGTAGTGCCGCTTGTGCACCGCGGTCAACGTCTCGATCACCTTGGCGACCGTCACTTCGGCCGGCACCTCACACGACCCGTCCTCGAACCACTGCGGATCGCCCAGGCGGATGCCGCGAATGAACGCGTCCACTTCCGATCGAATCACGTCCGACTCGGTGACGAAGTCGCGCACCAGCGTGCGGGCGTTGATCTGCAACCCGTAGACGCACTCGGCCAGCTTGCGGTACGCGTCGGCCTCGGCCGCCCTCTTGGCCAGCAGCTTGTTCTGCGCCTGCGCCTGGGCGTCGGCCGCGTCCTGCGTCGCGGCCCGACTGCCTGGGGGCATTCCGACGACCGCCGCCGCGGCCACCCACATCGCGACGACCCGGCAGACCGGAAGGAATCCTGGCGAGCGCATGTCGTACCCTCTTGTGCGGTTGATGATAAGGCACCGCCGCCGCGACTGGCGCGGCCGGGCGGGACCATTCTACAGACAGCGCCCGACGTCCGAGGTTGGGCGCGGGTCCGACGCGCCGCAACCGCGCCGAGTGCCCGGATGAGACAATAGCATGGGCGGCCCGGACGTCAAGTACGTTTCCTAGCTATTCTATCAGACGCCGGGGCCGGAACCAGGCGACCGCCGCGGGAAGAGCCGAGAACCAGCAACCGACCGGGGTTGCGCACGGACTACGCTGCGCCTATGATGCCTGCGATGGGCGATCGGCCACGCGCCTGACGCGCCGCGCACCAGCCGGGTCTTCACGCTCGGGAGTCCTACGGACATGAAGTTTCCCCGTTCTCCGTTCCCCGTCCCCGGCGCGCTGCTCGTCGCGTTGGCCTGCCTCCACTACGCCCCCGAACTCACGCGCGCCGACGAAAAGGTCGAAATCCGGCACCATCCCGGCTGGGCGTTCGAGAAGTTCCAGCGCCTCGCCGTCACCCCGTTCGGCAGCACCGACCGGCGCGGCGTGAACGCGGCCCGGTCCGTCGAGGACCGGCTCATCGACCTTCTGACCGGTAACGGGTCCTTCACCGTCCTGCCGCGCGGGGAGCTCAAGGACGTGCTGACCGAGCAGGACCTGTCGCAGCTCGCCGACGTCGCCGATCCGTCCACCGTCATCACGCCCGGGAAGATCAAGATCGCGCAGGCCATCATCGTCGGCCGCGTGGTCGATTTCGACCTGGCGCGCGAGCGCGCCGACCGACGCGCCCTGCGCCCGCTGCGCGACCGCCGCGGCATCCCGGTGCGCGACGCGCGCGGCTTTCCGCGCGTGCGCGAGGAGGTCGTCCCGATCTACCGCCACGCGGCGCGGCTGGGCGTCTCGGTCCGCGTCATCAACGCCGCGACCGGGGAGCTGCTGGTGAGCCGAACCGTCGGTCCGTTCACCGCCGAGAAGGAGTCGGAGGGCGGCCCGCCGCGCGAGAGCCCGGAGGACATGCTGGCCGCCGCGATTGACGGGATCGCCCGCAAGGTCTACCAGGCGATCGCGCCGACGACCATGGTGGTCAAGCTGGACGACGACTCCCTCATCATCGCCAAGGGGTTCTTTGACGGGGAGTACGACAAGACGCGCAAGCTCACCACCGACATGGACAAGTTCCTGGTCGCCGTCTGCGGGCTTCCCGACGAGTGTGACCAGAACCCGTTCAAGATCGGCATCGCGCTCGAGGACGCCAATCAGAACGTCCTGGAACGCGAGTTCGTGTGGCGCGCCGGCGCGGGCCGACAGGGCGTCGCGATCGAGATTCCGGTCGCCGAGCTCGAGCCGCACGTCGGGGAGAAAGAATCGGATTTCATCGTCAAGCTCTACGCCGGCGGCGACCCGAAACCGATCTTCGACCACGGGTTCACGATCAAGCGCGCGAAATGAGATGCTTGCCGCGACTCCCGCGGCGCAGCCGCGCACGGCCGTTCCACAGGGCGACGCCACGCGGCAGTCCTTCCGCGCTCACGCCGCGGAAGGCGGCACGACCGCAGCGGCGTCGCGACGCGATCGGCGCACCGCGGGTGACACCGCGTGCGGGAACGGGGTAACGGCCGGCGGAACTCGCAATGTCATCAGCTCTCCAGTTCGACGTTCTGGTGATCGGCGGCGGCCACGCCGGCGCGGAAGCCGCCTGGGCCGCGTCGCGGCTCGGCGCCGACACCGCCCTGGTCACCTTCGACCTTGGCGCCATCGGGCGCATGTCGTGCAACCCTGCCATCGGCGGGATCGGCAAGGGCCAGATGGTGCGCGAGATCGACGCGCTGGGCGGGCTGATGGGACGGGTTGCCGACGAGTCCGGCATTCAGTTCCGCATGCTGAATCGCGGCAAGGGACCGGCCGTCTGGTCGCCGCGCTGCCAGTCCGATCGTGCCCAGTACGAGGCCGCGGTACAGCGCCACCTGCAATCCTGCCCGAAGCTGCGGCTCATCGCTGGGAGCGTCGAGCGGGTCGAGGCCAGTCCCGGTCGAAACGGTGCGCGCTGGCGCGTCCGCGGCGTGCGGCTCCAGGACGGGACGGAGCTGACGGCGTCCACCGTCGTGGTCACGTCGGGCACATTCCTGCGCGCCCTGATGCACTGCGGCGAATCCCAGACTCCCGGGGGACGGATCGGCGAAGCCGCGGCCGCCGGGCTGAGTCGATCCCTCGCGCAGCTCGGTCTGCATCTCGGCCGGCTCAAGACCGGCACGCCGCCGCGCATCGCCGCGCGCTCGGTCGATTTCGCGCGGCTTGAAGCGCAGCCCGGCGACCCCGACCCGGCCCCGTTCTCGCACCTCACGGGGCGGATCACCCGGCCGCAGGTCGATTGCTGGATTGCGTACACCAACCCCGCCATCCACGGGCTGATTCGCGAGAACCTGCATCGCGCGCCGATGTACTCCGGTCAGATCCAGTCCCGGGGTCCGCGCTATTGCCCGAGCATCGAGGACAAGGTGGTCCGGTTCGCGGACAAGCCGCGACACCAGCTCTTCCTGGAGCCGGAAGGGCTCGACAGCGACCGCATCTATGTCAACGGAATCAGCACGTCGCTCCCGCGTGATGTCCAGGCGAGAATCGTCGCCGGTATCGAGGGCCTGGAACGCGCCGAGGTGGTCCAGTGGGGCTACGCCGTCGAGTACGACTTCGTGCCGCCGGAGCAGATCGACGACACACTGATGACTCGGGCGGTGGAAGGACTTTTCCTGGCGGGTCAGATCAACGGAACGAGCGGCTACGAAGAGGCGGCCGGGCAGGGCCTGATGGCAGGTATCAACGCGGCCCGGTATGCGGCAGGGCGCGCGGGCGTGACGCTGCGGCGGGACCAGGCGTACGTGGGCGTCATGATCGACGATCTCGTAACTCTCGGTGTTACAGAGCCTTACCGAATGTTCACTTCGCGCGCCGAGCACCGCATCCTGCTGCGGTATGACAACGCTGACGAGCGCCTCACGCCCCTGGGCCGCGAGATTGGACTGGTCGACGACGCCCGCTGGGAGCGGTTTCAGGCCATCGCGACCCGGCGCGCAGCGCTCGCATCCCTGCTGGACTCGAGAAAGCACGAGGGACGGACGCTTGCGGATTGGGTGCGGTCCGGCCGCGACATTCGCGGCGTGGCGGAGTCGATTCCCGAGCTTGCGACGTTGGCGCGGGAGCGAGACGTGTGGGACCCGCCAGTGATTCGAATTCGCTATTCGGGCTATATCCAGAAGGAAGAGCGCAACATCCTTCGCATGCGCGAGTTGGAGCAGACGGAAATTCCGCGTGGTTTCGATTTTTCCCAGATTCCCCATCTTCGCCGGGAGGCGTTGCAGCGTTGGCAGGTGACCCAGCCTAGTACGGTGGGCCAGGCGAGCCGGTTGAGCGGGGTTCACCCGTCGGACATCACCGCGCTGGTGCTCAGGTTGGCGGCGACGGCGCGAATCTGAACAGGATGGGATAGGCCACACGCTTTTCCAGATTACCCTTCTTCCCAAATCAAACAAAACCCGATATGATTGTGAAAGTAGGATGAGTTGTGGAGTCAGGTCCGGATATGGCGAGCAAGCCGACATCGCGCTGGCGGCAGGAAGTATTCACGACGGGCGAAGTCGCGGAAATCTGTAAAGTCAGTCAGCAAACCGTGATACGCTGTTTCGACAATGGCCGATTGACGGGGTTCCGGGTCCCCGGTTCCAAGTTTCGCCGCATCCCCCGTGACAGCCTGATTCGCTTTATGAAGGAGCACGGCATCCCGCTCGAGGAGCTCGAGTCGGGACGAAAGCGTGTCCTGGTCGTCGACGACGACCCGTGGATCGTCGAGATGATCGTCGAGTTGCTGGAGCGCGACGGGCGATTCGAGTGCCAGACGGCGTCAACGGGGTTCGATGCCGGAGTGAAGACCAAGGCGTTCCGTCCCGACATCCTGATCCTGGACTACATGCTCCCGGACATCAACGGCAACGCGGTGTGCCAGACGATTCGCGCCGATCCGGCTCTCCAGCACGTCAAGATCATCATTGTGTCCGGGGCGGTGAACCGCGAGGACGTTCAGCGTTTGCTTGACGCCGGCGCGGACGACTTCCTCCAGAAGCCGTTCTCAATCGAGCAGTTGATCCAGCGCATGACCGAACTCGTTCACAGTTGACGGGAGCGGCCGTTGGACTTCGACAGCACGGCGCCCGTGTTGGAGTCGGTGCTTCGGCACGTCGAGTCGCTCCCGTCGCCGCTGGACGGAGTCGTGGACGCGGACGCGAGCGGGGATCGGCGGTGCGGTGCGGTGCACCCCGGATGTGACGCGGCCGGACTGCGCGACCTCCTGGAGCTGGGTGAGGACGCGATGCCGGCGGCGCGATGGACGTCGTACGCGTCGAGCGCGTGCGCGGCGGGTGCGCTGGAGCCGGGCGACGGGCTCTGGACGCACCTGGCGGGAGTGGCGTGCGCCGCGGTGCTGATCGCGCGGCAGCTCGAATCAGGGGGGATCACGGCGGCGCGGGCGTATCTGGGCGGCCTGCTGCACGACGTGGGCAAGATCGCGCTGCGCCAGGTCTTTCCGCGCGCGTACGCGCGCACCGTGCGCGAGGCGCGGCGCACGCGGGGCGACATCGCGGAATGCGAGCGCGCGGTGTTCGGGACGGACCACACGGTCGCCGGACGCCGACTGGCGGAGCGGTGGCACCTTCCGTCGGACCTGGCTGACACCATCTGGTTGCATCACGTCGCGGCCGGAACCCTGCCCGCGTCGATGGGCTCGGGTCGCCTGCTGATGGTGGTCCAGCTCGCCGACACGCTGGTGCGCGAGCAGCACGTCGGCGACTCGGGGAACTTCGCGTTCTACGAGCGCGCCGCGGAAATCGGCGCGCGCCTGGGAATCGACGCGGCCCGCCTGGACGTAATCGCCGGGAGACTCCCCGCGCTGGCAGGCGAGCTCTCGCGGCTCTGTGGGCGAAACGGGGTTCCGTCGCCAACCCAGCCGCCCACGGCGGACGCGCCGGTGGTGGCGATCGACCTCACGCCGCGCGAACCGGCGGGGGAGCGCTTTCTGTCGGCCTACGAGAAGCTGGGGGAGGCGCTGCACGTGGACCGCCACCTGAATGACGTGATTCGCGCGTCCGCGGCGGTTCTGGCCGAGCTCCTGCGGGTGGAGCGTGCCTGCGTGTTCGCGCTGCTCGACGCCGGGCTGCGCGCGCAGGTTGCCGTCAGCGGCGGCGAAGAGACGTTTGTGCGGGACGTCGATGCGGCGGGGCTCGCGGCGGAGTCGGCGCCGGAGTGGCGCCCTGTGCCCGAGAAACTGGCCGGAGTGGTCGCGGGAATCGACGACCTGTGCGGCGTCCGCTGGCTCGCGCTGCGCTGCGGCGACGAGCTGGTGGGGGGGCTGATCGTTCCAGCCGCGGCAGCGGGCGTATGGCCCGGCGATCGGTCGGAGCCGGGCCACATGGCGGCGCTGGCGCGCTGGGTGGCGAACCTGATACACGACGCGCGGACGCGCGGCGTCGACCGGCGGCTGGCGGAGGACCTGGCCGACTCGAACCGGCGCTTGCAGCAGACGCAGCGCCAGGTGCTTCAGCGGCGGACGCTGTCGATGATCGCGGAGATGGCGGCGGGGGCTGCGCACGAGCTGAACGGGCCGCTGACGGTGATCTCGGGCCGGGCGCAGATGCTCAAGAGCGCGGCGACGGACCCGGAGGCGGTGCGGGCGCTGGAGACGATCCACCTGCGGGCGCACGAATGCAGCCGCATCGTGTCGGAGTTGATGGACTTTGCACAGCCGCGGCCGCCACGGCCCGAGCCGGTGGACGTGGTGCGCCTGGTGGCGGCGGTGGCGGGGGAATTCAACCGCGGGAGCGGCGCCGCGGTGCGAGTCCACGTGCCACCCGGTACGGAGCGGATCGCGGCGCGAATGGACCCGGGGCAGATCGGGGTGGTTCTGCGGGAGCTGCTGGACAACGCCGGCGCGGCGGTTCGCGACACGGGCGGTCAGATCAGCATCAACTGCCGAGAGCGCGGAACCGATGATACGATCGAGATCACAGTCCGCGACGGCGGCATGGGCATGGCGCCCGGCGTCCTCCAGCGGGCCTTCGACCCGTTCTTCTCGTTCCACCGGGCGGGTCGGCGGCGCGGGCTGGGCCTGGCGCGGGCCTTGCGCATCGTCGAAGCGCACGGCGGCCGCATCTGGATCGACAGCCGGCCCGGCGCGGGGACTTCGGTGCACGTGCTGGTGCCGCGCGGGGAGCCCCGCGGTGCGTCCGGCAGGCCCGATCTCGGCGCGAACACCGGTCCGGGCTGATTGCTGCCGCGAGAACGACGCTTGAGCGAGACGATCGTAACACCGCCGGCACGGGTGCTCCTGCTCGATTCGGATATCGAGTTCGTCGAGCGGGTCGCAGACCACCTGACGACCCGCAGGGTCGCGCGGGTGTTCGTGTCGACGCATGCGGAATCGGCGCTGGAGACGCACCTCCGCACCCCGTGCGACGTGCTGGTCGCCGGGGACGAGCTGGACGGGGTCGAATTCGCAACGCTGGCGACGCGCTTTCGCGTCATGGGCCAGCCGCGCATCGTCGCCGTGTGCTCGGCGCTGGATCCACAGCGCGTGGTCGAGCTGCTGCGACTGCGGGTGAACGACGTGCTGGTTCGGCCGCTGGACGTGAAGGACGTGGAGCGCAGCGTTCGCCGCGAGCTGGCGCAGCGCCGCCGCGGGGTGATGTCGCGCCGCCGCGCGCGACTGCTGCGAGCCGAGCTGCGGCGTGCGCGGCTTCGCGGCAGGGCGCTGGAGCAACGCGTGGAAGTCCTGTCGCGCGACGTGGTGACGGCGTACCAGCGGCTTGCGGCGCGGCTCAGCGGCTGAGCTATCGCGAGCCGAAGTAGAACAGCACCAGGCCGATGGCGACCTCCTCGAAACGGTCGGGCAACCAGTCGCGGCGGCCGGCGAGCTGCGCGACTGCGACGGCGCTCATCACGAGCAGACAAGTCCAGGCCTTGATGTCACTCCACGTCCGGCTGGGGGGCGATGCTGCGCCGCGGGTCCACCAGGTCGTGATGCCACGAGCGATCGCGCCGATGAAGTAGGCGGCGAACGCGCCGAGCACGGTAAGCGCGGCGGGCTGGAAGAGGCGCTGTCGCGTGTAGAGCCACGCGGCCAGCCCGGCGAAGGTGAGGATCGCGAGCGCGCGGATCGTGTGGCGCGGCAGGTAGAGCGGATTGGATTCGCGCTCGACGACGCCTTCGGCCTCGAGCCGGATGAGAGCGTCGTGCGGCAGGTCGACGAAGCGGCGCGACGTGAAGTAGTGGGCCAGCGCGATGGCCAGCGCCTGGTGCCAGAAGACTCCAATCGACTGCCCCTGCGCCACCTCCGACACAACCACGCCCAGGATCGCCAGGGTCAGCAGGGCGCGGACGCTTCCGGCGGGCAGTCCGAGCGGGTGGGCGGCATGCGGATTCGGCTTCAACGCGGCGCTCCCGGTGGAACGGAACAAATCGGCCGCGTCGTTCCCGAGGGGCGCGAGCGACGCGGGCGCGGCGCGATGATAGCCGGACGCCGGGCGTGCCGGGACGCAGCGCAGGCCCAGGGCGCCGCGGCACTGGCGCGGGATGCCGCCGATGGGAACGGGGCGCGCCGGCGTGGCGTGGTCGAAGGTTCGCCGGGGCGAAACGGGGGACATGCGCCGCAGACCCCCGGAATGCGTCCCGGGTTTGGACCGCGAGGCCGCGGCCGGTATCCTTGCGGTCGCCGTCGAGCGGCGGGGAGTCGCAGCGCCGACTTGACGAGACTGCGAGGTAACGATGGCCCGACGAGTCCAGCGACCGGCGCGCGACGCCGGCGCGCCGAAGTCAACGTCACCCGTTGCGAAGCGCGGGCGGCGCGCGGCGTCCGTCGCGGCCGGGCCCAAGCCGACGTTGGAGGCGGCCCCGGCGGTCGCGATGGTGCCCGACCCGCTGCCGGTGACGCCGGCGCCGCTGACGGCGAGTTCGCGACGCAGCTTCGGCGAGTTCGATTTCCTGCGCCGGCTGACGGAGGCGTCCGGGGTGCCGGGGCGCGAGGAGCGAATCCGCGAGCTGGTGCTGGCGGAAACGGAGGGCCTGTTCGACGAAACGCGCACCGACGCGATGGGGAACCTGATCTGCCTGCGGCGGGCGACGCGCTTCGAGCGGCCGCGCGGGCGGCGGGGCGGCGGGAACGAGGCCGGCGTGGACCGTCCGGTGCGGGTGATGCTGGCATGCCACATGGACGAGATCGGGTTCTACGTTCGCCACATCGACGACGAGGGTCACCTGCGCGTGATCAACGTGGGCGGTTTCGACACGCGGAACCTGTTTGCCCGCAAGGTGCTGGTTCGCGGGCGGCGCGACCTGACCGGAGTGATGAACCCCGTGGGGCGGCCTGTGCACCTCGCGTCCGACGAGGAGCGCAAGAAGATTCCGGAAGTGAAGGAGTTCACGGTCGACCTGTTCCTGCCCAAGGCGGACGTGAAGAAGCTGGTGGAGATCGGCGACCCGGTGACGCTGGTGCAGACGACCGAGCTGGTGGGCGACGCGATCGTCGGCAAGGCCATGGACAACCGGGTGTCGCTCTGGACGGCGATCCAGGCGGTGCGGCGCGTGTTTGGGCCGGTACCGACGCGGCCCGCGGGGCGCAGAGGTGCCTCTCTTCCGGCGACGAACGGGAGCTATCCGGGCAGCCGCTATGACGTGTACTTCGTGGGCTGCGTGCAGGAGGAGGTGGGGGTGCGCGGTGCGCAGACGTCGGCCTTCTCGGTCGACCCGGACATCGGGATCGCCATCGACGTGACGCTGGCGTGCGACACGCCCGGGGTGGGCAAGGACGAGGCGGTGACGGTGTTCGGCGGCGGGGCGGCCATCAAGGTCATGGACGGTTACAGCATCAGCCATCGCGGGCTTGTCGACGAGTTCGTCGCCGTAGCGCGAAAAAAGAACATCCGCCACCAGCTCGAGGTGCTGCCGCGCGGCGGCACGGACGCGGGGGCGGTGCAGCGGTCGCGCGGGGGAACGCGGGCGATCACGCTGTCGATCCCGACGCGATACATTCACACGGTGACTGAGGCGATCCACAAGCAGGACGCGCGGGCGGCGGTGGACCTGCTGGCGGCGTGGATGAGTGTGTGAGACCGGAAAGGGGACCGGGAACGGAGAATTCCCGGTTCCCCGCGCTACGCATTCATATCCGACCAGCGCTTCGCCATCCGGCCGAAGATGTAGAGGGCGATGGCGGAGGCGACGCCGACGGCGGCGAACGGAAGCCAGACGTAGAGCTGCGGGTCGTACGTATCCCAGAGCATGCGGGTGGCCGCGACCGGGTCCAATCCAGTGACTTCCTGCAAGCGCGCCATGGCCTGCGTCCGCTTGACGCCGACGAAGGCTTCGAGCGAGTGGACGTCGCCGTCCCAGGTTCGCCCCAGGGCGATGGCGGGTTGCCCGGCCAGGTATTTGAGCGCCAGCGTGGCCTTCTCGCCGAAGCGCCCGTAGACCTCGCCGGCGACCCAGGAACCGAGGAACACGCCGACTCCGACGGGGATGTTGACGTAGCCGAGATAGAGCCCCTTCTTGCCGGGCGGGGCGATGAGTCCGAGGTACTCGTTCTTCTTCGGGCCGGTGGTCATCTCGCCGAGCGAGAAGAACAGGATGCCGAGCGCGAGCATCCAGGGGTTCATGGTCAGCCCGGCGACGAGGACGCCGACGGTGGCGAGGATCATGCCGCCGAACATGGCCGTCAGGGTGCGCATGTGGCGCGTGAGCCAGCCCACGCCGACCACGCCGAAGATGATGAAGAGCGCGTTGAGGCTGAGCAGGACGTTTTGAGGAATCATGTCGCCGCGCGCGGTCTTTTCGGTCAGTGCCGCGTAGACCCGCTCGGGGAGCCAGGCGATCGCGGCGGCCATGGGGGAGCTGTCGATCCAGTCGGAGATGAAGTTGGGCTGAAGATCCCAAAGCTGGTACATCATCATCCAGAACCCGGACATGATCGCCAGCCAGACGATCAGCCGCGGCTCGACGATGTTGACAATCGTTTTCCAGAGCACGCGGAACACCGAATCAGACTTGTCGGCGCCGGAGGGGACGTCGCGGAAGGTGAACAGCAGGAAGTAATTGCAGGCCATGAAGGCGGCCGCAAGCAGGAAGAGCAGCCGCCAGGCCTGCTTGGTGTGCTCGCCGCCCATGAGCAGGAAGACGACGGCGGGGATGTAGTGTCCGACGAAGGCGCCGACGTTGACGACCCAGTAGAAGATGCTCCAGCCGACGGACGAGTTGGCCTTCGTCAGGCTCTGCGCCAGCGACCCCTGGATGCTGGGCTTGAAGAACGCGGTCCCGCTGGCCAGGGTCATGATGGAAAGGAAGAGCGCCCAGTAGTTGGACCGGTCGAGCGCGGACCATGCGATCGCGCCGTCGGGACCGACGACCGCGGGCAGCCACAGCACGTCGCGCCACAGGGCGACCATCAGGTAGCCCAGGAGCATCATGGTGATGGAGAACGCCATGGTGGCCTTGTAGCCGTAGCGGTCCGCGAACCCGCCCGTCGCCATGGGCAGGATGGACTGGAAGATCGCCCACCAGGCGTAGATGACCCCCTTCTGCTGCGCGGTGAGGTGCAGCCCGCCCGGGTCGTCGGCCTGCATGATGTAGACCGGGGCCATGACGCGCAGGGTGTAGAACGCCAGGCGCTCCAACATCTCGATCGAGTTCAGGAACCAGAACGCGCGCGGAAAGCGCGGCGCCGGCGCCGCCGCGGTGGCTTGGGGCTGGTCGGCCATGGTGCCTCCGGTAAGAATGTCGGGCGAGTGTAAGCGCGTCGGTGGCGGGCCGGTAGGCGCGCGGCGCGAACGATGGTCGGTCCGTGACTCCTTGTGGGCGAGGGAAACATGCGAATGCTACGTGCAGCCGGTCTCATCGGCACGGTGTGCCTGGCGGGGTTGCTGGCGCTGAGCGCCGGGTGTGCCGCGAGCGGCCAGCGAACGGAAGGGCCGCAGCTCTTCGACGGCCTGGGGACGCACTATCGCGCGGTATCGACCCGCTCCGACCTTGCGCGGCGGTACTTCAACCAGGGGCTGATTCTCGCCTTCGCGTTCAACCACGACGAGGCGATCCGCTCCTTCGGCGAGGCGGCGCGGCTGGACCCCGAGCTGGCGATGGCGTGGTGGGGCGTGGCGCTGTGCAACGGGCCGCACATCAACAACCCGGTCGTCCCGCCCGAGCGGGCGAAAGCCGCCTGGGAGGCGCTGAGCAAGGCACGGGCCCTGCGCGACAAGGCCGGCGCGGCCGAGCAGGCGCTGATCGACGCGCTTTCCCGGCGATATGCCGACCCGCCGCCGGCCGACCGCGGCCCGCTGGACGCCGCCTACGCGGCGGCGATGGGCGAGGTGTGGAAGGCGTACCCGACCGACGCCGACATCGGCGTGCTGTACGCCGAAGCGCTCATGGACCTCCAGCCGTGGGACCTGTGGACCAAGGACGGCGCGCCCAAGGGCCGGGCGGAGGAGATCGTGTCCGTGCTCGAGGCGGTGCGGCGGCTCGATCCTGACCATCCGGGCGCGAACCACCTGTACATCCACGCGGTGGAAGCCTCGCCGCATCCGGAGCGGGCCGTCGAGGCGGCGGACCGCCTGCGTCGCGCGGTCCCCTCGGCCGGGCACCTGGTGCACATGCCGGGCCACATCTACGTACGGGTCGGACGCTGGCCGGAAGCGGCGGCGGCCAACGAGCGGGCCATCGAGGCGGACCGGCGCTACCGGGCGCGGTCGCCGCGGCAGGACTTCTACCACGTCTACATGGCGCACAACGACCACTTCCTGGCCTGGGTATCGATGATGGAGGGGCGCCGCGCCGCGGCGACGGCGGCGGCGCAGCGCATGCTCGCGGGCGTGCCCCAGGAGTGGGCGAAAAAGAACGCGGCCCTCGTCGATGGATACCTCCCGATCCTGATCGAGGTGCAGATGCGCTTCGGGCGCTGGGACGACATCCTGGCCCAGCCCGAGCCGGACGCACAGTTCCCGATCACCGTGGCGCTGTGGCGATTCGCGCGCGGCGTGGCGCTGGCCGCCAAGGGCGACGTGCCCGCGGCGGAGGAGGAGCAGGTGCGGTTTGCCGCGGCGTCGGCGGCAGTGCCGCAGGGTGCGATGATGGCGGTCAACCCCGCGCATCAGGTGCTCAAGATCGCCGCCCACGTCCTGGCCGGGGAGATCGCCCTGCGGCGCGGGCAGATGGACGACGCGGTGCGCGAGCTGCGGGCGGGCGTCGAGCTGGAGGACGGCCTGACGTACATGGAGCCGCCCGAGTGGATGCAGCCGGTGCGGCACACGCTGGGCGCGGTGCTGGTGGCGGCCAAGCGCTACGAGGAAGCCGAGGCGGTGTATCGCGCGGACCTGGCGCAGTGGCGCGAGAACGGGTGGGCGCTGCACGGCCTGGCGGCGTGCCTGAAGGCGCGCGGCGCAACGCAGGAGGCCGACGAGGTGGAGGCGCGGTTCCGCAAGGCGTGGGCCCGGGCGGACACGCGCATCGCGTCGAGCTGCATGTGCGTCGCGCGGGCCCAGTGACCGCCGGTTCGGCGGCGTGGCCGCACCGGCGGGCCGTCCGCGGGGCCGGCTCGCGGGCCGTAAATCCCTGCGCCGCGCCTTCGGCTTGCGAGACGGCGCGGAACGAGGCCCGTGCAGGCCGGCTGGACGCCGGCACCACCCGTCAGCCCGCCTCCACTACGCCCAGCAGCACCGCCCCGAGCCGCTCCAGTGCGAGCTGCGCGTTGACGTTGCGGTCGAGCATCATCTCCGCGGCGGCAACGCCGCGAACGCTCTCCTCCGGGGCGGCGCCGGCCGCCAGCCGCCGCACGAGCGGTCCCGCGTGCGGCAACGCCAGCAACTCCGCGTCGCTCCCGGCGTCCAGGATCACCGCGTCGCGCAGCGCCGCCGCCAGCAGCATCAGCACGCCCTTGAGACCCGTCCGCAGCTCGTCGGTCGGCACGGTGCGCGCTGACCCCTTCGCCGGCGGCACGTCGTCGTCCGCGGGCCCCTCGCCGCCGTCCTCGTCGCGCGCTCCCGTGTCACCGTCGTCGTCGCGCCCCTTCGCCCGCCGCGCCAGCGCCTCCCCGCCCGCCAGCAGCGCCTTGGCGAAGGACTCCACGTCGCGGGCCGCCAGCGCGCCGGCAGCGTCGTCCAGACAGCTCGTGGCCTCCAGCAGCCGCGCCTCGTGCCACGCCAGCGCCGCGCCCAGCCGGCCGTCCGCCAGGCGCGCCAGGGTCCACGCCGCCTCGACGCCCACCTGCGCCTCGCGCAGGCGCTCCTCGACGAACGCCCGCGGCAGCGGACCGAACGGCACGCGCTGACATCGCGACCGGATGGTGGGCAGCAGCCGCCCCGCCGCCGTCGTGATGAGGATCAGTCGCGTCGCACCCGGCGGCTCCTCCAGCGTCTTGAGCAGCGCGTTCTGCGCGCCGTCATTCATCCGCTCCGCCTCGCGGATCACGAACACGCGCGCCCGACCCTGACTGGGCGCCATCGCAGCGTGCTCCAGCAGAAAGTGCCGCACCACGTCCACGGCCAGGAACAACCCCGCGCTGCGACGCACCGCCGGGTCCGGGTGCAGACGGTGCAATCCGCGGTGAATCAGGTGGAAATCCGGGTGGTTGTCCCGCGCCAGCAGCCGGCACGACGGGCACGCCCCGCACGCGTCGCCATCCGCGTCGGCCGCCGCGGTGCAGAGGTAGCGTGCCGCCAGCGCCCGCGCGGCCGCCTCCTTGCCCACGCCGTCGGGACCCTCGAACAGGTAGGCGTGGTGCGGGCGGGCGCTGCGCAGCGCGCGGCGCACGATCGTCATCGCCCGTGCCTGGTGCCGGATCGCGCTAAGTCGCATGGCGGCGGCGATGATAGTGCAGGATGGGGGATCGGACGTAGGCACCTACTCCACCAGCCGCGTCTCGGCCGGCGGGATCACGATCGCGTTTCCGATGGCCACGTCTTCACCGTGATGGTTGACACACGCCACGAACAGCCGCACGCGCTTCGGGTTGATGATCTCCATCACCGTCGCCGTCGCGCGGACCGTGTCGTCGATGAACACCGGCTTGAGGAACCGGATCTCGAGCTGCACGAAGATCGTTCCCACCCCGGGGATTTCGCCGCCCAGCACGCTCGAGATGATCCCCGCCATCAGAATCCCGTGCGCGACCCGCCGGCCGAACACGCTCTTGCGCGCGTACTCGTCGTCGAAGTGCAGCGGGTTGTAGTCGCCCGACGCGTCCGCAAACGCAAAAACGTCCCGCTCCGTGATCGTCTTGCGGAACTCGCCGCGGTCGCCGACCGCCAGGGTCTGTCGCGTACGGGACATGCCGCAAGTGTACGATACGCCACGCATTTCGACGACCGCCCGCGCGGCGATCGCCGACCTCGACGTTCCCGGAGTCTCGCCCGTGGCCGACGCGACCTTTCGCTACCCCGTCTGGACCCGCGGCGACCTGGACGGCTTCTTCGGCCTGATGGTCGACAACCTCGTGCAGGTGCTGCTGATCGTCGGACTGTGCACCACCGTCGCCGGCCTGCCGGACGCGTTCGTTTTTGAGCGCGTGCTTCCCGGCGTCGCCGTCAGCCTGCTCATCGGCAACCTCTTCTATGCCGCACAGGCGCGCTTCAGCGCCAGACGCCACGGCAATCCGCGATGCACCGCCCTGCCCTACGGGATCAACACTCCGTCCGTCTTCGCCTACGTGCTGTTCATCATGGGGCCGGTCTACCGCGAAGCGCTCCAGCGCGGCACGCCCCTCGAAGCGGCCGGAGAGCTGGCCTGGAAGGCCGGACTCCTGGCCTGCCTGGTCAGCGGGCTCATCGAGTTCGGCGGCGCGTTCGTGGCCGAACGCCTCCGCCGCGCCACACCCCGGGCCGCTCTCCTGGGCGTGCTCGCCGGCGTCGCGCTTACCTTCATCGCCGCCGATTTCGCCTTCCGCATCTACACCCATCCCCTGGTCGGCATCGCCCCGCTGGCGATTCTCATGCTCGCCTACTTCGCACGCTACCGCTTCCCGGCTCACCTCCCCGGAGGGTTCCTCGCCGTGCTGGTCGGCACCGCACTCGCCTGGCTGCTCTCCATCCCACCCCTTACGCAGTGGGCCGCAGCCTGGTTCCACGAGCCGCCGCTCCTGTCGGCCGCAGCGCTGCGCGAAGCCTGCCAGCTCCGCCTCACGCCTCCGGTCTTCTATGGCCCGCAAATCTGGGCCTTCCTCCTGTCCGACGCCGACATGCTGCTGCGGTTCCTGACGGTCTCCGCCCCCATGGGGCTGCTGAACGTCCTGGGGTCGCTTCAGAACATCGAATCCGCCGAGGCCGCCGGCGACCGCTTCCATACCGGCTGCTCGCTCGCCGTCAACGGCATCGGGTCGATCGCCGCCGGGCTCTTCGGTTCCTGCTTCCCGACGACCATCTACATTGGCCACCCGGCCTGGAAGAGCCTCGGCGCGCGTAGCGGATACTCCGTGGCCAACGGGCTCTTCTTCACGGCCTGCTTTCTCCTTGGCGCAGGTCCGTTCATCGCGCGGCTCATCCCCATCGAGGCCGGCGCCGCCATCGTCGTCTACATCGGCGTGGTGATCACGGCGCAGGCCTTCCAGACCACGCCCCGACACCACGCGCCCGCCGTCGCCCTCGGGCTCTTCCCAGCCATCGCCGCAGTCGTCATCGTCCACGCGCCCCTGCTGCTCGCCGCGGCCGAAGGCGGTGAGACCCTGGCGGCCATGCTCAACGCCGCCGGTCCCCAAAGCCCGCTTCCGTCGCTGCGCGGGATGGTGGCGCTCACGGGCGCCAATTCCGGCTGGCTGGTCGTATCGCTGGTGCTCGCCGCTGCCGGCGTCGCGCTCATCGAACGCCGTTACTCGGTCGCCGCTGCCTGGATGGCCGCCGCCTCCCTCCTCACCCTGACCGGTTTCCTGCACGCCTGCCGCGTCGACGGAAACGTCATTCGCGAGTTCTTCGCCTGGCAGCGTCCGCCGACCGGGTCGGACGCGGTCTTTACCGACCGGGCGCTGGGCCACACGGTCGGCTACGCCGTCGCAGCCCTGATCTTCCTAATCGCCGCGCGGCGCATCCCCGGTGATACGGACGCCGCGGCCGAAACGATCGGTCCGGCCACTGCGACCGCGGCGCATCCGCGCGCAAACGACGATGGCGTGCAACCCTTGGACTGATAACAATTTCCGCGCGTTCGTTGCCGGCGTTTTTGTCGAGATTTCTGTTGCGGCTTGTCAAACGGCGTGGGTAGAATCCGTCGCCAAGGAGACGGAGAAGCGCACAGCAACTGGGTTTCGGTCGCTTCCCCAACTTCCCAACTCTCGACGCGAATTCGGCGACCTCACTTGGCGATCTATTCGTCCGCAGTTCTTCGTGAGCGCGCCCGTTCGTGACAGTCGCCGCGAGGAGGAAAGAGCCGTGACCAGCCTCAGCCGGTCTGACGTGTTGATCGACCTGTGTACGCAGCGCGACTACCTCACCCCGGGCGGCGCGCGACCCGTCGCGAACGCCCCGCAAATCGTCTCCAACCTCAGAAAACTCATGGCCTGGGCCCGCTGGGCCAAGGCCCCCGTCCTTTCCGTCGTCGACGTTCGACGCCGACAGGAGGCCATGGGCGTCGACGGCGTCGCCTGCGTCGAGGGGACCGCCGGCCAGTTGAAAGTCCCCCACTCGCTCATGCCCACCCGGGTCTCCATCGAGTCCGACAACTGCCTCTGCGTCCCGCTCGACGTCCTTCTGCACGCACAGCAGGCCATCCTCGCGAAACGCCACCGCGACCCCTTCACCAACCCGAAGCTCGACCGCCTGCTCACCGAAATGCCCGCGCGGCGCTTCATCGTCTTCGGCATCGCCCTCGACGGGGCCGTCCGGCAGCTCGTCCTCGGGCTCATGCTGCGCGAACGAAACGTCGCCGTCCTTGGCGACGCATGCGGGTACTGGAACGCCCAGGAAGCCGACTTCCACATGCGGCAGATTCAGGCCAAGGGCTGCGAAGTCCTCGCCACCAGCGCTTACGTCCAGTCGCACGTGGCGCGCGTCCCCCTCAAGGGCGATCGAATCCGCCGCTCCGTTGCCTGAGGACCCCGCACCGTTCCTGCCAGGCTCGATGCACCCGGCCGCAGGCCCTTGCCGCACCCACCCCGCTCAGCGGTCCAGCTCTGCGGCGATGATGTTCAGGCTCCCCAGCACGGCCACAACGTCGCTGATCTGGTGCCCCACGATCAGCTTCTCATACACCTGGTAGTTGATGAAGCTCGGCGGCCGGCAGCGAGCCCGGTACGCGCACTTGCCCCCGTCACTCACCAGGTAGAACCCCAGCTCGCCGTTGGCGGTCTCGTTCGCTCCGTACGCTTCTCCCAGCGGCGGCTCAAAACCCCGGTTGGTCATCACCTTCTCGAAATGGTGAATCACACCCTCGATCGAGAAATACACCTCCCGCTTGTCCGGCAGCGTCAGCTTCACGTCCGGTCCCGCGTTCACCGGCCCGTCCGGAAGCGCCGCCACCACCTGCTCGATGATGCGCGCGCTCTGCCGGATCTCCTCCAGCCGCACCAGGAACCGGCTGAAGACGTCCCCGCCGCTGGCGACCGGCACCTTGAACTCCACCGCCGGCGAGCCGCGCCCGTCCCAGTTGTCCGCGTAGCAGAGGTATGGCTCGTCCTTCCGCAGGTCGCGCCGCACGCCGCTCGCTCGCGCCAACGGCCCCGTCCACGACCAGTTCACCGCCTCCTCGGCGCTCAGCACCCCGATGCCCTTCGTCCGCTCCACGAAAATCCGGTTGCGGACGCACAGGCTCTCGAGGTCGGCGATCGCGTACGGCAGCCGGTTCCGCACGAAGTTCAGGACCATGTCCGTCCAGCCCGGCCGCGCGTCCTGCATCACCCCGCCGACGCGCGTGTAGCTGACCGTGAAGCGCGCCCCGCACAGGTCCTCCAGAATGTCATAGATGTACTCGCGCTCATTGAAGGGATAGAAAAACCCGGTGAGCGCTCCCAGGTCCAGCGCCGACGCCCCCACGCAAAGCAGGTGATCCTGAATCCGCGCCAGCTCCGCGCAGATCGTCCGCAGCGCCTTGCACCGCGGCGTCAGCTCGATCCCGAACAGCTTTTCGCACGCCGTGTGCCACGCGATGTTGTTCGCGATCGGCGACACGTAGTTCATCCGATCCGTCACCACCACGTACTGGTTGTAATCCAGGTGTTCCCCCAGCTTCTCGAACCCGCTGTGCAGGTACCCGATGTGCGGCGTGCACCCGACCACCGTCTCCCCGTCCAGCTTCAGTTCCAGGTGCAGTGTGGTGTGCGTCGCCGGGTGCTGCGGTCCGAAATTGAGCGTCCACACTTCCCCGCCGGCGAATTCGTCGCGCTCAAGCGTTGTGACGCCGTATTCGCTCACCGTCTCATGCCTCCGGTCGTTTCCGCCGTGCCGGCGCGCACTTACGCGCGCTCCGGCTCGCCTGCGATGATAACGCGGGGCGGCGCCGTGTGCATCGTGCGCCCCTGCCGCTGCCCCATGCGAACGACGCACCGGCCGCACCCGGCAGTGCACCCAACCCCGGGCGGACCGGGTTCTCGCGCGCCGCCCACGCTCGCGGGCCCGACCGACCTCTCGTAAAATGCGACGTCGGTCCCTGAAACCCACTGCGTCGTCTACCGGGCGCCCAGCGAGCACCCGCCGGAGATTTCAATGAAGACCCACTGCAAGCCGGTTCTCGTCGCCGCCGCGTTCTGCCTGGTCGCCTGCGCGGCCTGGGCCGCCGCCCAGGCGCAGGGCGGCAAGTCGCCCTCCACCCCCAACATCCGCGCCACGGGCCGCGTCGCCGCGATCGACGTCGCCGCCGCGTTCAACGAGTACCAGCGGCAGAAGGACCTCACCGAGGAGATGAACAAGCTCCGCAAGCAGCTCGACGAGGAGAACCGCGCCCGGCTTCAGAAGATCGACGCCAAGCAGAAAGAGCTCGACATGCTCGACCCCAACGACCCGGCCTACGTGAAGCGCATGCGCGACCTGCTGGCGATGCAGATCGAGTACAAGAACTGGTTCGACCTCAAGCAGGCCGAACTCAGCCGCGAGGTTTCCGTCTGGACCGGCCGCATCTACCGGGAGATCACCCAGGCCGTCGAGCAGGTCGCACAGCGCGAGGGCTTTGACGTGGTCGTCTACCAGCAGGAGCTCCCCCCGGCCTCCCTCGACCCCGAGGAACTCAAGACCCGCATTCGTAACCGCAGCGTCGTATACGTCAACCCCGCCGCCGACCTCACCCAGGCGGCCCTCGACAAGCTCAACGCCGATTACCGCGCCACGCCCGCCGCGCCCATGCTGAACGTCCCATGACCCCCGCCTCGACTTCGCTCTCGGCGCACGACCTGGCGCAGCGCCTTGCCGCGCGCCTGGTCGGTCCGGACCAGCCCGCGCTGCGGGGCGTGACGACCGTGGACGACGCCCGCCCCGACGCGGTCACCTGGGCACAGGACGCACGCTACTTCGAGCGCGCCTGGGCCTCCACCGCCGGCGCGGTCATCGCACCGCGGGACGCCCAACCGCCCGCCGGCCGCACCGCCCTGCTCGTCGACGACGTCGAGGCTGCCGTCAGTGCCGCCCTGGCCGTCTTCGCCCCGCCCGTCCCCCGGATCGCCCCCGGCGTCCATCCCACCGCGATCGTCGCCTCGTCGGCCGAAGTCGCCGGCGCGGGCATCGGACCCCGCGTCGTCGTCGGGGAGCGCACCCGCATCGCCGCAGGAGCACAGATTCACGCCGGCTGCTGCATCGGCGATGACGTGGTCATCGGCCCGGACTGCGTCCTGTGGCCCAACGTCGTCATCCGCGAACGCGTGCGCATCGGCGCCCGCGTCGTCATCCACCCGAACGCTACGATCGGCGCCGACGGTTTCGGCTATCTCCTGCGCCACGGACGCTTCCACCGCGTGCCCCACATCGGCGGCGTGGACATCGGCGACGACGTCGAAATCGGCGCCAACACCGCCATCGACCGCGGAAAGTGCGGCGACACACGCATCCACCGCGGGACCAAAGTTGATAACCTCGTCCAGGTGGCCCATAATGTCGTCATCGGCGAGGATTGCGTCATTGCCGCCCAGTGCGGCATCTCCGGCTCAACCTCGCTCGGACACCATGTGATCCTGGCCGGTCAGGTCGGCCTGGTGGATCACATCCGCCTCGGTAACGGGGTGCGGGCAGGCGCACAGTCCGGCCTGAGCAAGAGCTTCGGCGACGGTGAGACCGTGTTCGGGTCTCCTGCCGCCCCGATGCAGGAGCAGGCGCGCCTCATCGCCGCCTGGCGTCGTCTCCCCGACCTCCTGGCCCAGGTGCGCGAGCTGAGGAAACGAATTGAGCGGCTTGAAACGCCAGCACACCCTGCGCGGTGAAGCCGTCCTCTCGGGCCGCGGCCTGTTTACCGGCTTCGAGGTCACCGCGCGCTTCAAGCCCGCGGCTCCCGACACCGGCGTGATCTTCGTTCGCGCCGACCAGCCCGAACCCGTCCGCATCCCCGCGCTCATCGACCATGTCACCAAGCGCGCACGACGCTCTTCCCTCCGCGACGGAGCCGTCTCCGTCGAAACCGTCGAGCACTGCCTCGCCGCCATTCGCGGCGCGGACCTCGACAACGTCGAAGTCGAGCTCGACAACCTCGAGCTGCCCGGCCTCGACGGAAGCTCCATGCCCTTCGTCGAAGCCCTCACCGCCGCCGGCACCGTCGAGCAGGACGCGCCGCGCCGCATCGTCCGCGTCCCCGTGTGCGTCCGCGTCAGCGATGCAACCGCCGAACTCGTCGCCTGGCCCACCGAGGAGGACAAGCTCGAGATCATCTACGAGCTCGATCACGGCGCAGACTCGCCCCTCGCGCCCCAGATGATCACCCTGGCCATCGACTCCATCACCTTCCGCGAGTCCGTCGCCCCCGCGCGCACCTTCGTCTTCGAAGAAGAGGCCCGCCAGTTCCAGGCCGCCGGTCTCGGCATCCACCTCTCCTACGAGGACATCCTTGTCATCGGCCGCGACGGTCCCATCGGCAATAAGTTCCGCTTCCCCGACGAATGCGTCCGCCACAAGGTGCTCGACCTCGTCGGCGACCTCATGCTCGTCGGAGGCTTCGTCTGCGGAAAAGTCTACGCCAAACGCTCCGGCCACGGGCTCAACCATCGTCTCGCCCGCGCCATTCTCGACGCTCAGCAGCGCGACCAGATGAAAACCCGGCTCGGTGCCGCCGCCAAGCTCGACATCCGCGCCATCCAGCGCCTCCTGCCCCATCGCTACCCCATGCTCCTCGTCGATCGCGTGCTCGAGATCGACGACGACCGCCGCGCCGTCGGCGTCAAGAACGTCACCATCAACGAGCCGTTCTTCAACGGGCACTACCCGCGCCAGCCCATCATGCCCGGGGTGCTCATCCTCGAAGCCATGGCGCAGCTCGGCGGAATCCTCGTCGCCCAGAAGCTCGAGCACACCGGAAAGGTCGCCGTCCTGCTCAGCATCGACCGCGCCAAGTTCCGCAAACCCGTCGTCCCCGGCGACCAGCTCGTCCTCGAAGCCGAATCCGTGCGCGTCAAGTCCCGCACCGGGCAGGTGTTCTGTCGCGCACGCACCGTCGATGAACTCTGTGCGGAGGCGAGCATCCGCTTCATGCTCGTCGATGCAGACCCCGTGTAAGGGCCTCGCTACGATGTCCCGCATTCACCCCCTGGCCTTCGTCGATCCCAACGCCCGCATCGGTCGGGACGTCGACATCGGGCCCTTCTGCCACGTCGGACCCCACGTCTCCCTCGGCGACAACTGCCGCCTTCACCCCCATTGCACCCTCCTCGGCCCGGCCGAAATCGGCCCGCACAACGAGTTCTACCCCCAGTCCACCATCGGCGCCGCGCCCCAGGACCTCAAGTACCGCGGCGGGCCCACGCTCCTGCACATCGGCGCCCACAACGTCTTTCGCGAACTCACCACCGTCCACCGCGGAACCGAAATCGACACCGGCATCACCCGCATCGGCGACCACAATCTCCTCATGGTCGGCGTCCACATCGCACACGACGTCGTCATCGCCGACCACGTCATCATCGCCAACGGCGTCCAGGTCGCCGGCCACTGCCGCATCGAGGAACGCGTCAACATCGGCGGCCTCTGCGCCATGCACCACTTCGTCACCGTCGGACGATACGCCTACGTCGGGGGCATGACCGGCATGCGCGCCGACATCCCCCCCTACATGAAATGTTCCGGCTGGAACGCCGAGGTCCGCGGTTTCAACGCCGAGGGAATGCGCCGCTGGAAGCTCCCCGAGCCCTCCATCGACGCCATGAAACGCGCCTACAAGATCCTCTACGCGGGCCGCCGCGAGGACTCCGCCGGCCGAACCGTCCAGGCCCTCGCGGAGATCGACGCCTCCCCCCTCGCCGCCGACCCGCACGTCGCCTACCTGGTCCAGTTCCTCCGCCGACAACTCGCCGCCAGCACCCACGGGCGGCACCTCGAGACACGCCGCCGCGACACCGACGACGACCGCCGCCGCTTCTACGCCGCACCCTCCGGAGAATCCGCCGCATGAGCGATCCCATCCCCGTCGCCGTCTTCGGCGCAGGACACATGGGCCGTCACCACGTGCGCATCTACTCGCAACTGCCCGGCGCACGTTTGGTCGCCGTCATCGACCCCATGCTCGACCGCGCCAAGGCCCTGGCCGAGCCCGCAGGCGCCGCCTGGGCCGATGGCTTGCGGCCCGACCTCCCCGACTTCGCCGCCGCCAGCGTCGCCGTCCCCACCGCACGCCACCTCGACGTCGCCCGCCCGCTCATCGAGCGCGGCACCGCCGTCCTGATTGAAAAACCCATCGCCCCCAACCTCGAGCAGGCCGTTCTCATCGCCGACCTCGCGCGCCGCCACTCCGCCATCGTCCAGATCGGGCACACCGAACGCTTCAACCCGGCCGTCGTCGCCGTCGAACGCCTCGGCATCACTCCCAAGTTCATCGAGACCCACCGCATCAGCCCCTTTACCTTCCGCTCGGCTGACATCGGAACCGTCTTCGACATGATGATCCACGACATCGACATCGCCCTGCACCTCATGCGCGACGAGGTCGTCCACGTCGATGCCGTGGGCGTCGCCGTCATCGGCACCCACGAGGACATCGCCAACGCCCGGGTACGCTTCCGCGGCGGGGGCGTAGCCAACCTCACCGCCTCGCGCCTGGCCCTCAAGACCGAGCGCAAGCTCCGCGTCTTCAGCGAGACGGCCTACGTCTCTCTCGACTACCAGAAGAAAGTCGGCATCGCCATCACGCGCGACCGCAACCTCGACATCCTCCGCATGGCGCGCGAGCGAAACCTCAGCGACCTGTCGCAGCTCGCCGGGGTCGACTTCGGAAAAATGGTCCGCGTCGAACCCCTCCAGATCGACGCGCGCGACCCCCTCTCGACCGAACTCGAGGCCTTCCTTGACTGCGTCCGGGAACGGAAACGACCGCCCGTCAGCGCCGAAGCGGGCGTGGCGGCCGTTCAACTCGCCGAGCAGATCGTCCAGGCGCTCTCCGCCCACCGCTGGGACGGGTCGTCGAGCACCTCCCCCGGTCCGCATCGCATGTTCATCTCCGACGGCGCCGCGGCCGGGTGAGCGGGATGCACGCCCCCGTCAACGCCAGGCTCGTCAGCCCCAGCGCCCCGCACGCACCCAACCCGCACGCACCCGACACTTCCACCTGACCGTCCAGCGCGAACGAACTCGCGTCCACCGAAATCAACTGATCCGACGCGGCCAGGCTTGACGCGCTCAGCACGCCGTTGATCAGCACCGGGTTCGTGTTCGAGCGGCTGTCGTACCCGATGTAGCCGTTGCCGTCGATGTCGAAGCCCGGCATGCGCCACGAATACAACACGGTCCAGACGCGAGAGTCGGGCAGGAACGGGTTGTTCGCCGCCCCGTTCAGCAGCAGCTCCTGGTACGGGAGCGGCGCCCGCGCGTTGGTCGCGCCGCGCTGAGTCGAGTCCAGGTACGTCTGCGTGGGGAAGTTCGGGAACGGAGTCGTGGCGAAGTCGGACGCGTCCACCACGCCGTCGCCGTTCGCGTCGAAGCTGAACAGCGACGCCGCCAGGATCTCCGTCGTGGTCAGGGCCGGAAAATCCGCAACGCCGTCGCCCGTGGTATCGACCAGGGTCACGCCGAAGTGCGGGTCGCGCACGTCCGTCACCCGGAACAGCCCGTCGCCGTTCCAGTCGGCGCCCAGCAGGTCCTCCATCAGCCCCTCCGGCACGCGCACCTGGTTGTCCGGAATGGTCCCGGTCCCGCCCGGCTCGCGCCGCAGGTCGTTGCGGAAGAGCGAAATCACGCGGATCAGGTCGGTCGGGTTGTCGATCCGCCCGATCCGGTCGTTGCCCAGGTCCATGCCGTTGCCCAGACCGTCGTTGTCCTCGTCCACGTCGTCCGAGTCGCCGCGCGTGAAAACCGCCTGGTTCTGCCCGAAGGCACGCGGATTGACCAGCGGGTCGTTGTCCAGTCCGTCGGGAATGCCGTCGCCATCCGTGTCCGGGTTGGTGGGATCGGCGAACACGAACCCGTCAAAGTCGAAGCAGTTGGGGCAGATCGACCCGTCCGACAACCGCAACTGTCCCGCCAACGGAAACTCGCCCGCGCTCGGGAGCCCGTCCCCGTTCGAGTCGGACCACTCGTCCGCGTCCAGCCGCCCGTTCCCGTTGTCGTCGATGAATTTCAGGCCGAACACTTCGATGAAATCGCTCAGCCCGTCCCCGTCCGTATCGAACGCGCCCGCGCTCGTGCGCACCTGCTCGCGCGAGAACAGCGGCGTGGCCGCCGTGCCCGGCACGACCGGCGACGGCCTCGGAAACGGCACGGTCGAGTCGCTCGTCCCCACCACGTCCAGACCCCCGATTTCCCAGAAGTCGGGCAGTCCGTCCCCGTCCGAGTCGGCCACGGCGCCATTCACCAGGTCCGGCGCACCGTCCCTGTCCACGTCAAACTGCGAGAGGGCGCGCGCCGGACTCACCTGCGCCAGCACCGGGCCGATCCCGAGCAGGCCCGCCGTCAAGGCCGCCGCGAGCCGTATCGTTCGAGAGGACGAAAACAAGACCGTCAAGCTGCACATGGCGGAACCCTCTGCCGTCAACCCGGTTCCCACGATTCTCATGCCCGACTACTCCGGCTCATACTGGATTACGTAATCGTTCACCCCGTCCGGATCACTCGCGGCGTCGGGGAAGAAGATGAACTGGTTGTTGCCCGAGTCGTTCTCGGTGATCGCCAGCACACCCGCGTCGGTCGCGTCCAGGAACGTGCCGGTCGCCCGGTTGGTGATCGCGGCCGCGCTGAACGCGGTTCCGAGCACCACCTGCTGGAAGGCCTTTCGTGCGGCCGCTGCGCTGCCGGACGGGAACTTCTGCGTCAGGCCGATCCGGTCGCCGAACCCGATCTCGACCGTCTCGTCGCCGTCCCCGTCGTCGCCGTACGTCACCACGACGCTGGTGATGCTGCGGAACAGCGAGCTGGTCGCCACGTTCGTGTTGTTCGCCGGCGCCACCAGGTCGACCGAGATGTTTGCGCCGCGGTTGCTCACGCCGTTGAGCTGCACGTTGGCGACTGTGATCGCGTTGCCGCCCGGATCGTTGATCCGCACCACCAGGTTCCGCGCGCCGATCGAGCTCAGGTCGCTCACGTTCAGGTCCACGGCATTGATCGTGAAAGGTGAGCCCACCGCCGGGATCGTCTCCCCGTTCTCGACGCCGCCCACCACCGCGCTCAGGTCCGTCTGCGCCGCAGGGGGGTTGATCAGCACCTCGGCGACGACAATCGGCTCGTCGGACACCAGCAGGTGGAACGTGCAGGTGACGGGCGTCGCAGGGGGTGATTGCGAGTCTGACACCGTCACGTCAATCCGAATCGTGCCGGACTGCGTCAGCTCCGGCACGAACACGTTGGAAAACGTCGTACCTGCCTGCGTCACGTTCGACACGTCGAACACGCCCACCGACGCACCCGTCACGCCCTGGTGGTCCGTCGCGGTGAACGTATACGTGTAGTTGGGCGAACCTCCCGCGACAGTCGTCGTCAACTGGATCGGCACCCCGGGCACCACCCAGGCAAGGTCCGAGTCGAGGTCGACTTCCAGCGGCGGGGCCTGGACCGTCACCACCACGGTGTCCGTGAACGCGTCGCCGCGCGCATCGGTCACCGTGACCGTCACGATGGTCGAATCCAGAACGCCCGTGGCCGTCAGCGTCGCCGTGCCCACGCCCGTTCCCGTGTCAAATGCCGTTCCCGACACCGTCACCACGCCGCCCGGGCTCGTCGTCGGCGGGTTGGTCGTCAGCACGTACGGCGTAAGCCCGCCCGTCGCGTTGAAGCGCAGCGTGGTCGCGTTGCCCGTCCCGCTGGGCCGCAGGATCGTCTCATCCGCGGACACGTCGAGCGACAGGGCGTTGATGGGGCGCACCACGATGCCCGCCGTGTCGGTCATCGCGTCGCCGCGCGCGTCGGTCACCGTCACCGAGATGAAGCACGAATCTTCAACCCCGGTCGCCGTCAGCGTCGCCGTGCCCACGCCCGTGTTGACGTCGAAGTTCACGTTCGAGATGCCAATCACACCCGCACACCCGCTCGGGCTGGCCGTCAGCGTATACGGCGTAAGCCCGCCCGTTGCGTTGAACCGCAACGTCGTCGCGTTGCCCGACCCGCTCGTGTTCAGCACCACGTCGTCGGCGGACACGTCGAGCGACATCGCGTTGATCGGCCGCACCACGATGCCGGCTGAGTCCGTCATCGCGTCGCCACGCGCGTCGGTCACCGTCACCGAGATGAAGCACGAATCTTCAACCCCGGTCGCCGTCAGCGTCGCCGTGCCCACGCCGGTCGTCGTGTTGAAGTTCACGTTCGAAATCCCGATCACGCCTGCGCAGCCGCTCGGGCTGGCCGTCAGCGTGTAGGGCGTGAACCCGCCCGTCGCGTTGAACCGCAGCGTCGTGGCGTTGCCCGTCCCGCTCGTGTTCAGCACCACGTCGTCGGCGTTCACGTTCAGCGACATCGGGTCGAACAGCCGCACCGCGATCGGGCAACTGTCGACGAACACGTCGCCGCGCGCGTCGGTCACCGTCACGGCGATGAAGGTCGAGCCGTCCGTCCCGGTGGCCGTCACCGTCGCCGTGCCCACGCCGGTCGTCGTGTTGAAGTTGATGCTTGAAATCGTGACGATCCCGCCGGTCTGCGCCGTTGGGCCCGCCAGAACGTACGGCGCTCGGCCGCCCGTCGCGGTGAAACGCAGCGTGGTCGCATTGCCCGTGCCTGACGTCCGCAGCACCAGTGCGTCGGCCAGCACGTCCACCCCCAGCGCGTCCGCCAGCCGCACGTAGGCCCATACGCTGTCCGTCACCGTGTCCCCCAGACTGTCGGTCACCGTCACGATCAGCGTGTACCCGCCCTCCACGAACGTCCCCAGCCCGGGCGCCGTCCAGGTCGTCGTCGCCGCGGTGCCCGAGAAACTGCCCGCGTCCGTGCCCCCGGTCGGCGCAATGGCGCTGTACGCAAACGTGTAGGGCGCCGTTCCGCCGCTCGCGACCGACTGAAGATCGAGCTGCCCGCCGGGCAGCAGGACCAGGTTGCGGTTCGTGCCGGCCGAGTTCACCCGCAGGTCCACGCCCAACGGCGCGTCGGAGCGTACATCCACCCAGACGCTGTCCTCGACCACCGTCCCGGTCGCGTCCGTGACGCTCCCGTCGATGCGGTAGCTGCCGTCCACGCCCGCGCCGGTCGGCGCCGTCCAGGTCACCACCAGGTCGCCGGTGCCGGTTACCGGCGAGACCGTTCCGAAGTTGTCCGCCGCACCGCCGCCGCTACCCGCCACCCCGTCAAATGCGTACGTCAGCGTCCCCACCCCGCCCACGATCTCGAACCGGATCGAGATCTGGTCCCCCGGCGCCAGCACGTTCTGCGACGCCCGCAGGTCCAACCCGAACTGCGCACCCACCGCCACCGCCGTCGAGTTCACAAACTCCCGCCCCGCCGCCGCCAGCGTCACGTAGATCCGCTGCGTCCCCGTCGCCGCGAACGCCGGAACCGACCAGGTGATCTCCTCGGCGTCCGTGTCGTCCGCGGTCGTGATGTCGGGCGACGTGTCCACGTTCCCGGCCGAATCCACCGTGCGGAAGCTGTACGAAAACGTGTTGTTCGGAAAGTTGCTCGCTGCGCCGCCCGTCCGCCGCGTCAGCAGCGTAAACGCCTGACCCGGCGCAACCGACGTCTCCGCCGGCTCGACCGCCACCGACACCCAATCCGTCACCAGCACCGTCGTGGACGCCGAGAACGCGTGCCCCACCCCGTCCGTCACGCGCGCGAAAATGCGGAACGTGCCGTCGTTCGGAATGCCCGACACCACCCAGTCATTCTGCGCTGCGTCCGTTCCGTTCGACGGCGCCCCCACGGTCAGCGCCACCTCATTTCCGGCCGCGTCGATCGCCGAAAACGCGTACGAGAACGACGCCTGCCCCCCGTTCCGCGCCGTCCGCAGCGAGAAGCTCTGCCCCGGCCGAACCGTCCCCGCGCTGGGCTCCAGCGCCAGCGTCACCACGTCCCCGATGGTTACGTCCAGAAATCCGGTGGTCTGGTTCCCGCCTGTGTCCGTCACCACCACCTGAAACCGGAACACCCCGCGCGTCCCCGCCGCCACCGTCACCGTCAGCGTGTCGGCGTCCGTCGCACCCACTGCCGTAAATGGCCCGGTCGCACCTCCCGGCACGGCCCACTGAAACGCCGCCGCGCCGACCACGCCCAGAGCCTCGGCCGTCAGCGTGATCTGCCCGTTGGCGTCGACGCCCTCCGCGGGCGACGCAGTCACGATCGCCTGGAGCGTGGTGGATTCTCCCGCAGTCCGCGCCGGGGTCACCGTTATGTTGATGTCGTCCGTTACGTTCTGGGGATCGCCGTTCGAATCGGTCACCGTCGCCGTCACCGTCACCGTGTGCGTGACGTTTCCGGCCTGGCCCGGGTTGCCGGTGGCCGAAACCGCGACCGTCCGCCCCGTCGCTGTCTGCGCCGTGCTGGTCGCATCCCCGAACGCCAGAAAAGCGCCGCCCGTGATCGTCCAGTTGAACGTGACTCCCGTCGCGCTCGCGTTCAGAACGTCGACGCTCAGCGTCGAGGTGCCCGGGACCCCCGCCCCGCCGAACTGAAGCGTCGTCGCCGTCGCCACGATGTTCAGCAGCGGCGGAATCGCCGGCGGGGTCGGAGTCGTCGTCGGGTCGTTCGTGCTGCCAGTGGGCGTCCCCGTCCCGTCCGTTCCCGTCGGCGGACATCCACCCAGCAGCACCGCCGTCAGGCACGCCACCGCGCCCAGACCCAACGCAACCCGCTTCGTCGTCTGCCGATCCCGCAGAACGCTTCTCATTCCGAACATGATGACCCTCATCACCGGCCCGGCCGGACCAGAGCGCTCTCAACGCCGCTCTGTGTCGCGCCGCCGCGCCGCCTATGGACTCGTGCGAATGGTGAACGGCCGTTGCAGGTTCCCGCTGATCGACAGCGGGCCCTGCGCCGCCAGGCCGCTCGTGTTACCGATGATCCGTGTCCGCTCCAGCCGCGCACCCACCACCGCCAGGGCCGCGTTGCCCTGCGCCAGGAAGCTCTCCGCCGTCGATACCGCCGTCGTCACCACCACAGTCTGCGCGCCCGCCAGTGTCTGCGTCGCAGCCGTCCCGCGCGGCACGATCTCCGGAATCCGCGCAAACGGCGCCACCGCGCTCGGCCCGATCCCGGCACCTCGCGTCGGCGGCTGAATGTCGCCCTCCGCCACCGTCTCGGCCACCGAGTACAGCTCCTGCACCAGCGATTCGCGCACCACGGTGCCGGCCGCCAGCCGCTCCGACGCCGGCGGAATATCCGCCTGCACCGCCGCGCCGAGCTCCGGGCTCACCAGGATCGAATTCTCGCCTGCCGCACGCAGCGTCACCCCGCCCGCCAGCGCGGACACGCCACCGGCCGGGAGCGCTCCCGGAAACACAACCGCCTCCCCGCTCATCACCAAAACGCGGATCCCGCCCTCTTCTCTCGAAATCACCAGCGCCGCGCTCGAAATCACAAGCTGCGCCCCAGGCAGCGACACCACCGTCACCGCCGGCGCCGCCAGGCTCTGATACAGCTCAACCCGCGACCCGACCGGCGAAGGATCCCCATCCGGCGTCGGCTCGTGCACCGCGATCCCCGCTAGCGCACCCTCCACCCAACGGAACGCCAACGACACACGGTCCGTCACCACCACGGTGCCCGACTCCCTCACCCGCAGCGTCGCCCGCGACCGATCCGGCGGACTGTCGCCGCCGAACGCCACCGGCAGCGGCGCATCGTCCGGCGATGCGTAGGTCTCCAGCGCACGCCGAACCAGAAGTTTGGGCCGGTCCACGCCGACGTCGCCCACCACCATCAGCGCGCCCGCGTCAATCGCCGTCACCGCCACGTGGACCACACGCTGCGGTGGCGCGGCGGGAGTCTCCTGCGCCGCCAGAGCCGCTTCCGGCTCTGGCCCCGCGTCCGGCGTGTCCGTCGACTGTGCCCCGGCGCGCGACACAGCCCATACCAGCGCCGTCAGCGCCCAGCCCGCCCATCTGCGTGCGTCAGTCGATGTCAAAGCGAACTCCCGCGCTGAAGATCACACGGTTGTACTCGAAAACGCTCTCGCCCAGGCGGTTCCTCACGTTGCTGTCGTCGATCGTGAACCGGATTTGCCCGTACAGGTTCATCACCACCCGCGCCAGGTTCAGCGGATCGACGTACTGGAACCGCTCCGGATCATAATCCGTCATGTAGAAGGGCCGCTCAACCCCGAATCGGTACTCCTGAATGAAATCCGACCGGCTGCGTCGGTTTCGGTCCACCAGGCTGTTGCCGCGGTAGTCCTGCCACTCGAATAGCGCCGCCGACGTGAAATTCGCACCGTACGGCAGCGGAACCGTCAACGCACCGGTCACAATCTGATTCGAGTAGTCGAACTCCTGCCCCTGCGTCGAGTTCGTCCCGAACTCCACGCCTACGTCAACCCGCGCCGGGCGCTCGAAATCCCGCCCGCTCGTCTCCCGCGGACCCAGGAACCCCCAATTCGACTCCCCCCACCAGCGCGCCCCGCTCGCCGACAGTCCCGGCATGCGGCTCAGGTCCAGCGACCAGTCCGCGCCCCAACTGAAGTAGTTCCCGTCACGATCGAACCCCTCGTCCGTCAGATACTCCAGGTAGTTCCGATCCTCATAGTTGAAGTACACCGAGCTGTCCAGCAGCCCGCCGCCGGCCACGATCTGAAGCGACGGCCGGAGCCGGTTGCTTTTCAGGAACCCGTCGTTGTCGAGCATGAAGTAGTCGTAGTCCCAGCGCCAGTGCATGAACACCGCGTCCAGCCCCTTCCCGTCCGCCGAGGGCTGGTCGTGGATCGAATACCGCAGGTTCACGGTCGCGCCGTAGACCTGCTCGTTGAAGTCGTGGATCCGCGCGTTCCAGGTCGGCGACGTGCGCCCTTCCACCAGAAGCTGCCAGCGCCGCGCGAAATCATCGTTCGTGAACCACGCGTCCAGGTCCAGGATGTAGCGCAGTCGCAGCAGCGACGTCACGCGAAAGTCGCGCTTGCGGTCCTTGCCCACCGGGGGCGCCGTGTTGCGCCCCAGCAGCGGAACGTTCGAGTCCAGCAGCGAGCCCACGCCGAACGACACGGTCAGGTCATTCAGCGGTAAGCGCGCCGCCACCTTCTCCGCCTGCTCCAGCTTGGAGCGCAACTGTCGCGCGTTGTAGACAATCACGCCCTCCGTCAGCGACTGCTTCCGATCCACGACCCACTCGCGCGTCGTCGGGGCGGCGCCCTCCTCCAGTGTCAGCCGATCCAGGTCCACGGCCGCGGCGAGGTGCCCCAGCGCCGTGCGGATTCGCGCCTCGCGCTCCACGCGCTCGTCGATCGCCGCCGACAGCGCCAGGTAGAGCTCGCAGTTCGCCCCGTAGTAGCGCGCCGCCTGCTCGGTCGTCATGTTCCGCGCGGAGAAGATCGACCGCTCGTACGAAGCGCGCGCCCTACCCTCCGCCCCCAGCAGCGCTTCCGTCGCGCGCCAGTCCGCCAGCTCCGCGAAAATCCGTCGCGCGTCGTCAAACAGCGCCCGGCGCGCCGGATCCAGCTCCGTCGCGTACGCCCGGCCCCGATCCGCCGGCCGTGCCTTCAACGCCGCGCGGTACTTCACCACCCCCAGAACGTACTGCCCGCGCACCCATTCGATGCCCCCTTCCCGCGGCGTGGTCGCCGCGTACTCGCTCAACACCTCGTGCGCCTGGTCGAGAAGCCGCCGGATCGACTCCGCCCGGATCTCTCGCGCCGGGCGATAGGCGGCCTCGCCCGCGGCCTTCGCCGCTTCGTCAACGTCCTCGAACGCGTTCAGCGCATTGTCGTCCACGATCGCCGACTGCGCGAACACGATCCCGCGCACGAACTGCGCCGCGCTGTCGCTCGCCCGCACCCCCTCCGTGATCGCCCGGTCGCCGGTCTCCAGCGCCGCCTTCAGCAGCTCGCGCGCCTTCTCATACTCCGCCGCGATCGCCGCCGCCTTGTCCGCACGCTCCCGCGCCACCCGCGCCAAGTCACGCCCCGTTTCCGCCGACGCGGCTCCCGTCATCCGCGACTTCAACCGGTTGTACGTCTCGTCCAGCTCGCGACGCTCGTTGGTCAGCAGCGACGCCAGCCGCGAATGACACAGCGACTTCACCAGTTGCGCGTCCGCCAGGATCGACGGCATCTCCGAAAGCACCGGCAGAAGAT
This sequence comes from uncultured Planctomycetales bacterium, assembly GCA_964401365.1. Classification (GTDB taxonomy): domain Bacteria; phylum Planctomycetota; class Phycisphaerae; order UBA1845; family Fen-1342; genus CAYNYG01. The sequence continues at coordinate 7,579 of CAYNYG010000004.1, read as the reverse complement.
CGTCGAATTTCGCAATCAGGTCGCGCAACAGCGGCGCGACCTCCGCCTGCCAACTGGCCTGATCCTGGTCCTGGTCCTGGTCCCCAGGTCGCGTCTTGATCGACAGGTACGACTCCAGCAACCGCTGGAATTCGACCACCGCCGCCGTCCGGTCGACTTGTGGCGCTTCCGCCGCCGGCTCCTGACCCAGCCCGCCGGCCGCGATTGCAATCACGAGTCCCGCAAGCACGGTTCGTCGCACCATCACCGGGTTTCCCCTTGGCGATTGATTCGCTCGCACTACGGAATCACTGGCTTCACGCGGTCTGCGAGCCGAGAACCGACGCGCGAATCAGCTCGCTGATCGCCGTCCAGAACGTCCGGATCAGCGTCGACGACGCAAAGTCGCGCAACTGACCATCCGTCACGCATCCGAACGCAGTCAGCGCGCCGACCGCGTGCACCGCAACCAGCGCCACCCATTTCCGGTGACTCATCGCCGTCTCTCCTGTCCCGACGCGCTAACGCAATCCAACCACAGCGTTGTCGGTCACAAAGATCGCAACTTCCGTGAACAACTGCAGCCCGGCCTGGAGCAGCAGGTCCGGATCAACGCAACCGCTGATCTGAAGGGCCACCCCGCCTCCCAACAACACCAGCCACTTCCGCCACGTGGGCTTGCGCCGAATCGACATGTGCGTGATTCCTGAGTAGAGTCCGAACCTCAAACCGCGCTGAGCCTAGAATCACGGCCCGCGCGTCCCCCGTCAAGCCCGCAGCCGAACTTTTTTCGGACTCGTGCCCCCGTCCCCGCCGACTCGCACCGCGCGACGCTTCACCCCGGGTCGCGCGCCCCGCACACCAGCCCGCCCGGCGCGCCCGGCATCCACCCGTCCAGCCGCACACCAACCTCGTAACTCCCCGCCGGCGCCTTCCGGGCGTACTCCACCGTCCCTCGCACCCGAATCACGTCCCCTCCCACCGCCGGCACCACCGTCTCCACCGCCGTCCCGGGCGCAATCGGCTGCGCTACGAGAACCGCGAGCGCGTCACGCCACGCCAGCGCCGTCTCTGCGGGGAGCGACGCCCTTCGCGACTCGTCCCCCACGATCGAAATCCGGCACGCGCGCCGCCACGCTCGCGCCGGGCCGCGCCGTCTCCGTGCCGCGCGGCCGCTTCTCGCCGCAATGGTCGTCTCTGGTGTGAACATGAGACCTCGCGCTACATCTTATCGGCGTCATCCCCCGAAAATCGCGCCGCTCGCCCCCCCTCCCCGGAGATTTCGTACCCTTGGGATGTCCTGCCTTGTGCGTCGCGCGTCGCGCCGCACCGGGCCTTGCACGGTGCGTCCGGAGGGGACGTTTCATGCCGGGAGGTGGCGGCCTTGGGGGGCCGCGCCTCCCCGCACCGTTGCCCGGCGACCCCGCGACGTCGCTTCGACCCCCGCCCGCGCCCCCGCGGACTCTCCCCCTATCGCCGCTCCTCCGCGGTTTCGAGCGCCGGATTCGCCTCCAGACCCGAAATCTCCAACGCCATCCGCACCTGCCCCCCCCGACGCCGAAACTCCCGTTCCACACGACGGGGCAGGCCGTCCCGCCCGAGCGACCACAACGCCTGGCGGTTCGGGCCGTACTCGACCCACACGTCGTCGCACGCGACACCGCCCAGCGCGCGCGTCCCACGCCCCTCCACCCTCACCGCGTTGATCTCGTCCCCGAATGGATCGGACAGGTAGAATTCCCTCAGCACCAGCCCCATCGCGGCCTGAAACCGCGGACCGAACGCGCTCGGATCGTTGGCCTCGTCGAGTGTCCTGGCGCCGCGATCCAGCATCCAGAACTTCTGCCCATCGCTCACGAACGTCAGCTCGAATTCCTTCGCCCCATCGCCGATCCGGCCCGTCAGCTCGATATTGAACCGCTCCGGCCCGCTACCCCCCTTTCCCTCCATCACCACCTCGCCCGACACGTCGTAGGCAATCGACCCCTCCGCCCGCGCCCGCGCACGGTAGCGCACGCCCCGCACCGCTCGGGTGGCCTCGTCTGCACGGCGCAGAATCTGGACGACCTCCTCGCGCGCCGGCGCGCTCGTCGAACTCTGAACCAGCCGCGCCTCGCTCCTCCATGGCGCGGCCACCAGCACCGCCAGCAGCGCGGCGGGCCCCCGCCTCGGCCGGCGCCCGTCCCCGCCGTGAACGCTCCCGCTCACGGCGCCGGCTCGTCGGTCTTCTTGTAACCGTCCGGCACCACGACCTTGAACGGATCGGTCGTGAACGTCGGATCGACGGTCAGCTCGCCCAGTTCGACCGTCAACGTCACCTTCGCACCCCCGCCGCGCGGAAACTCCCGATCCACCCGCCGCGGCAGAAAGTCCTTCACGGAGAACCACCAGGTCGCCGCCCCCTGGCCGCCCTTGTATTGCACGAAGATCTCGTAGCACTTCTCGCCGCGGATGTCCCTGGTCCCCCGCAACTCCTGCTTGTCCCCGTTGATTTCGTCCCCGAACGGATTCGGATGCACGAACTCCCGCATCGCGATGCTGGTCGCGATCCCGCCCATGCGACCCATCACCGCCGGATCGATGTCCTCATGCACCGTCTTGTTTTTCGCGTCCATCACCCAGAACTTGTCGGCGTCCGATCCCGCCGTCACTTCGACCTCGTCCTTCGATCCCGGCGGCACACCCTTCACCTCAAAGCGGAACTTACCCAACCCCTGCTCCGACTTCTCACCCCCCATCACCGCCGTCCCCTTCGCCTTGGGCATCTGCGACTCCGACGCCCCGGTCCCCATCGCTTCCGCCTGGTAGCGAACCATCTTCACCTTCTTCGTCGCCTCGTCCGCCTTCTTGAGGATTTCCTTGGCGTCCGTCAGCTCACCTCCCTTTCCCCCCTCCTGCTTCTTTTCCGCCCCGCCGGATGCCTGCTGCTTCCCCACCTCCTGCGCAGAACCCACGCCCGCGAGGCCCAACACCACAATCGCGACATGCCAGTGCTTCAACATCGACAATCTCCCTGGTCGCTGGCACGCGTCGCAGCGCGCACCCGCGCGGCGACATCATACCCAGCGCTCCAACCCGCCGAAAGCCGGCCTGGATCGACCCGCCACGCCTCGGCGCACCCGTTCGCAAACGGCGCGCCGGACCCGCTCGCCGCTGCGGCGCCTCCGCCACGCCGGGCCGTCCGCGCAACGCTATCATGCGCCGCGCGGCCCCCGACAGGCGCCGCGACCGGTCCGCGCCGGTGAGGAAGGGACCTTCGCGATGAACCGCAGCCATGACGCCGCCCGCATTGAAGCCGCCACCCAGCGCTTGGCGCGCGAGCTCTTCGACCGCATGCGCGCCGCCGCCGCTTCCATCTTCCACTCCGAGTGGTGGGTCGAGCGCCTCATGCGGCAGTTCATGAACGACCCGAGCCTCAAGGTCCAGGCCTTTCGCCTGATGGACGCCCTGCCGATGATGCGCGACTCCGCCGACGTCGCGCGCCACCTGCGCGAGTACTTCGCCCCCCTTGCCCTGCGCCCCAACGGGCACAACCACCACGCCCGTCCCGACCACGCCCTCGACGAACTGGACGCCCGCCCGGGCGGCCTGGCGCAACTCGCCGGGCGCCTGATGAGTTTCCAGCGCGACGACCAGCTCCAGGCCCGCCTGCTCGCCTGGGCCACGCGCCGCGGCGCCACCGCCATGGCGCAACGCTTCATCGCCGGCAGCAATGCCCACGAAGCCGAGCTCGCCATACGCCGCCTCCGCGACCGCCGCCTCAGCTTCACCGCCGACGTGCTGGGCGAAGCCGCCCTGTCCGATGAGGAATGCCACCGTTACCAGGCGGTCTATCTCGAACTGCTGCGCGAGCTCCCGCGCCGCGCCCGCGCCTGGCCCATCGTCCCGCAGATCGACCTCGCCGACGGCCAGCCCATTCCACGCGTCAACGTCTCCGTCAAGCTCACCTCGCTCTTCGCACGCTTCGATCCCATCGCGCCCGAACCGGTGAAGCGCGCCGTCAAGGACCGCCTCCGGCCGCTGATGCGCGAAGCCATCACCGCCGGCGCCCATCTCCACGTTGACATGGAGCACTACGCCATCAAGGACCTCACGCTCGCCATCTTTCGCGAGCTGCTCATGGAGCCCGAGTTCCGCGACTACCCCCACTTCGGCATCGTGCTTCAGGCGTATCTCAAGGACTGCGAGCGGGACGTGAACGAGTTCATCGATTTCGCCCGCCGCCGCCAGACGCCCGTTTCCGTCCGGCTCGTCAAGGGCGCCTACTGGGACACCGAGACCGTCCTGGCGCGCCAGAAGCGCTGGCCCTGCCCCGTCTGGGAGCAGAAGTGGCAGTCCGACGCCTGCTTCGAACAAGCCACCCGCCTCCTCATGGCGCACCCGCGGCACATCCGCACGGCGCTCGCCAGCCATAACGTCCGCAGCCTCGCGCACGGCATCGCGCTCAAGGAGCTATGGGGCGTGCCCGACGCCGCCTTCGAGCTCCAGATGCTCTACGGCATGGGCGACCCCATCAAACGCGCCGCCGTCGCCATGGGACAGCGCTGCCGCGTCTATACCCCCTACGGCCCGCTGCTTACCGGCATGGCCTACTTCATCCGCCGCCTGCTCGAAAACACCGCCAACGAGTCGTTCCTGGCGCACGCGTCCGCGGGCGATTCCGACCAGGATGCCCTGCTGGCGGACCCGCTCGACGTCGGACGCACCTCGCCCCCGCCCGTCGAGCCGGTCTCCATTCGCTTTGAATTCGAGGAACCCGTCATGACCGAGTTTGAGATCACCCCTCACTCCGACTTCGCCCTCGACGACCGCCGCCGCGACATGCTCTCCGCTCTCGCCGACGTGCGCGCCCGACTCGGGCGCAGCGTCCCCCTCGTCATCGCCGGCCGGCCCGTCACCGCCAGCCGCTCCCACCCGTCCTCCAATCCGTCCCGACCGGTCGAGATCGTCGGCCACGTCGCGCAGGCCGATCCCGAACACGTTTCTCAGGCGGTCGAGGCCGCCTCCGCCGCCTTTGACGACTGGCGGCGCGCCAGCCCCGCCGATCGCGCCGACGTCCTGCTCCGCGCCGCCGACGTCATCCGACGCCGCCGCTTCGAGCTCGCCGCGCTCCAGATCATCGAATGCGCCAAGACCTGGCGCGAGGCCGACGCCGACGTCGCCGAGGCCATCGACTTGTGCACCTACTACGCGCACGAGATGGTCCGCATCACGGACCACGCCCGACGCCGCGACGTCCCCGGCGAGGCCAACGAGTACGGCTATGCGCCGCGCGGCGTCGTCGCCGCCATCACCCCCTGGAACTTCCCGCTCGCGATTCCCTGCGGCGTCGTCGCCGCCGCGCTCGTCACCGGAAACACCGTCGTCCTCAAGCCTGCTTCCCCCGCCGCCGTTACGGCCGCCGCGCTCGTGGAGGTCTTCGAGCAGGCCGGCCTGCCCCCCGGCGCGCTGAACTTCCTCCCCGGCACCGGCGCGCTCCTCGGCGACACCCTCGTGACCCATCCGCGCGTCGCCATGGTCGTCTTCAGCGGCTCCCGTGACGTCGGTTGCCGCATCCACCGACTGGCCACCCAGTCCCTCACCGCCCAGCCCGGCTTCCGCAAGGTCGTCGCCGAGCTGGGCGGCAAGAACGCCATCATCGTCGACTCCGACGCCGACCTGGACGAGGCCATCCGCGGCACGCTCAGCAGCGCGTTCGGCTACGCCGGCCAGAAGTGCTCTGCATGCTCGCGCGCCATCGTGCTCGATGCCGTCTACGACCGCTTCGTCCCGCGGCTGGTCGACGCCGCCCGCGGACTCAGCCTCGGCCCCGCCGACGACCCCGCCACCGCCGTCCCGCCCGTGATCGACGCCGCCGCCCGCAACGCCATACTCCGCAGCATCGAGACCGGCCGCACCGAAGCCACCTGCGCCCTGTCCCTCGATCCCACGCCCCTGATCGAACGCACCGGCGGCCACTTCGTCGGCCCCACCATCTTCACCGACGTGCCCCCGGCCGCCTCCATCGCCCAGAACGAGATCTTCGGCCCCGTCCTTTCCGTCATCCGCGCACGCGACTTCGCGCACGCGCTGGAGATCTTCAACGGCGTCGACTACGCCCTCACCGGCGGCGTCTATTCCCGCAGCCCCGCCAACATCAGCCTCGCACGCCAGAACTGCGAGTGCGGCAATCTCTTCATCAACCGCGCCATCACCGGCGCGCGCGTCGACCTCCAGCCCTTCGGCGGGTTCAAGCTTTCCGGCCTCGGCAGCAAGACCGGCGGCCCCGATTACCTCATCCAGTTCTGCGAGCCCCGCTGCATCACCGAAAACACCCTGCGCCGCGGTTTCGCCCCCAGCGACGACGCCGTCGAATCCACCCGCTGATCCGCACCGCCCTTTCCCGCTCGGCCGCTCAACCCGTCGTCCGGATCGGCTGCGCCCGCACCACCTCGGACGCAAACTGCACGAACGCGCCCGACAGGTAGTTCACGTTGCGAAACCCGAGCCGCTGCCCCAGCTCCACCAGCAACCCGTGAATCTCCGGCGGCAGGTGCACCGTCCGCGTGTCACGCCGAAGGTACCGCGGGCTCAGCGGCGTGCAGTCCCCCGGCGGATCCAGACTGAAGAAGAACCGGCACGCAATCGGCCGCACCGGGTAGATGCGACAGCACCCCGTCTCACGGTCCAGGAACCCGCACGGGCGATTGCGCCCGTTGTATTCCCGGTGCGCCGCCTCCACCCGCGGATCGTCCCCCGCCGGCGCAGCCTCGTCCGCGCTCACCCGCCCCGCCAGCAGCGCCATGAACAGCTCCGCCGATTCACGGTGATACGTGAACAGCCGCTTCGCATCCGGCCAGCCGCGGACGTGATGGTAGATGTTGACGACCTCCGGCGCCGTCACGCCGCGCACCAGGTCCACGCAGCAGTTGCAGCACCCCTTGCTGCACTGCACGCGGCGGTCCGTCCCGTCGAAGCCCAGCACGAAGTCGATGATCCGGTCGAAGCACGCCAGGGCCGCGTTGAAGTGCGTGAAGAAAGCCTGCGGAAGCGACAGCGTCGCCGAAAGCTCGTCCAGCCCCTCCAGGTCGCGCGCCGCGGCCAGCTCGCGCGCCATCGTCTCGATCTGCTCGACGAAATAGGGGGCGGACTGTGCCGGATGGGGCGCTTCGTGAACCGGCAGCTTCATGGCCCGCACCGCCTCTCGGACACCCTCCCCGCTCAGTCAGCATACGCCAACTTCGCCCGCGCCAACACCGCCGCGTAGCGCCCCGCCAGCTCGTCCACTCGCGCGCGGGCCTGCTCCAGCGGTCCGCGCGCCAGCGCCAGCGCCTCGGCCTCCCGCGACGCCGACGCCGCCGACTCCGACGCCTGCCGCTTGAGCGCCTCGATCCGTCCCGGCAGCGCGGCCTGTTCGGCCGCCTGCTCGTTCACCGCCCGCTGCGCCGCCGCCGCCGACTCCTCCGCTGCGGCGATCGCCGCGCCGGCGGCTTCCGCCGCCGCCTGCGCCGCGCGGGCCGCTTCCTGCAACAGCCCCAGCGCTTCGGCGGCCCTGGCCCGCGCCTGCCCCAGGCCGCTGTCCTGCGGCGCTTGCGCCGCGGCGGCGGCGATCGGCTCGGTC
>CAYNYG010000003.1:149402-171043 GCA_964401365.1 uncultured Planctomycetales bacterium | reverse complement strand
CGCTGGGCCATGATCGCCTGGATCGACGACGCCACCAGGAACGGCTTGATGCCCATGTCGATCAGGCGCGTGATGGCCGAAGGCGCGTCGTTGGTGTGCAGCGTGCTGAACACCAGGTGACCGGTCAGCGCGGCCTGGATCGCGACCTCGCCCACTTCCTTGTCGCGGATTTCGCCCACGAGGATGATGTTGGGCGCCTGCCGCAGCATCGAGCGCAGAATCCGCGCGAACGACAGGCCGATCTCCTCCTTCACCTGGCACTGGTTCATGCCCGGAAAGTTGTATTCCACCGGGTCTTCCGCGGTGATGATCTTCTTGTCCGGGCGGTTGAGCTCCTGGAGCGCCGCGTACAGCGTCGTAGTTTTGCCCGAGCCGGTCGGCCCCGTGACCAGGAAGATGCCGTTGGGACGGCGGATGATCTTCTGGAAGCGCTCGTAGTCGTCCTCCTCGAAGCCCAACCCGGTGATCCCGATCTTCACCGAGTCAGGCCGCAGGATGCGCAGCACCACGCTCTCGCCGTGATAGGCCGGGCACGAGCTGACGCGAAAGTCGATCTGCTGCTTGCCGATGCCCATCTTGATGCGGCCGTCCTGCGGCAGACGCTTCTCGGCGATGTCGATGCCCGCCATGAGCTTGAGCCGCGCCAGCACCGGCCCCTGAATGCCCTTGGGGATGTCGTCGCGAACGATGCAGACGCCGTCGATGCGGTACCGCACGCGGACGCGATCCTGCATCGGCTCGACGTGAATGTCGCTGGCGCGCTGCCGGACCGCCTCTTCGATGAGGCGGTTGATGAGCCGGATGATGGGCGCGTCATCGCCCTCCTCCTCGATCAGCCTCTTCTTGTCCTCCTCCTTCTGGTGCAGGTCGGCGAACCGGTCCACCTCCTCGATCGCCTGGTCGATGCTCGTGCCCGGGGTCTGGATGAACGTGTCGATGAAGCGGCGGATCTTGCTTCGCGGCGCCAGCGCGATGTCCACGTCCACGTTGAGCCGGAAGCGAACCAGGTCCAGCAGGTCCAGGTTGAGCGGGTCGGAGATGATGATCTTGAGCCGGCCGTTCTCCAGGCTCATCGGCAGGATGTTGTGCTTCTGGATCAGGTCCTGCGGCACGAGCGTCAGCGCTGCGGGCACAACCACGTTCTTGTCGAGGTCCACGTATTCCAGGTCGAACTGCGCCGCCAGCGCCTTGGTGACGTCATCCTCGGTCGCCAGTTCCAGCTCGACCAGCGCTTCCCCAATCCGCTTGCGGTTCTGCTGCGCGTAGGCCAGCGCGTCGGCGAGTGCGTTCGGAGCGACGACGTTCCAACTGACGAGCACCTCCCCCAGTTTCTTGCGTCTTCGGGCCATGCGCTGCGCGTCCTGATCTCTGCGTTCGGGGGGCGTCCGCCGCCCGGCGAGGCGATTCGCCCGCGGCGGCACCTGCCGGAGAGTCTTCAAGACTCAGTATGGCGGGTCGGACCCCGAGGCGTCAATCCGCGCGGGCGACGCGGAATGCCCGCGACGGCATGCCCCCTCCACGCGCGCCGCCCGCTCGTCGTCCGACAAACGCGCCCTCCTGCTCGTCCGCCCCGGTCAGGCGGAATCGCGTCGGAGACCGGCCACCTGCTGGCCGCCGCGCCGCAGGCGGAGCGTGGCTCGTCCCGTCGCCGCAGCGCGGATTGCGTCGCCGCGCGACTTGCGTTTCGCCGCAGGCGTGTTATCATCAATGATGGTTGGAACTCAAGACCGGCTGCTGGTCGCGCCTTCGCTGAAGCTCCGCATCCGCCTGCCTATCTCGCTGCTCCTGCCTCTGGGCCAGATGTTGGCCTCTTTCAACGTCACCCTGAAAGTAAATGCTGGGTTGAAGGCCCTTGAACAGGAGAAACTGCATGGGCAAGAAACTGTATGTCGGGAATCTGGGTTACAACGTGACGGGCTCGGACCTCCAGCGGCTCTTCGGCGCGCACGGCACCGTCGAGTCCGCACAGGTGATCACCGACCGCGACACCGGCCGGAGCAAGGGCTTCGGCTTCGTCGAGATGAGCTCGAGCGAAGAGGCCCAGACGGCCATCAGCGCGCTGAGCGGTCAGCAGCACGACGGCCGGGCGCTCACCGTCAACGAGGCCAAGCCGCGCGAGAGCCGCAGCGGAGGCGGCTTCGGTGGCTCTTCGCGCCGCTACTAGTCGCACGCAACGCGCGCCTGCCGGTCGGACCCTCGAACGGCGTTGTCCGAAGCAACACGTTTCGTTCAACGCAATGATCGCCGTCGGCTGGCGCGCAGTGTCGATCGCGGGGAGCGTCGGGCGGGAGGTCGCGGCCGCGTCCTCCCGCCCTGTTCCTGCGCCGCCGGTGCTACGGGGGTCGGAATCCGGCCGCACGTCCGGCGCGGGGTGCGCCGCGTTCGCGCACGGCGCGCCCGGTTTCGCGGGTCGTTCGCAGCGCCGCCGCGCGAGTTGACACGATGCGCTTCCCGCATACACTGGCTCGTTTGAGCGCCGCTAGCTCAATTGGATAGAGCATCGGTCTACGGAACCGAAGGTTACTGGTTCGACTCCAGTGCGGCGCGTAACCCACGACGGTCCGGTGCTTCACGCCTTGCCGCCCGCACCCCGCCGCTTCGCGCAGCTTCATCCCGGACTTGACGACAGGCGATCTCGGGGGATGCTCCGAGTTTCACCTGCCGATAAGATTCCCGGCGCGCAGAGCGCTGCGCTGTACGGAGCTCGATCGTGAATCGTCCGTCTCAACCGGCTTCCGCCCGCTGCCTGATCGCGCTGCTTTTCGTCGCCGCCGCTCATTCCGCCGCCGCGGAGGAGACCTTGCTGCGCCGCTACACGCCTGTGACGGCCTTCGCCGGCTACAGCCCCGACGTCAACGGCGGCAGGGGCGACACGTATCCCTACATGGACGCGGAGGATGCATGGCTCAGCTCGCAGAACCACGCCTCCAACTATGGCGCGTCGCGGCTGCTGCACATCCCGTTCGCTTCCGACCGCATCCTGATCGCGTTCCGCGGCCTGGACCGCGTGTTCCCGCACGACACATCCGTCGACGGCGTCGAGCTGATACTCTTTCCCGAGGGCACGCCCAACCCCGACATCACGTTCCTGATCTACCGGCTGGAGCGACCCTGGCGCGACGGCGCCGGTGACGGGACGCGCGCCCCGCACAGCGTGAACTACAAGGTCCGGTACAGCGGCAACGAGCGCACCGCCCGCCCCTGGGGCGACAACGCGGCCCGCGGTCCGGACGACGCCGCTGTCAATCCCTCACTCAAGGGGCGCTTGGGCGATTTCTGGGACGCGCAGCGAAAGGCGATCGTCTTCCGCGGCGGAACGCTGGTCGACGACGTCCGGCGCTGGCTGGGGCGGCGTCAGGCCAACCACGGTTGGGCGATCAAGCTCGATTTCCTCCCGACCAAGGGCCGCGAAATCCCCCTGGGGCTGGTCGTCAATTCGTCCGAGGCGCTGGAGGCCGAGCTGCGCCCCGCCCTGCGGATCGTCCACCACCGCGATCCGAAACCGCGGCCCGAGCTGCCCGACCTGGACGTCACTTTCATCGAACGGACCCCGCGCTATACCCGCTACCACGACAACGGAACCACGAGCTATGAACGCAAGATGTTCCGCGGCGACAACGTCGGAATCATGAAGTTCCCCGAACACGCCGACGAGCCGAAATGGCCCGCGACCGGCGACAAGGTCACCTTCACCGCGCACGTCAGGAACGCCGCGGCGCGGCCCGTCGATGGTCCCGTGCGGTACCGCTGGCGACTCAACGACCGTGTTTTCGCCGAAGGGACTTTCGAGGGGCGGCTGGAGCCATGGGCTGAACGCACCGCTTCGGTGGAGTGGGTCTGGCTGGTCGACCACGACGACCATCGCACGACGTTGCTGGAGTTCGAGGTCGATCCCGACGATCGCATCCCCGAGCTCAGCGAGCACAATAACGTCGTGACCAAGTACGTGGCCGCCAAGACGCTCAAGTACTGGGTGGAGCGCTCCGTCTATGAGTACGTGAAGGACTATCCGACCCCATGGGGCTCGTACTCCTTCGAGGACTATCTCCAGTGGCACTTCAACATCTGGAACGATACGTACCTGGACAAGTCCCGCTTCCGCGACGTGGCGCCGGACGGCTGCCTGGAGCGCGTGACGCTCGATTGTGTCGAGATTGTCCCCGACGGCGCGCTGAAGGGACCCGTGCACCGACTCAACGACCAGCCCGACACGCTCTTCGATGGCGAATGGGGCACGAGCTGGGAGGTCGGCAAAGGTCGGCCCAGGCAGGAAGAAGAGGATTACCTCGCCTTCCTGCGCCGCCACCGGGTCATGCTCGAACCGTCGCTGCTCCACGAGTGCTCGCACCAGACCATCGGCGCCTATGACGTCTACTGGTCCAACATCGAGCCGTCCGAGCCCTCCCGCGACGTCGGTAAGTGCAAGCTCAAGGACGAGACCGGCTTTTACATCACGCGCGGCAGCATGTACGGCTACGCCGGCCTGATGGGCGGAAGCGACACGCGCCCGTCGCCCGACGAATGGGAATCCACCGGGCTTTACGAGGTGAACACCATCGCCGGCGTCAACACCAACGTCGCTTTCCGCAACGGTTTCTACGGCGAGTGGCAGTACGACTTGCCCCGAAACTGCCTCGTCAAGCTCCTCGCCGGCGACGGCTCCCCCCTGGTCGGCGCCAAGGTCTCCATCTGGCAGTCCCACAGCAACCGCATCGACGACGAAGGCCTCGTGGCACGCGACTTGACCACCGGCGCCGACGGATCGCTCCGCCTGCCCGACCAGGATTCCCTGGAAGACGCCGACTACACCACGATCACCGGCCACACGTTGCGCAAGCTCAACCCGTTCGGCCGGCTCGACGTCGTGGGCGAGAACATCACCCTGCTGTTGCGCATCGACGCGCTGGGCCAGCGCGACTACGCCTTCGTACGCTCGGCCGACTTCAACCGCGGCTACTGGGCCGGCCAGCGCGACCGCTTCGAGTTCCCCGTGCGCTGTCGAATCGTCCCTTCCGACCGCGTCGACTGGACGGTGAACGTGGCGGCCGGCGCCAAGGCCACCGCGTCGTGCGGCGCGGCTTCCGCCCCCGCCCTGACCGACGACAACGTGGAGACCGCCTGGGACGGCGGCAACGCACAGCGCGGCGACTGGATTGAGGTCGAACTGCCCGCCTCGGTGCGCGTTGGCGCGGTGCGCGTGGTTCAGGACGGCGGGCATGGGCAGTTCTTCCAGCGCTTCGCCATCTCCACACGCCCCGAGCCGGTCGATCCGAAGGCCATCGCGCCCGCCGAGCCGCAGCGGCTTGCAACGCAGGCGCCGGAACGCTTCTCGCTGGCCATGACCAACGACAAGGACGTCAACCCCGCCCGACCCAGCGAGCGCTGGGTCACGTACGCGGGCAGGCCCCGCCCGGCGCGCGTCATCCGCATCGACGCGCTCGACGGCGGACACGCGCGCCTCAGCGAAATCCGCGTGTACGCCGAGAAGTGATCCGCAGTGTCCGGAAAGCAGCCCGGCCGGGGCGTGAACGCGCCGGCGCCCGCGATCTCGAGCGCTTCAGCCCCTCCTTGCGCGGCCTCGAACTCGAATACCCCATCTGCAACCGCGACAACGCCGACGGCTTCATCAACGGCCTGGACCTCGCGACGTTCCTGGAGCGGATCATGCCGCAGGGGAGCAGCGCCCGGGGACGGGGAGCCCTTTCGCTCTTCTCGCCGCTGGGGGGCAGGACGGTGATAGGGGGGGTATTCGCGAGCGCCGCGAAGATTCTCACGGCTGGCGGCTATCAGGGATGGGCGAGCGCGCCGCTCGCCGTCCGGAGACGGGCATGACTATCGCACGCGATCCGAGCGTCTTCGCCGGCCGACTTGAACTGGCGTTGCGCGACACGCGCGCCGCCATCGAGAAGCGTCGCGCCGCGGAGGAGGCGGTTCGCCGCGCGGAGCGGCACGCCATGGCAAGCCTGCGCGAGGCGGAGGACGACTACGTGCGGCGTCTGGCGGAGCTGGTCGGGCGCGTTCGGCGGCCGGCGTCTTTCGCGCCGGGTGTCGCGGCGCCCCCCCTGTCCGACCACGCGCCCGGCAACGGGCTTTGCGGAGTCCGGCCGGGGGCGCAGCGCGACGCACTCCCGGCCGCGGCGCAGGCCTTGACGCCACCCCTCGATCCGGAGCTCGACGCGATCGTCTCGGCGTGGAAGTCGCTGGCCGCCCCCGCGCGACGGGCGATCCTGTCGATCGTCCGTGGCACCCTGCGTCATGCCGTGAAGTAGCGGCCTACGCTTCCAGCGCGTGTCGCAAGTCCGCAATGAGGTCATCCACCGACTCGAGCCCGATGTGGAGCCGGATGACGAAATCGGGCCGGTCAGGGTCGACACTGAAGATGGGCCCGCCGATGGCCAGGCTCTCGAATCCGCCCCAGCTTACGCCGATGCCGAAGAGCTTGAGCCGGTCGAGCACGGCGTGGATGGCCTGGCGCGTGTTGTCGCGGAGCACGAAGCTGAAGAGGCTGGAGTAGCCGCCAAGCTGGCGGCGGGCGGTGGCGTGCTGCGGGTGGCTCTCCAGGCCCGGATGCATGACGCGCGCGACGCGCGGGTGCCCTTCCAGGAATCGCGCCACGGCCAGGCCCGAGCGCTGGTGCCGTTCCATGCGGATGGGCAGCGTCCGCAGGCCGCGCACCAGCAGCCACGCCGCCATCGGGTCGAGCGTGGCGCCGAGCAGCTCGCCTTCCGCGGCGACGCGCCGACGAAGCGATTCGTCGCGGCCGACCACCACGCCCGCGACCACGTCGCTGTGTCCGCCGATGAACTTCGTGGCGCTGTGCACGACCAGGTCGGCGCCGAGGTCCAGCGGCTGCTGAAAGCAGGGCGTCGCCCACGAATTGTCGAAAACGACCGTGATGCCGCGCTTGTGGGCCTCGGCGGACAGCTCGCGTACATCGGGCATCTCGAAGTAGCCGCTGGTGGGGCTTTCGAGGTAGAGCAGGCGCGTCTCGGGCCTCAGCGCGGCCATGTAGTGCGCGCTGTCGCAACCGGGCACGAAGGTGGTTTCGACGCCGAAGCGGCGCAGGTAGCTGGACAGGAAGGTCCGGGTGGGGCCGTAGCACTGGGCGACGGATACGACGTGCGCGCCGGTGTGCAGCACCGCGCCGACGGCGGTGCAGATGGCGCCCATGCCCGACGCGAATCCGCGCGCCCACGCTCCGTGTTCGAGCCGGGCGATCTTGCCCTCCAGGATGCGCGTGGTCGGATTGGACACCCGCGTGTAATCGTCGTACGGGCATTCGGGCGTGCAGCGCCGCTCGAAGGCGGCCGCATCGGGGTACAGGAACGTGGACGTCTGGTGGATCGGCGGCGCGGCACTCGCGCCCCAGGCGAATGGGTCCTCGCCGAAGTGCGTGCAGATCGAGGCGGGGTCCACCAGCGCCTGGTCGTCGTGTCGGGGACGCGGTGCGTTTCGCGGATCATTCATCGCAGCAAGCCTCGGGCACGGATCGCGACAGGTCAAGGGCCGACGCCGGCGTCGGCCCCCGGTAGGATCGGCTGGTTGTCCGGGTGCCGCGACTCGCCCGCACTGGTGACGCGGATGGCGGCACGGTCCTTGAACGGGCACGCGTGCTCGCAAATCCCGCAGCCGGTGCAGCGGTGCGGGTCCACGCGCGGGCGCTTCACCGTCCGCCTCTGCCGCTCGCGGGTCTCGACTTCGACCGTCTCGAAATAGATCGCCTTCTGCGGCACCGGGCAGTGCTCTTCGCAAACGATACAGTCGAGTCCGTTCGCGTAGGGGATGCAGCGCGAAACGTCGATCCCCGCCAACCCGATGCGCGCCCGCTGTTTGACTTCCAGCGGCAGGCGCTGAATCGCCTGGGTCGGGCACACCTCGCCGCACGCGGTGCATTCATAGTCGCAATACCCCATGCGCGGGACCAGTCGCGGCGTCCACATCCCGGCGAGACCCGCTTCCGTCCACGCCGGCTGAAGCGCGCCGGTCGGACAGATTCGCATGCACGCCCCGCACGCGACGCAGCGGGAAAGGAAGTCCGGCTCGGCCCGCGCACCCGGCGGACGGATCAGATCCGGATGAAACGCGTCGCCGCGCGCCTGCGGCGCGGCACGGAGCACGACCAGGCCTGCCACGCCCGCGGCGGCGGAGCCCAGCAAGCCGCGGCGAGACAGGTTGATCGTCTCATCCGCGCCGCGCTGGCGCCACGCGGGGACAAACTCGAACCTCACCGCCTTCCGCGGACACCCCTCCGTGCAGCTCATGCAGCCCAGGCACTCCTGCGGCTTCCAACCCGCGACCGGCGTGCCCGTCGCCGCACCGTGACAGCCCAGCCCGCACAGATCGCAGCCGTTGCATTCCGCTGCCTCCACGCGGCGGCGGACCCACGGTCGCCACGCGAGCAATCCCAACAGCGCGCCCAGCGGACACACGTATCGGCACCAGAATCGCGGCACGAGCGCGTTCAGTGCGAGCGTGGCCAGCAGGTAGCCCAGGATCAGCGCCCCCCCTAAAAACGCCTGGTGCGGGACGACGAAGAGTTGATCGCGGATGAGACGGTACACCGGTTCCGTCGCGTCGCGGACGCGCCATCCGCCGACGCCGGGATCCTGCTGATAGACCGTGGCGGCCGCGTCCTCGATCGCGCTCTGAGCGGCCGGGAACACAACCGTGGCAGTCGTCCGATACAGCAGTGCGACGGGGTCGAGCAGCGCAAGCCAGCTCATGCCCCCGGCAGCCATCACCAGCACTGCGCCCAGCACGTAGTACTTGGCGAGCTGCCAGTGCGTCCAGTGTCGTACGCCGCGTCGGCGAACGCGGAAAAGTCGACCGGCAGCCGCGTGCAACGTGCCCAGCGGGCAGAACCACCCGCAGTACACGCGCCCAAGCGCGAGCGTTACGGCGACCGTGAGCAGCGAGGCCAGCAGCGCCATCGGGATGCCGCGCGCGGCAAGCAAGCTCGTAACGAGCAGCAGTGGGTCGAGGCTGAAAAAGAGCGTCAGCCACGCCGATTCAGCGCGGCCGGGAACGGGCCGCGCCGCCGCGATCGCGGCCAGGAACGCCAGCAGGAAGCCGACCTGCGACGCGCGGCGGGCGGCCGCGGCGGTCCAGGCTCGGCGTCGGGGGGTCACGACAGCTTGATCTCCCGCGGCTGCAACGACCGGTAGTCGAGCGTCCCCAGGCCGTATTTGACGCCGGCGGCGACCGTGCCGATGTCGCTGGGCTTGTGCCCCAGCAGCTCAGCACCCCAGGCGTCCAGTGCGACGATGTCGGTGCCGGCGGCCAGGCAGTTGAGGGTCTTCACGTCCTTCGGGTCACCGCCGGTCGGACCGTGGTCGGTGAGAATGCGCGTGGCGTCGAGAACGCACAGCCTGGGCTTCATGAACCGCGTAATGTCGGCGATGGTCGTGGGCAGGTCCTGGTGAAACGCGGCCCGGTTGTCGACCACGCCCATGTAGTTCTTCATGCACAGCGTGACCGTCGTGGAGCTGTGGTGCTTGCACACCGGGACGTTGATGACCAGGTCGCACTCGATGATCTCCGGATAGACCGGGTGCTCCCTCAGCCGGTTCCCGCCGATGTTCGTCTTCCGGAACCGGTCGCGATCCAGGTAGACAACGTCGGCCCCCGCCTCTCGCGCCGCCGGGCCGATGCCGCTGTTCTCGTAGGACTTGCGGGCGTCGTTGCACGGAAAGTCGCCCACTTTCACTTTCTTCGCGCCGGCGTCCAGCGCCAGCCGGACGAGCGTGGCCACCACGTCCGGGTGCGTGTTGGCCGCCAGCTCCGGCGTACGGTTCCAGCCGATGTTGGGCTTGATCCAGACCGTGTCGCCATGCCGCACAAAGCGCTTCATCCCCCCGATCGCATCGATCGCCGCTTCCGTCAAACGCGGCGCCGGGCAGCCCGCTCCGGTGGCGGCCGCCGTCTCACCCGCCCAGCGGGCGATCGCCATCGCCGGGGGTGGGTCCATCCACCCCGCGGCCAGGCGCGAGGGTAGCGCGGTCAGGCCCACGCCGGTCGCGGTCGCCTGAACGAGGAATTCTCGACGTGTAGTAGATGTCATCGTTTCGGCCTCGCAGAAGGGTGACGGTGGTGCCGACGTCGCACGGTGCCGGCGCGCTACGAGAACACCCAAGCAATCCGCGTTCCTGCGCGCCCCCGACCTGAATGGAAATCCGTTCAACGTAAGCCGCGTCGAAGGGCTGAGTGGCTCGATAACTCCATATTTCGCAATATGTTGGGATCGCCGCCGCCGCCGCGGGCTCTGACCGCGCGCACCGCACCATTTACGCCGCTCGCGACCGACGCTATACCCGCCGCATGACTCTCGCCGCACCCACCGACGACCTGCTGGCCGACCTCAACGACCCGCAGCGGCGCGCCGTGCTCCACCGCGACGGCGCCCTGCTGGTCCTGGCGGGCCCAGGCAGCGGCAAGACACGCGTCATCACGCGCCGGGCGGCCTGCCTGGTGCGTGGCGGCGTCGCGCCGGGCAACATCCTGGCGATCACCTTCACCAACAAGGCCGCCGACGAGATGCGCAGCCGCCTGCGGGCGTTGGGCGTCGAGGCGGGCATGTGGGTTCACACCTTCCACGCGCTGGCCGTTCGCCTGCTGCGCGAGTTCGGCGAGCGCGTCGGCGTGGCACGCAACTTCGTCATCTATGACGAGCCGGACCAGCTCGCCGCGGTGAAGGAGGCCATGGCGCGCTGCGGGCTGTCCGACGACTTTTACCGCCCCGACGGGCTCCTGGACGCGATCAGCCACGCCAAGAACCGCTTGCAGACGCCCGCCGACGCGCTGACCAACTCCGTCGGCCCTCCGACGCAGGTGCGGGCCGCGGCCCGCGTATACGAGGTGTACGACGCACTGCTCCGCGAGCGCAACGCGCTCGACTTCGACGACCTGCTGTTCCGGCTCGCCGTCCTGCTCCAGGACCACCCCGACCTGACCCAGCGCCTGGGCGATCGCTTTCGCTACGTCCTGATCGACGAGTACCAGGACACCAACCGCGCTCAGTACCTGATCGCGCGCCTCCTGGCGCAGCGGCACGGCAACATCTGCGCCACCGGCGACCCGGACCAGAGCATCTATGGCTGGCGCGGCGCCGACCTCAACAACATCCTCGAGTTCGAGCGCGACTACCCCGCGTGCGTCACCGTGCGCCTGGAGCAGAACTACCGCTCCACCGGCAACATCCTGCGCGCGGCGTCGGCCCTGATTCGCGGAAACGCCCGCCGCAAACACAAGGAGCTCTGGACGCAGGCCGGCGACGGTGAACCCGTGCAGGTGCTCGAGTTCGACACCGGCGAAGCAGAGGCCCAGCACGTCGCACGCGAGATCGCTGCGCTGCGCGCCGCCGGGCGCCCCTACAGCGACGCGGCGGTCTTCTACCGCGTGAACGCCCTGTCGCGCGCCCTGGAGGAAGCCCTGCGCAACGCCGGCATCCCGTACAAGGTCGCGCGCGGCGTGGCCTTCTACCAGCGCCGTGAGGTGCGCGATGTGCTCGCCTATCTCCGCGTGCTCGTCAACCCCGCCGACGAAGTCTCGCTTCTGAGGATCATCAACACGCCCCCGCGCGGCATCGGAAAGACCACGCTGGACCGCCTCCGAACCGCGGCGCAGCCCGCCGGCCGGCCCCTCGCTGCCGTCCTGCGCGACGCGGCCGCCGTCGAGGGCGTCCGACCCGTCGCCGCGCAGCGCGTGGCAT
The DNA here is from genome assembly GCA_964401365.1 of uncultured Planctomycetales bacterium. Taxonomy (GTDB): domain Bacteria; phylum Planctomycetota; class Phycisphaerae; order UBA1845; family Fen-1342; genus CAYNYG01. The sequence continues at coordinate 159,336 of CAYNYG010000003.1, read as the reverse complement.
CGTTCGTCGACGTCCTCGATCGAATCGCCCAATTCGCCGCCGGACCGGTGGCGCCGGCCATGAAGGCCGTGCTCGAGATCAGCGGCCTGGAGGCGGCCCTGCGCCAGGAGGCCCGCAGCCGCGGCGTCGAGGAAACCGAGCGCCTGGAGAACGTGCGCGAGCTGCTTTCCAGCGCGGCGCAGTATGACGCAGACAGTGCTGAGCCGAGCATCGCCGACTTCTTGCGGCGCGTGGCGCTCACCAGCGACCAGGACGCGGTCGATCCGGACGCCGGCTGCGTCATGCTCATGACGCTCCACGCCGCCAAGGGGCTGGAGTTCCCGGCCGTCTTCCTGATCGGCCTGGAAGAGGGGTTGTTGCCGCACGAGCGCGCCCTGCGCGGCGCGGGCGACCTGGAGGAGGAGCGCCGCCTTTGCTTCGTCGGATTGACGCGGGCGCGGCGGACGCTGGTGATCAGCCGCGCCCGGCAGCGAATGATCGCGGGCGTCAATACGCCCCGGGCCGGCTCCCGGTTCCTGCGCGAGCTGCCGGCCGAGGGCGTGGTCTGGCGCGAGTTCACCAGCCCGGCCGGCAGCGCGGTCCGGCCGGCAGGCGGTGACAACGAGTACGATCAGCGCGCGTACGCCGACGATCACCCGCCGTCACGACGCCGCGCCCCGGGCTCGCAGGCGCGCGCGAGGCGCGGTCAGGACCTGCGCGACCCGAACGACGCGGACCTGGTTCTTCAGCCGGGCGCCGGCTCGCGCTTCGCGGACTGGAAAGGCGGGACGTTCGTGGAGCATGCGACCTACGGCATCGGGCAGGTGGTGTGGATTCGCCCGGAGGGCAGCCAGACGCGGGCCTCCATCCGCTTTCCGCACCACGGTGAGCGCGTGTTCGTGCTGGACGTCTCGCCCGTCCGGAAGCTCAAGTAGGCAACGGCCGGAGCGGCATCAGCGCCGGTGACTCGGTGCCAGGGACGCGCGAGCCGGCATCGCCGATGCGACGCGCGCGCAACGCCTAGTCCCTTCCCCCGAAGATCTGCTTGCTCTTCCTCAGCATCTCGTCGTTGATCTTCAGCGTCGCCTGGAGCAGCTTCGGTTCGTAGCCGCGCTCCAGGCACGACTGCACGATGGCGTTCGTGTCCTTCGGCAGGCACTTGCCCCCGAAGCCGCGGTTGTCCGGGTAGACGAACGTGTGGTCGCGGCTGATGCGCGTGTCGGCCAGCCAGCACTCGCGCAGCTCGTTGAAGTCCACCCCGTGCGCCTGCGCAATGTCGTAGAACTCGTTGACGAACGTGACCTTCACGGCGTAGAAGGCGTTCTCCATGTACTTGCACACTTCGGCGGTCATCGCGTCCGTCAGATAGACGTAGACCATCGCGTTGTAGTAGTGCTTGTAGAAATCGGCGGCCAGCGAGCGGGCCTCGGGTGTGCCGCCCAGGACGATGAACTCGCGCTCCGCCATGTTGCCGAACATGTGCGCGACGGTCTCGCCCAGGTACTCCGGCTGGAACACCACGCGCTTGCCCGTCTTCTTGACGATCCGGTCGGTGGTGCCGGGTGCGACCGTAGAGCGGATGATGATCAGCGGCGCCTGGATCCAGCCGCACACGTCCTCGACGATGGACGTGTCGCACTTCCCGTCCGCGCGCATGTTCGTCGGAACGGCGACGAATGCGACGTCGCAGGCGTTGATTTTGTCCTTGTTGCCGGCGTACTCGGGCTTGGCCGGGTCGTAGACGATCGTCTCGGGACCGCACAACCGGAGCGTCGCGCCTCCGACGACCCCTCCGCCTACGACACCAACCCTGGGCTTGGCCATGAAACGTCGCTCCTCGTCACGATCCGGACGAACCGCCGATTACAACCCCGGCAACGCCAGGGCTGACTCACATCCCGTACGCACCGCGCCGACCCGCGGTTCCCGCGCCAGCGCTCGCGATTCCGGGCGGGGTCCGCCACCCGGGCGGGCGTCGGCGCTTCAGCCTACTGTAAATCGGACGCTCGCGGTAGGCGGATGATCGCGAAGCCGGCGGCCAACGCCCCCTCGCGGAGCAAATTCCGCACCGCTAGCGGGTCGGTCGCGGCCCGCACCGCAACCGGCGACGTTTTTTTCGGGCGACGGGCTTGACATTTTAGGTATTTGTTGGGATAATGAACTCCGAACAATGGCGCCGTCGGCGTCGGCACCGGGTGATCCGCCGCCACGACCCCCTTTCAGAGGACCCACCATGGCTGACACTCGCGAAGCGGCACGCCACGACGCGCTCAAGGGCGCGATCCAGCAGATCGAGAAATCGTTCGGAAAGGGTGCCATCATGTTCCTGAATGGCACCCAGTCGGCCGCACACGATGGTGTGTCTACCGGGTCGCTCTCCCTCGACGTGGCGCTGGGCGGTCACGGGATTCCGCCCGGCCGAGTGGTTGAAATTTTCGGACCGGAATCGTCGGGAAAAACGACCCTCGCGCTGCACGTCGTCGCCGAAGCACAGCGCAAGGGCGGGGCGGCCGCATTCATCGACGCCGAGCACGCATTCGACCCGTCCTGGGCCAAGCGCATCGGCGTTAACCTCGAAGGGCTGATGGTCAATCAGCCGTCCTGCGGCGAGGAGGCGTTGGAGGTCTGTGAGCTGCTGGTGCGCTCCAATGCCCTGGACGTGGTCGTGATTGACTCCGTGGCCGCTCTGGTGCCGAGGCACGAGCTGGAGGGCGAGATGGGAGAGGCGCAGGTGGGGGGGCAGGCGCGCCTGATGAGCTCGGCCCTGCGGAAGCTGACCGGTTCGATCGCCAAAAGCCGCACCATCGTCATCTTCATCAACCAGTTGCGCGAGAAGATCGGCGTCATGTACGGCAGTCCGGAGACCACACCCGGCGGCCGGGCGCTGAAGTTCTACGCATCGGTGCGAATCGACGTGCGGCGCATCGGCATGCTCAAGGAGGGGGACCAGGTGATCGGGACGCGCGTGCGGGCCAAGGTAGTCAAGAACAAGGTCGCGCCGCCCTTCCGCGAGGCGGAGTTCGACCTGCTGTTCGAGTGCGGGCTGAGCCGCGAAGGCGACCTGATTGACCTGGCGTCCAACGTCGGGGTCCTGTCGCGCAGCGGCACATGGATCAGCTTCGGCGAGACGCGCCTGGGACAGGGCAAGGAGAACGCCCGGCAATTTTTGCGCGACAACCCCGATGTCCTCTCCGCGATCCGCGTTCGCGTCCTGGAATCGCAGGCGCCGGCGGCGGCCACGGCCAAACCGGCGGAAAGCGTCGAGGCTCTGCCGGCCGCAACGGCCGGCGCGGAGCCTGACAAGGCGTCGCGCAAGCACAATCCGTCGGGCAACGGGAAGCCGGCGTCGGCCGGCAGGCGGCGCTGAGTCATTGCAGCCGGGCGGCGTGCGCTCGGGCGATCCGCACGGATCTCGGGCCGCGGTGGCTCGCCGATGTCCTCTTCGGGACGATGCCGCGGGCCGGAGCCGCTCGCGCTACGTCGGCTCGCACCGCGCCAGCCATTCCTCCTCGGCTTCCGCAAGCTCGGCGCGGGCGCTGTGAATCTCCTGCTCCAGACGCGCCAGGGCGCCGCGGTCCTGATAGACGGCCGGGTCGGCATAGCGCGCTTGGAGCGCCTCGAGCTGCGCGCCGCGGCGGGTGACTTCCGCTTCCAGTTCGCTGAGCGTCATCTTCCCCCACCGCGACCAGGGCTTGGCGCGGCGCGAAGGCGGGCGGGCCGACGCGGCGGGGCCGCTCGGCGAGACATCGCGCGGGGGGCCGTCCTCCGCGTGCGGGGCGGACGGTCGGGCCGGCGACTTGCCGGCGGGACGCGGTTCCTCCTGTCGGGTGTCGGCGGCCGGCGCGGCGCGTGGCGTTTCGATGAGGCGCACGTAGTCGGTGTAGTTGCCTCCGTAGGCTTGCACGGCTCCGGGGCGCATCACGAGCAGGCGGTTGCAGATGCGGTCGAGGAAATACCGGTCGTGGCTGACGGCGATGATGGTTCCCGGGAAGTCGGACAGCGCGTCCTCGAGCACCTCGCGTGACGGAATGTCGAGGTGGTTGGTCGGTTCATCGAGAATCAGCATGTTCGGGCTGCGCAGGATCAGCTTCATCAGCCGGACGCGTGACTGCTCGCCGCCGGAGAGCTGCTCGACGCGCTTGAACGGATCGTCGCCGCGGAAGAGGAAGCGGGCGGCGTAGTCGCGGGCGCCGGCCTCCGTGAACGCCGGCCGCGCGTCGATGATCTCCTGCACCACGGTTCGGCCGGGGTCCAGGTCGCCGACGTCCTGGGCGAAGTAGCCCGGCCTGACCTTCGGAGCCAGGCGCGCGTTTCCGGCGTCGGGCGCGGTCTGGCCCAGGACGATCCGCAGAAGCGTCGTCTTGCCCGTGCCATTGGGTCCCGTGATGCCGAGGCGCTGTCCGGCCAGGAGTTGCAGGTCGAGGTCGCGGAAGAGTTCGCGCGCCCCGTAGCTCTTCGTCAGGCCGGCCAGTTCCAGCGCGATCTCGCCCTCGCGCGGCCCGGCGTCCTGGTCGCTGAAGTCGATGCGGACGCCGGCGCGGGCCGCTGCGCGCCGCGTCACGAACTCGCCCGCAGCCAGGCGGCGCTCCAGCCGCGTGCGCCGTCCCCGGGCTTCGCTGGTGCGTTGCGATCCCATGTGGCGGCGGATGAACTCCTGCTCCTTCTGGATGAACGTGCGGTCCTTCTCGAACTGGCGGTCCTGCGTGAGCGCGCGCAGCTCGCGGGTGCGCACGTAGGACGTGTAGTCACCGGGGTAGGAGCGGGCCCGGCCGTCGTCGATCTCGACGATCCGGTCGGCGACGCGATCCAGCAGGTAGCGGTCGTGCGAGATGATGACGGCGCCGCCCCGGTGCCCGGCCAGGAATTTTTCCAGCCAGCGCACGGCATCGATGTCGAGGTGGTTGGTCGGCTCGTCCAGCAGGAGGAACTCGGCGTCGTTGAGCAGGAGCCGCGCCAGCGCGGCGCGGCACTTCTGCCCGCCGGAAAGGACGGTCACCGGCAGGCGCTGATCGGACTCGGAAAAGCCGAGCCCGCCGAGGATCTCCGCCAGGCGCTGCTCGTAGCCGTACCCACCGGCGGCGTCGAAGCGCGCCGTGGCGCGGGCGTGCTCGTTCATGAGCGCGGCCTGCTGCGGTCCGGGCGGTGCGGCGGCGAGCTGATCGGCCAGGTGGTGGATGCGCTCCTCCATGGCGAGGAGGTCGGCGAAGGCTCCCATGACGTGGTCGTGCAGTGTATGGCTGTCCTCGAGTTGAGGCTCCTGCGGGAGGTAGCCGACCAGCGTGCCCTTCGACACCGTCACCGTGCCCTCGTCGGGTGCCACGGCGCCGGCGATGATCTTGAGAAGTGTGGTCTTGCCGGCGCCGTTGGCGCCGACCAGCCCGACGCGCTGCGATGAGTCGAATTCCAGTGTGACGCCGCGCAGCACCATCTGCGGGCCGTACTGCTTGACGACGTCCTGCACGCGGATCAGGCCCATGGTGCTATGGTAGGGCGTCCCGGCCCCCGGATCGAAGGCGGCTCTGGTACTCCTCGTCGGCCCGCGCCCGCCGGCGCCGCACCCGGAGCAGCCACGCGCCGGCGACGATGGCCGCGACGCCCGCCACGATCGCGATGAGACACACCCACCATGGGACGCCCAGGGATTCGCCGAGCGCAACCAGCCGGCCGAGCAGGACCTTGAGCGCTCCCTTGACGATCAGCTCGGCGACGGCCATGGGGATCTTGCGGCTGCGCGCGGCGACCGGGCGCTACGCGCCGAACGCGGTGTCGCGTCCCGCGTTCTCGCGCTTGAGGAAGTCGTTAAGCGGCGCGTAGTACTCGACCAGGGCGCGGGCGCTGAGGTCTTCGCCGGTGAAGTCGCGCAGCACCTGGCGCCAGTCGCGCGTCGCCCCGAGGCTCAGCAGCGCGTGCAGGTACTCGCCGACGTCCCGGCGGTTGTAATAGCTGCACGACCTCGGGTCCGCCTTCAGAATGGTCCGGGCGATGTAGTCGTGCACCTGGTAGACGATCAGCCGCCCGATGGCGTAGTCGTAATACGCGGCGGGATCGTCGTTGATGTGGGTCTTGCTGGCGGCGTCGCAGTATTCCTCGCCGCGCGGCACGGGCGGGTCGATGCCCTGCTCGCGGGCGACGATCTCCCACCAGCGGGCGTTGAGGCGATCGGCGGGGAGCTCGGTCTCGTAGAAGTCGTGCTCGAAACCGGCCATGGTGCCGCACGCGAAGGGCATGAAGACCACCTGGCCGTCGAGCGCCTGGGCCAGGAGCCACTGCTCCGCGGAGGCCGACGCGGCCGGCCCGCGCAGCAGGCCGATGTCGGCCAGGTAAGGGCGCTGCCCCCCGGCCAGCGCGATGAGATCGCCGATGGCCTCGTGGAAGGCGCGGTTGGCGCCTTCGCGCAGCAGGAGCGGGACGCCGGCGTCGGTGTAGCTGAGGTAATAGTAGATGTGCCCCAGCTCGTGATGGCAGGTCGCGAACCAGCCCGCGTCGGCGCGGACGCTCATCAGGGAGCGCACGTCGTGCTCCAGGTCGATGTGCCAGGCCGAAGCGTGGCTGTTCTTGCGGCGCGGCCCGCCCGGCGGCGCTTCGTACAGGTCCGAGCGCTTCCAGAACGAATCGGGCAGGCTCGGAAAGCCCATGGAGACGTAGAACCGTTCCGCCTGCCGCACGACCCACTCGGGCGTCCTGTCGGCGAATAGCGGGTCCAGGTCGACGCTCTCCACCAGGCCAGGCCACTCCTGTCCCCAGCGGTTAGGCAGCCAGTGGGCGGGGATGCGGCGCGGAACGGGCTGGCCGTATACGGCGGCGAGCTTGTGCTTCACGAAGCAGTGGACCTGCTCGTAGAGCGGCCGGGTCTGGTCCAGCACGGTGCGCATCAGGCCCATCAGCTCGCGCACGCTCATGCCATAGTCGCTGACTTCCAGCTCGAAGTAGGAACGGTAGTCCAGTTCGCGCGCCACGCGGTTGCGCAGATCGCGCAGCTTCAGCAGCCCGGGCTTGAGCGCGACCCCGACTTCCTTGGACGCGTCCCACGCGGCCTTCCGCTCGGAGAGGTCGCGCGACTTCATCAGCACGTCGTCGATGTCGTTGGCGTTGGCGGGCCGTTCGGGGCGGCCGGGCTGGCGCACGACGAACGCGAACCCGTCGAGCGTCTGGGACTGGGCGGACTCGGCGTCCGCCCGCTGAGCTACGAGCTGCGGGACCGTTCCCGGCGCGTGGGCCGCCGCGGACCAGGCCCGGTCGAGCTGCCGCGCGACCAGAGGCTCCAGTCGCCAGGCGCGGCGGCGCAGCGACGAGATCTGTTCCATCCGTGGCGCGGCGCCGACGAAGGCGTCGTAGCGCTTCTGGGCCGCGGCGCGGGCGGCGGAATGGGCGTCGCTGACGTCGGTGGCGGCGATCCAGGCGGCCTGCTGTGCGTCCGTGTAGAGCCGCTGCATCTCGCGGTCATACGCGCGCAGGAACCCGCGCGCGTCCTCGTTCTCGGAGGAGTGCGCCGCCTCCAGCGAAGCGCGGCGCTGCGGGCCCGCGCACCCGCTCAGAACGGCACCCGCGGCGCCGGCCAGGCCCCCCGCCAGGACGCGGCGACGCGAGGGCGCGGCAGCGGGCGCCGATTCATGGTTGGAGGCGGCCAGGTCGGGCAGCTCCGATCGAACGTGCGGCACGTCGGGACTCCTTTCGGGACGAGGAACAGGCGACGTACGGATGCAGCGCGATTCTAAGGAATTCCGAGGAGGATGCGCAGCGGAAATGCACGCATCTCCCACCACGCGCCGTGCCTGCCTGCGGCCCGAACGCCACGCCGCCGGTGACTGCCGTTACGATGTGCGCATGGACGAGTTCATGCGCGCGGCGATCGACGAGGCGCGGCGTGGGCTGGCCGAGGGCGGAATCCCGGTCGGCTCCGTGCTGGTCCTGGACGGCGCGATCGTCGGACGCGGACACAACCGACGCATGCAGCGCGGTTCCGCGATCCTGCACGGAGAGATGGACGCGCTGGAGAACGCCGGGCGGCGCACGGCATGCGAGTATCGGCGCGCCGTGCTGTACACGACGCTGTCCCCGTGCGACATGTGCAGCGGCGCGATCCTGCTGTATCGAATCCCGCGCGTCGTCATCGGCGAGAACCGCACCTTCATGGGTGCCGAGGCGCTGCTGAGGCAGCGCGGCGTGCAAGTCGAGCATGCACCGGACGCGGAGGCCGAGTGCCAGGGGCTGATGCAGGAGTTCATCCGGCGCAGTCCGGAGGTGTGGAACGAAGATATCGGCGTTTGAGCGGCGGGCGGGGCGTGCGGCCGCGCGTCAGGGTACGCTCGCGGCGGGCGCGCCGATGTCGATCAGCGCCGCGCGGGACAGGATTCGCTCGCACAGGTCGTCAATGCGCGGATCGCCCCCGGGTGCCAGTGCGTCGAAGGACGGCAGCTCAAACCGCCCGTCGTCGTGGAGCCAGGGAAACGGCAGCACCCGGCGGAAGCGGATCAGGTGAACCAGGCGCTCGGCGCGCTCGATCTGTGGCGCCGAAAGCCGGTTGTCGAAGCAATCGGCGTCGAGCAGGCGGCACATGTGCCGCGGGGACTCCAGGTCGAGGGTGAATCCCTTGCGCGTGTAGTAGGCGTTCGCGGCGACCCACGGGCGGATGCCGCGCACCGGAAACTCCACTCCGAGCGTCGACGTGTAGACCATGACGACGCTGGCAATGTGGCCCAGCGCGTAGCTGGTGACGGGATGATCGCCGGCGAGCAATTGTACGTTCGGCGGCAGGTCGGGTCGCTCGCCGCGGATTACCTGGGCCACGGTCAAGCCGCAGCGGTACTCCGCCGGCAGGACGGCCTCGCCGGGGTGCGTGCGGATGACGAATTCGAGGTCCGGCCGGCGGCGCGCGTAGTCAATCGCGTGGAACAGCCAATCGTACATGCTGGCGAAGGCGGACTCGTACCCGACCGACGTGCTGTCCCACACCAGGTTGGGGAACAGGGCCACGATCGGCGCCGACTCGCGCAGGTGCAGAGCGGCACGGACCGCGCCGGCGTCGCGCACAGCGCCATCGCCGTAGTACTTCCAGGGTGTATTCTTCTGCGCCGACCAGTCGGCCAGGTAGTCGCGCACCTGGCGTCGCTCGGCCGGGTCGAAGGGTCGCCGCAGCGCCTCCTGCCAGGATCGGTCGTCGACGCGCATCGTGTGAGCAATCTCGTTGATGGCGAAGATTACACCGCCGTCGCGGACGTGGTAGTCCTCCCAGGTGAGCACGTCGACGCCGCGGCGGCGGGCGAGCTCGACCCAGGGAGCCCATTGCAGGAACTTGCCGTTGACGGTCACGAGCAGGTCCGGCCGGCGGTCGTCGAGGATGCGCTGCGCGCCGCGCGCGATGAGGACGCCCGACTCGACACCCTCGCGGAAGACGGTTTCGAGCTCGCCCTCGATCCTCAGCGGGTACATGCGGAAGTAGTGGAACAGGTTCAGGAAGGCCAGGCGCCCGATCTTCACGCCGCACTCCTCGAGGCGCAACAGATCGTGAACCGGGCCGCGCTCCGCTTTCTCTCGGGCGTCGGCGAGGTCGCCGGCGGCCAGAACATCGCGCAGGAACGTGCGCGGCAGGTCGAAGGCGTCGAGCCGCTGCGACAGGTGCCGCACGCACTTCTCGCAGGCCGGCCGCGCTTGCGAGCGCGTGCGCAGCTCGCAGTAGCGCGGCAACCCGCCGCAGCCGACCATGTCGACGTCGTGTCCGCGGAGGCGCAGTGCCGCGGCCAGGGCATATTCAACCGGACCAAAGGGCCAGGCGAACTGGCTGTTGAAGAGGATGCGCTGCGGGGCTGCCGCGGGGTGAATCGCGGGGGCGTCGGCCTCGAAGCGGCGGCGCAGCGCCGTAATGCGGTCGAGCATGTCCAGCGCCCGGTGACGCTTCGACGGGACTGGTGCGGGTTCGGGAGGACTCACGGAGCGTCGCCTGAAGGAGAGGGGGGCC